>JAYUZO010000218.1:0-1615 GCA_043751715.1 Rhodobacterales bacterium | reverse complement strand
GCCGCAGCGGCGGCATCCGGCGTGGGGAAATGGGTGATCACACCATCCACCGCAATCGTGCCTGCGTCGGGCTGGTAGATGCCCGTCAATACCTTGACGATGGTTGATTTGCCCGCACCGTTTTCACCGATCAAGGCCGTAACGGTGCCGGGGAACAGGTCCAGCCGCACGCCAGACAGCGCCTTGACCGCCGGGAATGACTTGGAAATGTCGCGCAGCGACAGGACGGGGTTCATGGCATTGCCTTTGTGGGATGGGATTGGTGAGGTGGGGAAGCCCCCCACCCCAACCCTCCCCCACAGTGGGGGGAGGGAGGCGCTTGTAGCAAATGTCAGAACACCGACTTGAAGGCTTCGATGTTGGATGCGTCATAGGTGAAGGGGTCAGACATGGCCGCCTCACCGTTGGCATCCAGTGTGGCTGTGCCCATGCGGCCCATCGGGATGGCAGCACCTTCGCCAACAGCAGCACCCTTGTTGATGTTGTAGGCCAGCATGGTGGCGGCATAGCCCAGATCAATCGGGTTCCAGATTGCAAAGGATGTGGTCGCACCTGATGCCACAGCCCCCGCCATTTCCGATGGCAGGCCAAGGCCCGTCACGTTTACTTTGCCGATCAGGCCTGCATCCGTCACCGCCTGGCTGGCCGCCAGAATGCCCACCGTCGTTGGCGCAATGATCGCGCGCAGGTTCGGGTAGGTGGCAATCAGCCCCTGTGCTTCGCGGTAGGATTTATCGGCAAGGTCATCACCATAGACGGTGGCCACCAGGTTGATGCCCGGATAGTTCGGCAGCACCTTGGTTGCCTCTTCGATCCAGATATTCTGGTTGGTTGAGGTGGAGGTGGCCGACAGAATTGCCACATCGCCGCCGTCTGGCAGATGATCAGCCGCCAGTTTGATGATCGTATTGCCGATCAGCGCACTGGATGATGGGTTCAGGTGCATCATGCGGCCTTCCGGTGCCACACCGCTATCCCAAGAGATCACCGTAATCCCACGCTCCATCGCTTTTTTCAGGGCAGGTGCCACGGCATCCGGGTCATTGGCCGAAATCGCGATGGCGTTCACCCCTTGGGCGACCAAAGCGTTGATCACCTCGATCTGGCCTTCGGCAGTGGTATCGGTGGGGCCGGTGTAGATGATTTCCACATCGCCCAGCTCTGCCGCTGCCTCTTCGGCGCCTTTGTTGGCGGCCTCGAAAAAGCCGATGCCAAGCGCCTTGACCACAATCGCGATCTTGATCGTTTCGGCATAAGCGCCCTGCGCCATCAGTGCGGTGGCAAGTGCCGCCGTTGTCAGTGCTTTTCTCAGGATGCTCATTGTATCCTCCCTTATGAGCGGTGAAATTACGTCAGCCTTCGCTGGCGCGGTCTTGTGGTCTGTCCGTGGCTGCAACCTGCGCCACGATCAGCCTGATATCCGCCGCCTGCAACATGGCTGCATCGCGGTCGGAAATGCCGTCATCAGTGATGACCGTATGAATGCGCGACAGGGCACACAGCAGCAGGCTGGACCGGGCCGCGAATTTCGTGCTGTCAGCCAACACCACCAACTCGTCCGCCTGCCCGATCAGCTTTTGTTCAGCCTGCACCAGCAGCGGATCACCCTCCATCA
>JAYUZO010000217.1:0-4215 GCA_043751715.1 Rhodobacterales bacterium | reverse complement strand
GCCGCCATCATGCGAAGTTTGTCATCAATCAACGCATCACGCGCCTGACTTAGCGGATCACCCGGTGCGCGCAAAAGCGACAGGAACCGCACCCGCTGTTCCAGCTCAAAATTTGTGATGACCCGGTCACCCACATACAAATAGGGGCCAAACGGGCTGTCCTGCGCCACCACCGGGGCCGCCAGCCCCAGCGTCGCCGCCAGCACCGCACCTGTCACAAACCTGCGTATCGCCATTTGCCCTTGCCGTCCTTTGTGCCCGTATCCTGCTGATCGTTACCTGCGGCAAACGCGGGCAGGCCCTGCTTCCGTCCCGCCGCCAAAGCCGATCAAATCAACTGACAGGCTGAAATCCGTCGTCGGTTCCACACTAGTGGATGATGTAAACCGACGCGAGAGAGAAAGATCGACCACCATACATTCGTTCTTGTACGCCAATCCCAGCCCTGCAATCGTGCCGCGGTCGGCCTCCAGATCATAGCGCCCGGTCAGTTTGCCCGTCCAGCCGCTGGCGAAATCATAGCTGGTATCAAAGGTCAGCTCTGAAATCGGCACGGCGCGGTTTTCCACCGGATCGGCCACCACCCAGACATAGGATGCTGCAATTCCAAAGCGGTTCCGCGCCACGTCCAGCCGCATTTCCGACTTTGCCAGATCAAGATCATCACCAAAAACTGCACGCTCGGTCAGCGTAAACCCCTGCGGCAGTGTCAGTTGTGCCGCCGCCAGCCAATCCGAACTGGCCCCGTCCAGCCCCGATGCCGCGCTGAACTGGCCCAGATCATCGTCCCGCAGCACGCGGCCAAGGGTCAGCCCCAGCGTCCAGCCCTGCGGATCGTAGCGCGTGTAAGTCAGCCCGACATTGGCCCGGAACCCGCGTTCAACGGCATCTGATCCGGGAAAGCGGTCAAGCGCGAACAGATTGCCTTCATCAAATTCCACCAACACGGAATCCTCATTGGGCAGGGTTTCCGTGTCTGATGGCGCAAGCACCACCTGCACAATCGGTTCGATCACATGGCTGACACCGCCGCGCCCGGCCTTCATCCAGGGCCAGCGCAGTTCGGCCGCCACCGCTGCATGCCCACGCAGGGTGTTGCCCTGAAACAGCAGGTCCTGACTGATGCCATAGGCATCCGCCGCACCTTCGGCGGCAAAGGTAAACTCCATGCCCTGTGCCGTGGTCCAGCTGCGCCGCCAGTCAATGCGTGCTGATGCGCGCGCCACGTCGCGCCCGTCACTGATGCCGTCACCGTCACTGTCGGTGTTCACGTTGGACGTGCGGCGGTGGGTATGGGTGTTGAACCGAAAGCCCCCTTCGCCGCCCAGCGGCCCACCGGAAAAGCGGCGGTGAAAGGTCAGATCGGTAATCAGCGACGGCAGGTTGGCGTTGATATCGCCGTCACGGATTGAATTGAACGCGATGATCCGCCCGGTGATGGTTTCATTGCGCCGCGTGCGCGTGACCTCAATCCGGCTGTCCAGACGGTCAGTATCGGAAATGCCGTAATCCAGCAAATAGCCGGGATCGCTAACCAACTGGCCGGAAAACGACAGCAGGAAATTGCGCGGCAGGGTAAAGGCCCCCGTGGCCTGCACATAGCCGCGCCGTTTGCCCGGCAGCAGATCATCAAATGAAACAGCACCTTCCAGCCTGATATTCCCGGTGCGAAACGCCTCGCGGTAGCGCAACTCAATGGTGCGCGCACCCTTGGATGTGAAATAGGGCGTCAGCGTCACATCGCGGCGCGGGCCAAGGGCCAGGAAATACGGCAGTTTCAGCCCATAGCCCAGTTGTGATGTGGCACGCGCCGTGGGGAACAAAAACCCGTTGGCCCGGTCAAGCGTCGGGTCGGGCATGCGCAGGCGGGGCAGGTAAAACACCGGCACACCGGCGATGCGCAACTGCGCGTTGTCAAAGTACAGCTGGCGTTCAAGCTGGTCATGCACCACGCGGCTGGCACGGATTTCCCACAGTGGCGTGGTGTCGCCTGCGCAAATCTTGCAGCTGGAGGCAACAGTGCGGCCCAGTTGCGTATAACGCCCGCCAATGCGCTGCACCTCGGCGGAGGCCAGCTGCAATTGCTGGTTCAGCACCACGCGCGCAGAAATCAGAATGCCCTCAGTCAGATCGGCGCGCAGATCGGCCTGATCGGCAAACACCACGGTATTGCCGCCATCTTCAAGCACGATGGGGCCGGTGATCAGCAACCGGTCGGTGCCTTGATCGTAAACAATGGTTTCAGCCCGCAGCCGCGCGCCGCGAAAGAACACCTCAACCCCGCCATCGGCAATCAGCCGGTTGTCACCCGCAATAGATACGCTGTCGGCCACCAGCGTGGCACGGTCCTGTGCATGGCCGGGCAGGGCCAAGGCAAATAAGGCGATGATGACCCTAAAGAACCGCATCAGCCATCCTCAAGGTGCAACAGCAGCCCAAGGCTGAGCATGACAGCGGCAATCGGCGGAAACCATGCCGCCATCATGATCGGGATCTGGCCGTTTTCACCCAGCACCTGGGCAAAGTTGCGCAGAAAGAATATCGCAAACCCCGAAAGCATGGCCAGCAGCACCAGCTTGCCCGGCTTGCCAAACCGCGCATGCCGCATGGAAAACCCCGCCGCTATCAGCACCATCGCCGCCAGCAGCAAGGGCAGCGCCAGTTCCATCTGGAACCAGACCCGGTGGCTGCGCGCCGAAAAACCCGCCTTTTCCAACCCGTTGATATAGGACGGCAAATCCCAGATCGGAATCGCAGAGGGCGTGCCGAAACTGTCACGGATCGCATCCGGCGTCAGATCGGATGCAAGCCGCAAGCCCGTACTGGCCGCTGCGGCCGTCGTTTCCGGGTTATCGCTGCGCAAGTCCCAGGTCTTGGCATCGCTTAGCACCCAGGCGCCGGGCTCCAGCGTTGCTTCGCGCGCCTCGGTGCGCTGCAGGGGTGCGCCGTCCGGGCCATAGGTCAGGAACGTCACGCCAAACAGCGCCGTGCCATCGGCGTTTGACCGCGCCGCCTGAATGACCGTCTGCCCGCCATCCCCGCCTTGCCGCAACCACAACCCCGTATCTGCCACCGACAACAGGCTGGCCCCATTGGCCGAATGCTGCGCCCACAGCCGGTCATATTCCTTGGTCGTGGCCGCAATCAGCGGGTTCAGCACGGCCACAGCAAACGCTCCGATCGCCAGCGCCGTGCCCACAGGTGCCACCAGAAACCGCAGTCCCGATTGCCCCGCCGCCCGCACTACAACCAACTCGCTTGATTTTGCCAGCCCCAGAAACATTGCCAGTGCCGCCATCACAAAGATCAGGGGCAAAATGCGGTACAGGCTTTCCGGCACATTCATCAATGCCAGATGTGCCGCCTCGGACAGGCCGATATCGGCATCCGAAAACCGGCGCAACTGATCGATCACGTCGATCAGCATCATGATCCCGAAAAAGATCATCAGCACCCGCAGCACCATGGCTGCGAACCGTTTGATGAAATACAGGCTTAGCGTCATGCCGCAGCCCCCCGCCCGAACGCCGTCCAGCGTTTGCGTGGGCGCTGTGCTGTCCATAACAATGCCACGCCAATCGCAATGCCAAACAGCGGTGCCGCATAGGCCACCCACGCCATGCTGGCACTGCGCAGCGCAATGCCCGCGCTGGCCGTGTTGACCAGTTGCACCAAAATCAGCAGCACCACCGCAAATATGATCTGCCGCCACAGCCCAAACCGGCTGAACGCGCCAATCAGCAGCGCTGCAAACCCGATCAGCGCCGCCGCCGTGGCAAGCAAAGGTGTCGCAAAGCGGCTGTGCGCTTCATACAAAAATGCCGCCCGCGTGGCCCCCGTTTCAGCCAGCACCACAGGGTCAGCCTGCAACAGCGTGGTGGTGGACAGCTCATCCATCGTGCGGCCCGCATCCGCCCCCACTGTCAGCAATCCGCCCAGATCATAGGTGAAATCGGCAAACCGTGTCACCGACAGCCGCTGATCGCCCCGCGCCACGTTCTGCGCCATGCCATCAAACATGATCAGCTTTGGCCCCGTGTCACCCCGCACCAGCAAGGCCCGCGCCGCCGTATATGTGACCCGTGCCGCATCACTGCGGTCATCCGCCAGAAACAGATCGCGCAATTCACCGTTGGGCGTGATTTCCCGAATATACAGCGTGATGCCGGGGGCAGGGTGCATGAACTGCCCGTCATTCAGAAACCGCGCCGTGAT
>JAYUZO010000216.1:0-5762 GCA_043751715.1 Rhodobacterales bacterium | reverse complement strand
CTGCATTTCCATCATTCATTTCAGACGTGGTGATACCATGATCCATATCTCACTTTTAGGGGATGTTCATGTGGTTGGCCCAACAGGCCGACGGGCGGTTTTGCAAACAAAACGCGGGGCAGAGTTGCTGGCATTTCTGGTGCTGGAGGCGGGCCGGTCTTTTGACCGGGGCAAGCTTGCGGATCAGTTCTGGGGCCATCTGCCGGAACCGCGGGCACGGCGGGCGCTGAACACCGAATTGTGGCGCGTGACGCAGGCCCTACGGGACGTTGGAATGGACACCGATACCAGCTTTCCGCGCAGTTTTGGCGGGGTCAGCTATCACGCGCAACCGGACTGTGTGGTGGACGTGGACGTGCTGCGTGACGCCATGGCCGTGGTGCGCGCTGTTACGCCGGCTGATGCAACGCCGGGCGATCTGGCCAAGGTCGAGGCTGGGGTGGCGGCCTATCGGGGTGATCTGCTGGAGGCGGTCTATTCCGACTGGTGCCTTTTGTGGCGTGAAAACCTGCGCGCGCAACACTGTGAAGCGCTGGATTTTCTGCGCGAATCTGCGATGGCGCGGCAGGATTGGGCCACGGGGCTGCGGTTTGGCCGGGCCTTGCTGGCAATTGATCCATTGCTGGAACATGTGCACCGCGCGATCATGCGCTGCCATTTTCACAACGGCGACCGACCGCTGGCCATGCGGCAGTATGCGCTGTGCGAACAGGTGTTGCGTGAAGAGCTGGGCGTAGAGCCTATGGATGAAACCCGTCGCATTCAGCAGACGATTCTGGCGGTGCCGGGCAGGCCGGTTGTGGCGGCCGAACCGCCGCGACGGCGCAGTGATGCAACGCGCAGCCCGGTGCAAAAGGTGGACATGGCGCTGTCAAATCTGAATACGGCCCGCGGCTGGCTGGAAGAGGTATCATCCGATCTGCGGCGGGAAAACTAAGGCGCAAGCACCCCACGGTCAATCGTATCACAACTGAAACCCACCCTACGGCCCGCCCTGTGACAGGGGTGGGCTTTATCATTGTTATACAACGGTTATTCCTGTGACCCGGCTGTGATTGCGCCGCGATCCGCAGGTATGCGCGGCGTGCAACATGGCAGGTAAATCAGCCAGTCCACAGGCGAATCAGCCCATGCAGCGCCCCACGCAGACCAGATCGCACCGCTTTGTCGTGGTGTACCGCGAAGAGGCCCGCGAGATTGCGCAGGCCACCGGAATCTGGCGTGGCTGGATCGAAAAGGTGCCTGACCCGCGCGCGCTGGACGCGGGCAATACACCCCCGGCGCGGCTGGGCTTTGTGGCGCTGACCGAGGTGCCGGATCTGATGACGCGATTGATGCAGCCGGGCGACACCCCCCCTGTTGCCGCTGCCGACCGGAGGCCGAACCGATGAATTCGACATTTTCAAATGGCGCGCGAACTGGGCAGCATCATGCTGCATTCGGGCGGGGCTTTGCGCTGGACGGGGGCGGTGTCACGATTTCACCATCGCGGATGACGGTGGGACGGGTGGACCCTTCACTGTCATTTCAGGTGCAGGCAGCGGGTGCGCAGTTCTTTGACGTTATTCTGGCCACGGACCCCAGCCTGATACAGGCGGCCAATGCGCACCGGCGCACGTCACGCAATTTCCGGTCGTCGCGGCAGGATTTTCTGGGTGAACCGGTTGAGGTGGAGGCCGGGTTTTACCTGATGCCACGGGTGTTTTTGCGCGACGTCATCGGGTCAGACCCGCGCCCGACGCGGCTGTATTATCTGGCGGCGGCCTATGACGACAAGGCAGGGGCGAACCCGCGCTATTCCACGGCCCTGGACAGGCTGGCCGACGTGCCGTTTGTGACGCTGGCATCAGATCTGGTGGCCGCGAACCTGTCAAAGGTGATGGGCGTGGCTGTGGAACGGCTGGGCCGGGTGGCCGCAGGCGGGCAGGTGGTGGCCACGCTGGGGCTGCACGATCTGGGCGGGCAAATCGCAGGGCTGCCCGTGCAGCGGCGTGTCGCGCCAATGGCGCGGGATTACGGGCGCGAAGTGCAGGCGGCACCGATGGCAGCGCCATCACACCCTGTGCCGTTTGTGGCACGGCGTGCGCCTGCACCGTTGCCGCGTGCCGCATCACAGCACAGGCCTGCGCCGTTACAGCGCGCCGAACCACACGGGGCCGCGGGCTTTGTCGACGAGGATTTTGGACTGGATGTGTATGCGGGCGATGGCGGCACGGCGCGCGGGTGGCAGGATGTGGATGGTCATGCGCCACACGCGCAGCGGCAGCGTGGCGGGTTTGATTATGATGATGGGTTTGACGGGGCGGCGGCACCAATACTGGCTGACCCGGCGTCGCCGGCAGTGGCCACCCCGGCGCGCCCCATTCCCCCGCTTGATCCGGGCCCGGATACGCGTTTTCCCGTTGCCAGTGGTCCTGGGGCCAATGGGACTGTGGCCAATGGAACTGTGGCCAGTGGGACTGTGCCCGCATCCGAAGATGCGCTGCTGGTACAGATCATCGCCGAAGGCGCGGGCGGGCGGTATGAGGCGATGAATCTGGATGGTGGGTTCCGGGGGCGTTTGGGGGTGAACAACCCCTATTATCAGCGGGCGCATGACGGCCTGCGCCTTGGGCCGCATCAGGCGATGCAGGACAGTGGCGAGTTGGGCGAACTGCTGGGGCTGATGCAGCGGGCTGATCCGGCAGCGTTTGCAGGCATCCTGGGTGTGCCTGATGTGCTGATGGCGGTGGTGACGGCAACGGGGCCATCAGGGCTGGAGGTGCCGGGGGGGCGCGGGCCACGGGTGCAGCCCGTAGACGGGGCCGACCTGTGGCAGGACCCCTGGATCGACCGGTTCCGCACCGCAGCGCGGCATCCGGCGTTTCAGGCGGCGATGCGGATGCAAATCATCACGCGGCGGCTGGACCCGTTGCACAACGTGGCAACCGCTACGGGGCTGACCACCCCGCGCGGGACGGCAATGCTGCTGGCGCTGGCCATTCATCTGGATGTGGCCGGGGCGACGGCGCATTTGCGGGCCGCGATCAACCCGTTTGATACGCCGGCACGGCTGGGGGCGGTGCTTGATGCGCTGGGGTATGCGGATCTGGGGCAGTTTTGCGTGGCGCAGGGCCTGCCGACAGTGGATGTGGTGGATGATACGACGCATTTCGCGCTGATCCATGCGCTGCAGGCGATCGGGCCGCAAAGCCCGGTGCAGGTGGCAGATGCCGAGGCGATCATGGATGTCATGGTCACATCGGCAGGACCGGGGGCGTTGGGTGATGCGCTGCTGAAACTGCGGCTGTCCGAGGCATTTGGTAACCCAGAAGGGCGGGCCTAGGCGATGGCATACCCCGCTTCCCGCCCGTCAGACGTGGCCCCGGATGTGGCAGGTGCCCTGCATCAAAGCCCGGCCTATCAGGCGCTGTCACCCAGCCAGCAACGGGACATGAGCGATGCAATGGCCCGCGTGTTCGGTTATTTGGACCGCACACCTGCGCGGCCGTTCGCACCCAACTTTGATGATCTGCGCGGTGGGGGAACCCCGGCACCGGCAGCCCCGCCACCGGCACCTGCAGCGGCAAGTGCAGCCGCACCAGTTGCAGCCACCGGTGCGAATGCCTTTCAGCGCGCGGCGGGGGCCACGCGCGAAATGCTGGGGGCGGTGGCCTTTCCGGAATTCACGGCATCGCTTATTCAGGGCACGTTTCAGGCGATTGTAGACAGTTCGATTCAGCAGATGGAGGCCTATTCGCGCCTGCTTGCGGAAACGGCCAAGACCGTTGATCAGTTCATGGCTGACAACATTTCAGATGATATGGCCAAGGATCATCTGACCAGCAATTACAGCGATATCTTTGCCAAGGACACATCCACCGGCAGCCCGATGATGACGGTGCGAACCGATGCGGTTGCAGCGGGGCAGTTGCCATCGTTCCTGAAGGATCTGGGGTTTGACAGTCCGGCTGATCTGGATGCCACGGCGATCAATGATGTGGTGATCCCGGAAACGCGGTTCACGCTGGCCGAAATGCGGCACCAGTCATTGGCCACGATGGTGATGATGGGGATCAACCGCATTGTCGTGTCGGATGGTGAGATCAACGCGAAACTGGTGTTTCATGTGGATGCGTCCGAAAGCACATCGCTGACGTTTTCCGATTACAAACCCACCAGTTGGACGATGGCGGGAAAGCTGGGGGGAAACAGCTTTGGCGCATCGGGCGTGCTGGTGAACACCACCAATCTGAACGCGCAATCTGATGTGAACATGAAGGCTGATCTGACCGGCGAAGTGCGCGTGCGGTTCAAGTCTGACTATTTCCCGCTGGAACGCTTTGCTGACAGTGCCGCGATCCAGCTGATCAGCAGCCGCGCCAAGATTGCCGCCCCCAGCACCCCCGCCCCTGCTGCGGCCCCAACGCCAACGCCAGCCCCGGCCCCCGCCCAACCCGCACTGCCGCCAATGCCCGCCCCGCCGCCAACTGCGGTGGCACCATGACGCGCATCACCCTTGCCCAGACGCTGACAGCGCTCGCCGAAGGGGCCACGCCGCTGCATGACGCGCTGCAGATCGACACCGCCGAAATAAGCCTGCCCATGATCCTGCGTATGGAACATGGCCCCGACGGCCCGCAGTTTTTTGCCCAACCGCCATGGTCTGCCTACCGGTCGGGGTTTGAACCCATCACCCATCGGATGCGGTTTGTCCTGCAGGCAGAGCCGACGCTGAACACCCCTGACCCCGCAGGATAAGGCCATGCCTTCCTCTGTGGGCTACCCGATTGAAGATTTTCTTGAGGCGATCACCGCCCAGCTCGACCAGACCCAAGATGCACTGCGGCTCAAGGCCGTGAACCGACCACTGACTTTTGCCCTGAAGGATTTCAACGTGAACTTGCAGGTGTTTGTCGAAATGAACCCGGAAGGAAAGGTCACCTTCCGCCCCGCCGCCCCGAATGAGGCGGGGGCAAGCACTGTGTCGATTGGCTTTACCACCATCACCCGCCCGATGATTGAGGAAAACACCGTTTCCATGGAAATGTCACAGGCCCCATCGCTGACGGAACTGGGGCTGGCCGAGGCGGAACAGCGCCAATTGGCCAAGATCGGGGTGCGCAACGGGGCGCAACTGCGCAACCTGCAGCGCAGTGCTGGCGAAGAAACCCTGTCGCGCCAGACTGGCGTTGATCTGGGCCGCATCAAGGGGGCGCTTAATCTGGCGCGGCCGCGGCTGGAAGATATCGGCGGGCATGCGCCGCCCGACACCCCGGTTTTCGCGCCGGACCCCCCCCAACCCCGCGATGATCGGCGCCCGGAACCCGGCGGTGCGCTGGCTGACCGTTTGCGCCATGGCATGGCGGCGCAGGGTCGCCCCGGACCCGCGATGCGGCGGCTGGAGATTGATCCCGCTGCGCGCGAAATTCAGATCGGTGGGCGCAATCTGATTGAGGGCGGGCGCGCACCCCGCGCCACGCTGGATGGCCGCGCCCTGGATACGGTGCGTGCATCAAGCCTTGCCGCGTCGTTTGCTTTGCCGCCGGGGCGGGGTGGCGGGCATCTGGTCATCGAACTGCCAGATGGTGAGACAGAGAATTTCCATCTGGTCGAACGCAAACCGGATGAGGGCTGGCAATGATCCGCGCAGGCCACATCACGCTCAAGCTCCGCGACAACGTGGAAACCCGGCTGCCCGCGCATCTGGATGTGCTGGAAGGTGCGGCGCGCGCGGGGGGATCGGTCGATGGCAATGGCCCGGTTGACCGCGCTGTGCTGGC
>JAYUZO010000215.1:0-14522 GCA_043751715.1 Rhodobacterales bacterium | reverse complement strand
ATCTGGAATACGCTGGTGATGCTGCTGCTGACGATGACCATCGGCATGGCGCTGGCGATTCCGCTGGGGTTGGCGCAGGCGGTGGGGCCGTGGTGGCTGGCCCGCCCGGCGCAGGTGTTTTGCGGGGTGATCCGGGGCACGCCGCTGCTGTTGCAGCTGTTCCTGCTGTATTACGGGCTGGGCAGCCTGTTTCCCGGCATTCCGGGGCTGCGCGAAAGCATGTTCTGGCCGATTCTGCGCGATGCGTGGTATTACGCGGTGCTGGGCCTGTCCTTGTCGGTGGCGGGGTATGAGGGCGAGGTGATGCGCGGGGCGTTCAAAGGCGTGCCGCGCGGACAGCTGGAGGCGTCAACCGCCATGGGCATGCCGCGCTTCACGATGTTCCGGCGCATCTGGTTGCCACAGGCGGTGCAGCGGGTGCTGCCCACGCTGGGCGGTGAGACGGTGCTGCAACTGAAGGCGACGCCACTGGTCGCGATGATCACGGTGACGGATATCTATGCGGTGTCCAGCCGGGTGCGGGCAGAAACGCTGATCGTGTATGAACCGCTGCTGGTGCTGGCCTTGGTCTATCTGTGCATCACCGGGGTGATCGTGCTGCTGTTCCGCTGGTATGAGAACCGGGTGCCAAAACGGCGGTAGCTGTGCATTTGAAGGGCCGGGGCCTGCGGCGCGGATATTTGGGCAATATTGAAAGGGCGGCCTGCGGTAGGGCTGCCCGTTTTCATTTTTGCGTTTCAAAGCATGGCGGGCAGGCTGTAAGGGAGTATGCGGGTGCAAGGGGGCGCTGATATGGCTGAGGGCACAATCATCGACCGGATGACAGGGTATGCCACACAAGGCGTTGATCTGGCCGTAAGCTGGCTGTCATCGCCTGCCGCGTGGTCACAGTTTGGCCTGCTGGCCTTGTCCTTCATCGTCGCTGTGCTGATCACGCGCCGCCTGCAACCCGTTGCTGCGCGCGTGATTACCCCGGCAAATGGCAAGGTGGGCAGCATTGCCACGGCGCGCCGCTTTGCCCTGCGGTTTCTGCCGCTGCTGTTGCCGCTGATCGCCTATGCGCTGACGGCCATGGGTGAACAGGCCACGCGTGCGGCGTTTGGGGCGGGCGATGTGATTGCCTTTGGCAAGCGCGTGTTCATGCTGATGGCCGCGCTGATCCTGGTGCGTGACGTGCTGACCGACGGCTTTTTGCGCCTGCTGGGGCGGTATGTGCTGGTGCCGGTGGCGGCGCTTTTTGCGCTGGGGCTGCTGGATGATATCACCACGCGGCTGGATGCGACTGTCATCGCGTTTGGCAATATCAGCTTTTCAGTGATGGCGCTGATCCGGGGGGTGATTGCGGGCAGCCTGCTGTTCTGGATGGGCGGCTGGTCAAACCGCCAAAGCGCGGGCTTTATTTCCACCCAAGAGGCCATGCGCCCGGCAACGCGGCAGCTTGCGGTAAAGGCGGCAGAAATCGTGATCTTTGGCACGGCGTTCCTGTTGCTGATGTCGATCATGGGCATTGATCTGACAGCACTTGCGGTGCTGGGCGGCGCGCTGGGCGTGGGAATCGGGCTGGGGTTGCAGCAGATTGCGGCGAACTTTGTATCAGGGGTGATCCTGCTGCTGGAAGGGCAAACCACGGTTGGTGATTACGTTGAACTGGACGGCGGCGAGCGCGGCACGATTGTGAAAATGACGGCGCGGTCGTGCATTCTGGAAACGTTTGACGGCAAATGGATCGTGGTGCCGAACGAACATTTCGTCACAACGCGGGTGGTGAATTATTCCGATCAGGGCAGTGCTAACCGCTATGAGGCGGTGTTTTCGGTCAGCTACGACACGGATATCAACCGGGTGCCTGCGATCATCGAGGCGGCAGTGGCGGCCTTGCCGTTCGTGCTGCAATCACCCGATGGGCCGGATTGCGAACTGCGGGGCTTTGGCGAAAGTGCGGTGGATTTCGCGGTGGAATACTGGGCGGCGGGGCTGGATGACGGCAAGAACAAATACAGCAGCCCGGTGCTGTTTGCGGTGTGGAACGCGCTGAAGGCCGAAGGGATCGAGATGCCTTATCCGCACCGGGTGGTGGAGATCAAAGGGCAGATGCCGTGAAGACGGGGCTGGTGGTAGGGGCAGGTCCAGCCGGGCTGATGGCGGCCGAGGCGATGGCGGATGCGGGCCTTGCGGTGCGGGTGCTGGAGCAAAAGCTGACACCTGCGCGCAAATTTCTGATGGCGGGCAAGTCGGGGCTGAATATCACCAAGGCCGAGGGCGCAGCGGCGTTTTCAGCGCATTACGATGCTGGCTGGCTAGCACCCATGCTGGCAACCTTCGGGCCGGATCAGGTGCAGGCGTGGTGCGTGGGGCTGGGGCAGGATGTGTTCACGGGGTCATCCGGCCGCGTGTTTCCAAAGGCGATGAAGGCATCCCCCCTGCTGCGGGCATGGCTGCGGCGGCTGGGCGAAAAGGGCGTGGTGCTGCAAACCGGCGTGCGGTGGGATGGCGCGCACACCGCCGATGTCACCGTGCTGGCCATGGGCGGCGGCAGTTGGGCGCGGCTGGGGTCTGACGGGGCCTGGGTGCCCGGTTTGCGCACAGCGGGCGTGCAGGTTGCGGATTTGCAGCCGTCCAACGTCGGGGTATCGGTGGATTGGTCGCCGCATATGCTGGCGCATTTCGGGGTGCCCTTGAAGGCGATTGCTCTGCGTGCGGGGGGGCTGGTGTCACGCGGTGAAGTGGTGATTACGGCCACGGGTATTGAGGGGGGCGGGCTGTATGCACTAAGCCCGGCCCTGCGCGCGGGGGCAGGGCTGATGGTGGACCTTGCGCCCGATGTGCCGCTGGCCCGGCTGATCGCCAGAGAGCGCACCCTTCGCCATGGCGAATCTGCGGCCAACCGGTTGCGGAAACTCGGCCTCTCCCCCCTCACCATCGCCCTTGTTATGGAAATGGCCCGCCCCCTGCCCCCCACCCTTGCGCCCCTGATCAAGGCGCTGCCCCTGCGCCACACCGGGTTGCGCCCCATGGATGAGGCCATCTCCACCGCAGGTGGCATCACCCGCGCCGCCCTGACCAATGCGTTGGAACTCCGCGCCATGCCCGGCACCTTTGCCTGTGGTGAAATGCTGGATTGGGATGCGCCCACCGGCGGCTACCTGCTGACCGCCTGCCTTGCCACCGGCCTTTGGGCGGGGCGGCATGCGGCAAGGCGTGCCCATGCGTTGCGTGCCCATGCGTGAGAATTTTGCCGAAGCCCTGACCGATATCTATGATGCCCGCGTCACCGCAGGCACCCTGCGCGCGGACCCCGCCCAGCTTGATGTGCTGCCCGCCTTGGATGAAATCCGCCAATGGCTGGAAGATCAGGCCGGGCGCAAACGCAGCTTTCTGTCGCGTTTCCGCAAAACGGCGCAGGCCCCAAAGGGCGTCTATCTGTGGGGCGGTGTCGGCCGTGGCAAATCCATGCTGATGGATTTGTTCTTTGCCGCAACTGATATCCCCCGCAAACGCCGCGTGCATTTTCACGCCTTCATGCAAGAGGTGCATGCCGGCGTTTTTGCTCAGCGCAAGAAGGGCGTCGATGATCCGCTGGCGCCGGTGGCGGATGCGCTGATCGCCGATCTGGCCTGTCTGTGCTTTGACGAAATGCAGATCAATGACATCACCGATGCCATGCTGGTGGGCCGCCTGTTCACCATGCTGATGGATGCAGGCGTGGTGATTGTGACCACATCAAACCGCCCGCCCGAGGATCTGTACAAGAATGGCCTGAACCGCGAGGTGTTTTTGCCCTTTATCGCGCTGTTGCTGGCCCGGACCGAGGTGCTGGAGCTGGAAAGCCCGACCGATTACCGCCAGCTCCGCCTGACCGGCGCGCAGGTGTATTTCCACCCGGCGCGCACGGCGCGTGAGCCGCTGGATGCGATCTGGCGGGATCTGACAGGGGGTGCTGTGGCCGAGGTGCTGCCATTGGTGGTGACGGGCCGCAAGGTAGAGGTGCCGCGCTTTGCCAATGGGGTGGCGCGGGCGACGTTCTGGGAAATGTGCGCAAGGCCCCTTGGCCCGGCAGATTATCTGGCGATTGCGGCGGCGGTGCGGGTGCTGATCCTCGAGGATATTCCGCAGTTGTCGGCCAGCAATTACAACGAGGCCAAGCGTTTCGTCACGCTGATTGACGCGCTGTATGAAGCACGCGTGCGGCTGATTGCAAGCGCCGCAGATGTGCCCGAACGGCTGTATCTGGAAGGGGCGGGTTCGTTTGAATTTGAACGCACGGCCAGCCGGTTGCGCGAAATGCAGGCGGCGGATTGGGGGCAAGTCGATGGATGACCGTACGTTTCTGACCGCACTTTTCAACGCCGCAGTCGCCGCCGCCGACCCCATGTTGGCCTTGCAGGCGCACCTGCCCCCCCAGCCCAAGGGGCGTACCGTGGTGATCGGTGCGGGCAAGGGCGCGGCACAGCTTGCCGCGGCCTTTGAAACCCTGTGGAATGGTCCGCTGTCGGGCGTTGTCGTCACGCGCTATGGCTATGGCTGTGCCACGCAGGCGGTGCGGGTGATGGAAGCCGCGCATCCGGTGCCCGATGACGCGGGTCTTGCCGCCGCGCAGGCGCTGTTTGCAGCGGTGCAAGGGCTGACCGCCGATGATCTGGTGGTGGCGCTGGTCTGTGGCGGGGGGTCGGCCCTGCTGCCCTGCCCGCCGGGTGATCTGACGCTGGAGGATGAGGCCGCCCTGAACCGCGCGCTGCTGGCCAGCGGTGCCCCAATTTCCGTGATGAACGCCATCCGCAAACATGTGTCGGGCATCAAGGGCGGGCGGCTGGCTGCGGCATGCCACCCCGCGCGGGTGGTCAGCCTGATTGTGTCCGATGTGCCGGGCGATGATCCGGCACAGGTGGCATCCGGGCCAACGGTGCCAGATGGGGTGACGTTGGCGCAGGCGCAGGCGATGGTGCAGGCATGGGGAATTGCCCTGCCGGACCGCGTGGCGGCATGGCTGCAAAACCCTGCGGCAGCCGCACCCGCCCCCGATGACCCGCTGTTCGCAGGACATGTGGTGCGGGTGGTGGCCTCGGCCTGTTTGTCACTCGAGGCGGCAGCAGCACGGGCGCATGCCTTGGGCGTGCCGGCCGTGATCCTGTCCGACGCAATCGAAGGCGAGGCGCGCGATATTGGCCGCATGCACGCCGCCATCGCGCGTGAGGTGGCCATGCGGAACCGCCCGTTTGCGCCGCCTGTGGTCATTCTGTCGGGGGGTGAAACCACCGTTACCCTGCGTGGGCGTGGCCGTGGTGGGCGGAATTCGGAATTCCTGCTGGCCTTTGCGCTGGCCGCCGAAGGTGTGGCCTGCACGGCGTTGGCCGCTGATACAGACGGGATTGACGGATCAGAAAACAACGCCGGGGCCTTGGCCGATGGGACCAGCATGGCACGCCTGCGGGGGCTGGGGCATGATCCGGCGGCACTGCTGGCGGGCAATGATGCCTATTCGGCCTTTGCCGCCTTGGATGACCTGTTCGTACCGGGGCCGACGGGCACGAACGTGAATGACTTCCGCGCCATTCTGATCCGCTGAACCGCACCCCCGGATTTTCCGAGCGTCCAGACAAATGTCAGCGATCACACGCCGCCACAGCACCCATCGTAGGGTGCGCTACAGCGCACCACTCCCTAGCTGATCCAGGACAGACAATCCGCTGGAAATACCCCAATCCTTCCGCTCCTCCGATTCGCCCAGCATGGTTAACGCACCCACACCAACCCGCTGGTCGGGGCCAAGGCTGGCCCAAAGCTGGCCCAAAGCCATACCTTTAACGTTTCGGTAATTACCCGAATTAACACAGCGTACGCAAGCACTTAGCAGGCCCTGATGGCCCCCAATCAGCGCAAGTGTGACATGCCGTTAATACTCCACCCCCGCCTGCGCCTTGATCCCTGATCGGAAGGGATGCTTGATCAGCGTCATCTCGGTCACCAGATCAGCCGCCTCAATCAGCGCCTCGCTCGCGTTGCGGCCTGTCAGCACCACATGCGTCAAGGGTGGCTTTTCGGCGGCCAGAAACGCCAGCACCTCGGCGGTATCCAGATAATCATAGCGCAACGCGATGTTGATTTCGTCCAGCAGCACCAGCCGGATTGACGGGTCACGGATCAGCTCCTTCGCCTTTTCCCAGCCCGCCCGCGCCGCCGCAATATCGCGCGTCTTGTCCTGCGTCTCCCAGGTAAACCCTTCGCCCATCGCATAAAATTGGCACATGTCAGCAAAGTTTTCCGTCAGCAGGCGGCGTTCGCCGGTATCCCACGCCCCCTTGATGAACTGCACCACAGCCGATGGCATCCCATGCGCCACGCAGCGCAGAATCATGCCAAAACCCGAACTGGATTTGCCCTTGCCCGCCCCGGTATGCACGATGATCAGGCCCTTTTCCCCCGCCTTGCCCGCCATGATCTTATCCCGCGCGGCCTTTTTCTTAGCCATCTTCATGCTGTGGCGGGCCAGATCGGCCTCTGTCGTGGTTTCAGGTGTCGGTGCGGGTTCGGTCATGGTCGGTTGGTGTCCTTGACAAGAAGGGGTCTGATGCATCAGGTGAACCCCGTACTGGTTCCTGTTTATGACAGGCGAAGAGGGAATGCGACAGGGGCCGAAACGCCCCAAAGCGCAGCCGCCCCCGCGACCGTGACCGGAAAGGTGCCTGACGCCACTGCTTGACGCGGGAAGGCAAGGCACCGTTGGGGGAAACCCCTGAATCCGCAAGCCGGGAGACCTGCCAGCACAGAGGTGTAACCGGCGGACGGGGTGTTTCCGCGACTGGCGAAGGGTGTCTGCCACCCCTCACTGGCCATTCCCCGCCGCACAAGTGAAAGACTGGGCATGCCCGCCACGCTGTATGTCTGCACCACCTGCAAACGCGGTGAACCCGTGGCCGAGGGCGCTTTGCCACCCGGTGCGCAGCTACATGCAGCACTGCAGGCCGCTGGTGCACCAGATGGTGTGCGCATTTTAGGGGTGGAGTGCCTGTCGGCCTGCAACACGGGCTGTGCGGTATCCTTGGCGATGCCGGGGGCGTGGTCGTATGTTTATGGCCATTTGGGGCCGGAACATGCGGCAGACATTCTGGAGGGGGCGGCAAAATATGCGGCCACGACAGATGGTATCGTGGTGTGGCGTGACCGCCCGGTGATCTTTCGTAAACAAAGTATTGCAAGAATTCCGCCGATGGAGATGGGCCAATGAACGATCTGACAAAAATCCCGGTGACGGTGATTACGGGCTTTCTTGGCGCGGGAAAAACCACGCTGATCCGGCATCTGATGCAGAACCCGCAGGGCAAGCGTCTGGCAATTCTGGTCAATGAATTCGGCACGGTGGGGGTGGATGGTGACATCCTGAAATCCTGTGCGGATGACAATTGCCCGGTGGAAAACATCGTGGAACTGGCCAATGGCTGCATCTGCTGCACAGTGGCCGATGATTTCATCCCGACGATCGAGGCCTTGATGGCGCTGCCGGTGCGCCCGGATCATATCATCATCGAAACGTCCGGGCTGGCCCTGCCAAAGCCGTTGCTCAAGGCGTTTGACTGGCCTGCAATCCGGTCAAAGATCACGGTGGATGGGGTGATCGCGCTGGCGGATGCCGAGGCGGTGGCGGCAGGGCGGTTTGCACCCGATGTGGCGGCGGTCGACGCGCAGCGGGCGGCGGATGCCAGCATTGATCACGAAACGCCGCTAAGCGAAGTTTTTGAAGACCAGATCCTGTGCGCGGACCTGATCCTTTTGTCCAAGGCCGATCTTGCGGGTGAGGCGGGGCTGACAGAGGCACGTCGCGTGATTACGGCGGAAATGACGCGCACGGTGCCGATGCTGGCGATGACAGACGGGGTGATTGACCCGCGCGTGATCCTTGGCCTGAACGCAGCGGCAGAAGATGATATCGCAGCGCGGCCTTCGCATCATGACGGCGAAGATGACCACGAGCATGATGATTTTGATTCTGTGGTGATAGATCTGCCGGAGGTGGCGGATGTGGAGGCCCTGACAGCGGCCATTCAGCGCCTTGCACGCGAACAGCGCATCCTGCGGGTCAAGGGCCATATGGCGGTGGCGGGCAAGCCGCTGCGGCTGTTGGTGCAGGCGGTGGGCGAACGGGTGCGGGTGCAATTTGACCGGCCTTGGGGCGCGGATGCGCGTCGGTCACAGCTGGTGGTGATTGCCGAGCATGCGGACATAGATGAAGTGGCGATCCGGGCTGTGCTGGGGGCCTGAAAACAGTGACGAACAAGGGCAAAATGCGCTATCTCGCACACCCATCCCCTCCCCACAAAGGGGGAGGGGGGGTGCCCCTTTCTGCGGATGCGGGCTGACCGATGCACGTCGTATTCCGCGAAAGCCATGGGTTGGAAGAGACCGAAACGCCGTTCGATCTGGGGCAAGACCCCGCTGATCTGGTGGTGCTGTCGTTTTCCGACAGTGATCTTGGGGCCTTTGCAGCGGGCTGGCAGCGCGGTCGTGCAGGGTTGCCAAGCCTGCGGTTGGGCAATGTGATTGCGCTCAAGCATCCGCTTTCGGTGGATACCTATGTGGAAAAGACCCTGTCACAGGCAAAGGCCATTCTGGTGCGGCTGATTGGTGGTGAGGCGTATTGGCCTTACGGCCTTGCCACGCTGCAAGACCTTGCACGTCGCCGTGGCATTGCACTGGCTGTGCTGCCTGCTGATGGGCGGCCTGATGCGCGGCTGGATGCGCTGTCCACGTTGCCTGTATCCACCCTGCGCCGCCTGCAATCCCTGTGCGATGCCGGCGGGGCGGTGGCCGCACATGCGGCACTGGCGCAACTGGCGCTGGCGGCCGGGCTGTATGCAGGGCCGGTGGCGGGGGATAAAACCGTGCCGGATATGGGGTTTTATGACCCTGATCTGGGGGTGATTGCAGCGCCACTGGCCGCCCAAAAGCCCGTGTTAGTGACGTTTTACCGGTCTTATCTGACAGCGGCTGACACGGCCCCGATTGATGCGCTGATCCATGCGCTGCGCGGGGCGGGCTTTGCCGCCTATGGTGCCTTTGCGCCCAGCCTGAAGGCCCCCGGTGTGGGGGCGTGGCTGGCCGGGCATCTGGCGGCACATCCGCCTGTGGCCATCATCAACGCGACCGCCTTTTCGGCGCAGGGGGCAGATGGCACGACGCCGTTTGACGGGGTGGATTGCCCGGCGTTTCAGGTGGCACTTTCCACAGCGCGCAAGCGGGATTGGGCGGCATCGGACCGGGGGCTTTCACCGGCGGACCTTGCCATGCATGTGGTGCTGCCCGAGGTGGACGGGCGGCTGTTTGCAGGCCTGATCAGTTTCAAATCGCCCGGTGCGCGTGACCCTGACCTGCAGTTTTCGCGCTTTGCCCACCGCGCCGATGCCACGCGGATTGCTGCGGTGGTGGCAAAGCTATGCGCCTGGCACCGGTTGGCGACCGCACCGGCAGCGGCGCGCGATCTGGTGGTGATCCTGTCAACCTATCCGGGGCGCGCACATCAGATGGCGCATGCGGTGGGCCTTGATGCGCTGGCCTCAACCACGGCGCTGTTGCAGGGGTTGGCGGGCGAAGGGTATGACACAGCCGTTTGCGCGGATCTGCCTCAATCCTTGGCAAAACAGGCTCTGACATGGCCGGTTTTGGCCTATCTGGCCGCTTTGCAGACCCTGCCACAGGCGTTGCAACAGGCGGTTGCGGCGTGGGGTGCGCCGCATGATGACCCCGCTGTGCAGGACAGCGCGTTTCACTTTGCGGCCATCCGGCGGGGTCGTGTCACGGTGGCCCTGCAACCCGAACGCGGTGAGCTGATCACGCGGGATGAGGCCTATCACGATCTGTCGCGCACGCCGCGCCATGGCTATGTCGCGTTTTATCTGTGGCTGCGGGCCCAAAACCCGCATGCGATTGTGCATATGGGCGCGCATGGTACGCTGGAATGGCTGCCGGGCAAAGCGGTGGCCCTGTCAGACGCGTGTTGGCCCGAGGCGTTGATCGGCCCGGTGCCGGTGATTTACCCGTTCATCGTGAATGATCCGGGTGAAGCGGCGCAGGCAAAGCGGCGGATCGGCGCAGTGACGCTGGGCCATTTGCCGCCACCCATGGTGAGCAGCGCCCTGCCGCCCGCATTGGCAAGGTTAGAGACGCTTTTGGATGAATATTCCACCGCCGATGGCCTTGATCCGGCGCGGCGGAACCGGCTGATCACGCAGGTGCGCGATGAGGCGCAGGCGACGGGGGTGGCGGCCGATCTGGGGCTGGCAGCGGATGCGACACCTGCGGAAATCATCACGCGGATTGACCGGTTTGTGTGCGATATCAAGGAAAGCCAGTTCGGCAGCGGTTTGCACATCTACGGCCAAGGCGCGGGTGAGGCTGTGGGGCTGATGGCGGCGCTGAATGGCCATCGGGTGGCACCGGGGCCTGCAGGATCACCTTACCGCGGGCGAAATGATGTTTTGCCAACCGGGCGCAACCTGTTCAGTGTTGATCCACGCGCGGTGCCCAGCCGGAATGCGCATGCGCAGGGGGTGAAACTGGCCGAAGAGCTGATCCGACGGCATTTGCAGGACCATGGCGATTATCCGCGCGGGTTGGTGGTTGATCTGTGGGGGTCGGCCACCATGCGCACGGCTGGTGAAGAATTTGCCATGGCGCTGCATCTGGCAGGGCTGGCACCGCTGTGGGATGCGGGGTCGGCGCGGGTTTCGGGGTTTGAGGTGGTGCCGCTGGCACTGCTGGGGCGGCCACGCATTGACGTGACCTTGCGGGTTTCGGGCCTGTTTCGTGACGTTTTTCCGGGTCTGGCGCAACTGTTTGAGGCAGGCACGCAAGCGCTGGCCCAGCGGGATGAGGCGGCGGAAGATAACCCTTATATCGCACTCAGCCCGCGTGTGTTTGGCCCCAAACCCGGCCAGTACGGCCTTGGCATGGGCACGGCGGCAGATACATTTACGGATCAGGCGCGGGCAGATGCAGGCGAGGCTTGGTTGCAATCCTCCAGCTATTCGATCGGGCTGGATGGGCAATCCGTGGAAAACCGCGCGGCATTGGAGGCGCGGGTGCTGGGGGCGGATACATTCGTGCATCCGCAGGACCTGCCGGAAACCGATGTGCTGATGGCGGCGGATTATGCAGCACATGAGGCGGGCTTTGCGGCGGCGGTGGCGCGGTTGGGGGGGGCTGCACCAACCCTGTATCATCTGGATGCAACCCGGCCTGATACACCGCGTGCACGCACGCTGACCGAGGAAATCGCGCGGGTGGTGCGGGCGCGGGCGGCGAATGCGGATTGGGCGACCGGCATGATGGCGCATGGCTACCGCGGGGCTGCGGAAATTGCGGCAACGCTGGATCATATGGCGGCCTTTGCGCATCTGGCGCAGGTGGTGCCGCCGCATCTGTTTGATCTGTATCACGAAGCAACGCTGGGCCGCGATGATCTGCGGGCGTTTCTGGCGGATGCGAACCCGGCGGCGTTGGAGGCGATGGAGGATCTGTTCCGGCGCTTGCGGGATGCCGGGCTATGGGTGACGCGGCGCAATTCAATCGCGGCGGCGCTGACATGAGCGCCCCCGCAACCAAGGGCCCGATCGTTCAAGGCTGGTGCCCCGGCGCGCTGCGCCCGATGCTGTCTGGCGATGGCTGGCTGGTGCGCATCCGCCCGCCTTTGGGGGTACTGACGCCCGTTCAGGCAGCGGGAGTGGCGACGGCGTCGCTTGCCTATGGGAATGGGATGCTTGATCTGTCTTCCCGCGCTAACCTGCAGTTGCGCGGGATCAGGGAGGGGGCGCATGCAGCACTGATTGATGATCTGCGCGGACTTGGGCTGGTAGACCCCGACGTTGTGTCGGAAGCGGCGCGGAATTTTGTGATCACACCATTTCGCGACGCCAGATCAGACCAGATTGGTGCAGATCTGACGCGCGCCTTGGCGCAGGTGCCGGATTTGCCGGGCAAGTTCGGCTTTGCGGTGGACACTGGCCCTGCGCCAGTGCTGACAGCAACATCGGCTGACATCCGGCTGGAGCGGGGCTCTGACGGCGGGTTGATTCTGCGGGCAGATGGTATGAAATCAGGCATGTCAGTGACTGTTTCCACTGCTGCAGGTGCCGCTATCGCGCTGGCCGCGTGGTTTGTGGCCAAGGGTGGAGCGTCCGATGGCCGGGGCCGTATGGCCGCCCTGATTGCGCGGGGGATTGTGCCACAAGGGCATGATGTGCCTGCCTTGGCACCGGCAGCACGGCCCGCGCCGGGCGCATGTGCTGATGGCATGCTGCTGGCCTTTGCCTTTGGGCAGTTGCAGGCCGATGTGCTGATGGCCCTTGCCCGTTGTGATCACACAATCATCCTGACGCCGTGGCGCATGATCCTGGTACAAGGCGCACGCGCGGCCCCGGCCCATCCTGCGATCATATCAGTTGCGGATGACCCTTTGCTGCGGGTGACGGCCTGTACGGGTGCGCCGGGCTGTGCGCAGGCGCAGGGGCCCACGCGCGGCTTGGCGCGCGACCTTGCACTGCTGACCAAAGGCCACCTGCACGTGTCAGGCTGTGCCAAAGGCTGCGCGCATCCCGGCACGGCGGGTGTGACGCTGGTTGCAACGGCGCAGGGGTATAACCTGATCCGGGGTGGTACGGCGGCTGATGCACCGGATATGACGGGCCTGCAGGCTGACCAGATTGCGGCCATATTGAAAGACGACCATGCCTCATCTGTATGAAACTGACGGCGCTGCCATTTACCTGCGGTCCTTTGCCACGATCCGGGCCGAGGCAGACCTTGCGCGCTTTACGCCGGAAGAAGAGGTGGTGGCGGTGCGGATGATCCACGCAGCGGGGATGGTTGATCTGGCCCCTTTTGTGCATTTCACCCCCGGCATGGCCATTGCGGCGCGGGCAGCGTTGGAGGATGGCGCGCCCATCCTGTGCGATGTGCGGATGGTCAGCGAGGGGATCACGCGCAAGCGCCTGCCACGCGATAATGCCATCATCTGCACCTTGCAGGATGCAGGCGTGCCAGCATTGGCAAAGAACATGGGCAACACACGGTCAGCAGCGGCGGTGGAATTGTGGCGGCCGCATCTACGCGGGGCTGTGGTGGCCATTGGTAATGCGCCAACGGCGCTGTTTCATTTGCTGAACATGCTGGAAGACCCTGCTTGCCCGCGCCCTGCGGCCATCATCGGCTGCCCCGTGGGCTTTATCGGTGCGGCGGAAAGCAAGGATGCGCTGATGGCAGCACCACCCGTGCCAAGCATGATCGTGCAGGGGCGCATGGGGGGGTCGGCAATGACAGTGGCGGCGGTAAACGCACTGGCCAGCAGGAAGGAATGACCATGGGGCGCATTATTTGTGCAGGGCTTGGTCCGGGCGACCCTGATCTGATGAGCGTGCGTGCGGCGCGGGCCATCGGGGCGGCACGGCATGTGGCCTATTTCCGCAAGGCAGGCCGGCCGGGGCAGGCACGGCGGATTGTGCAGGGGATGCTGCGGGCGGATGTGGTGGAATATGCGATGGAATATCCGGTGACCACGGAACTGCCGTTTGACAGTGCGGAATACACCCATGCGCTGGCGACGTTTTATGATGACTGGGCAGACCGGCTGGCAGACCTTGCGCTTACGGATGATGTGCTGGTGCTGTGTGAGGGGGACCCGTTCTTTTATGGCAGTTTCATGCACCTGCATACGCGGCTGCAGGGCCGCGCGGTGGTGGAGGTGATACCCGGTATCACGGGCATGACGGGCTGCTGGAATGCGGTAGGGGTGCCGATCACCTGGGGGGATGATGTCCTGACGGTGCTGATGGGCACGCTGCCAGAGGATGATCTGGTGCGCCATATGGCGGCAGCGGATGCGATTGTGGTGATGAAGACGGGGCGGAACCTGCCACGGGTGCGGCGTGCCTTGGCGCGTGCAGGGCGGCTGGCGGATGCGTGGCTGGTCGAACGCGGCACGATGCCGGATCAGCGGATTGCACGCCTGGCCGATGTGGATGCGGCGGATTGCCCGTATTTCGCGATTGTACTGGTGCATGGGCATGGGCGGCGGCCCGAGGTGCCGGAATGAAGCGGAGGGTGGCAGGATTTGGCACCTCCCTCCCCCCGCTGTGGGGGAGGGATGGGTTGGGGGGGCGTGGTGCGCAAAAGCCAACGGTGGTTCTGGCCGACAGCCCCCCACCCCCATCCCCTCCCCACAAGAGGGGGAGGGGAGGTGCCCGGCATCCGCATGGCTTGACTGGTGGCACATGGGGTGCGGCATGACCGGGTCTTTGGTGATTGCAGGCCTTGGACCGGGGGATGAGTGCATGGTCACACCAGAGGTGACGCAGGCCCTGGCGCGGGCCACGGATGTGGTGGGGTATATACCCTATGTCGCGCGGGTGGCGGCGCGGGCAGGGTTGACGCTGCACCCATCGGATAACCGGGTAGAGATGGACCGGGCGCGGGCGGCGCTGACGATGGCTGCGGCGGGGCGGGATGTTGTGATCGTATCCTCGGGTGATCCGGGGGTG
>JAYUZO010000214.1:0-25149 GCA_043751715.1 Rhodobacterales bacterium | reverse complement strand
GCTAACCGTGACACATGGCCGTAAATCCACGCGGCTGCATATCCTTGTCTATACCGCACTGCTGGTGCCGGTGGGTATTGCCTGCGCGTTGTCGGGCATCGGCGGGCCGTTCACGCTGGCAGTGGCGGTGGTGCTGAACGGCTGGTTCCTGGTCGGTGCGGTGCGCATCTGGCGGCGGGATGAGGTGGTGGCCGAGGCCGACAAATATGCCATCGAAAAGGCGGTGTTCCGCTTTTCACTGTCATATCTTTTTCTGCATTTCGGGGCGTTTCTGGTGGAAGCTGTGCTGAAATCATATGGGCTTGGGGGCTGGTAAGATGCCGTTTCAGGTGGAACACGAACTGCACAAGCGCCGCTTTGGCCGCAACCTTGGCCTTGGGCTGACGCTGGCGGGCTTTGTGGGCATTGTCTTTCTGCTGACAGTGGTCAAGGTCACGCGCGGCGATCCGATGCAGGGGTTTGACCACGTCATGCAGCCCGAAGCCGCCGCAGCCGCGACAACCGGGGCCCGCGAATGACCCCGCAACAACGCACAGCGGCCCAGTTGGCGGGCGTGGCGGCGATGATGCTTAGCTTGTCGTTCATTGCCGTGCCGTTTTATGACTGGTTCTGCCGCGTGACGGGTTACGCTGGCACCACGTCCGTGGCCTCTGCGCCATCAGACGAAATTCTGGACCAGACGGTGCTGGTGCGGTTTGATGCGTCGGTTGAAGCGGGCATGCCATGGGAATTCATGCCTGTGCAGCGCACCATGGAAATTCGCATCGGTGAGACGGGCCTTGCGTTTTATGAGGCGTATAACCCCACGTCCAACCCCATTGCAGGCACAGCCAGCTATAATGTGACGCCGGACACAGCCGGTGGTTTCTTTACCAAGATCGCCTGTTTCTGCTTTGAACAGCAGGTGCTGCAGCCGGGTGAACGGGTGCAGATGCCCGTCAGCTTTTACGTGGACCCTGCAATCGTGACGGATGCCGAGGGGCGTTTCGTGCGCGAGATTACATTGTCATACACCTTTCATCGCACCGATCTGCCTGATACGCAGGCGGTGAATGCCACGGTTCCGACCGCGGCCACCAATTAACGAAAAGACACACGAGGGCGCCATGGCGACACATGCCAAGAACCACGACTACCACATCCTGCCGCCATCTATCTGGCCGTTCATGGGGGCCGTCGGGGCCTTTATCATGCTGTTTGGTGCGGTGCTGTGGATGCACGGGTCAGGCCCCTGGCTGTTCCTGATCGGCCTTGCGGCTGTGCTGTATGTGATGTTCGCCTGGTGGTCCGAAGTGGTGGCCGAAAGTCTGGTGGGCGATCATACCCCGGTGGTGCGGATTGGTCTGCGGTACGGGTTCATCATGTCCGAGGTGATGTTCTTTGCCGCTTGGTTCTGGGCGTTTTTCAAAAGCGCCATGTACCCGATGTATGAATATGTCGGCACGTCGTATGAAAAGCCGGAAATCATTCCGGTGGATGCGTTCAGCCTGCCGCTGATCAACACGCTGATCCTGCTGTGTTCGGGGGCAGCCGTCACATGGGCGCACCATGCGTTGGTGCATGAAAACAACCGGCGTGATCTGCGCAATGGGCTGCTGCTGGCCGTGGTGCTGGGCATCTTGTTTACGGTGTTCCAGGCCTATGAATACTGGGAGCTGATTACAGCCGAAGGCTGGCAATTCGGCGGAAACAAGTTCTATTCGACCTTCTTCATGGCCACCGGATTTCACGGGTTCCACGTGATCATCGGTACCATCTTTCTATTCATCTGCTGGCTGCGCGCGGGTGCGGGCCATTTCACGCCCGAACGCCATATCGGGTTTGAGGCGGCGGCATGGTACTGGCACTTTGTTGATGTGGTCTGGCTGTTCTTGTTCTTTGCCGTCTATATCTGGGGTCAGGTCGGGCTTGCAGGTTAAGGCACACGGGTTGCGCCTGCGGGCCATTCCGGCAATAAGATCAGGCGCGGGGCCCCGGTTGCCTTGCGCCTTTTGCATCTGAGGGAACCATGATCCGCCGCATGCTGATACCGTTGGTCTTTGGGGCGATCGGCGTGGGCGTTCTGCTGGGGCTGGGGTTCTGGCAGTTGGACCGTCTGGCGCAGAAACAGGCCTATCTGGCCGATCTTGAGGCGCGTATCGCGGCGGTGCCGGTGGCAATGCCCAGTGTGCTGGATGCGGTGACGGATCGTTTTCTGCCGGTGATCACGACGGGCACCTTCACCGGCCAATCGCTGAACGTGCTGGTCAGCCGCAAGCAGATTGGCGCGGGCGTACGAATTATCGAGGTGTTTGTCACCGATACCGGCCGGCGCATTTTGGTAGACCGTGGGTTTGTGGCCGAGGCTGACCGCACAAGCAACCATGCCGCCACGGCCACCGAGGTGACGGGCAACCTGCATTGGCCGGTGGAAGTGGACAGCTACACCCCGGCACCTGATGTGGCCACGGGCCTGTGGTTTGCGCGTGATGTGCCGGCTATGGCGGATACGATGCAGACTGATCCGGTACTGGTGGTGGCGCGCAGTGATACGGGGGGCGGGGTGGAGCCTTTGGCGGTTGATACGTCGGGCACCCCGAACGACCATCTGCAATACGCGATCACGTGGTTTTCGCTGGCGATTGTGTGGGCGGGGATGACAGCGCTGTTTGTCTGGCGTATCAGGCGGCGAGCAGAATAAGGCTTGAAGATGCGTTATGTTTCCACCCGTGGCACGGCCCCGGTTCTGACATTTGGCGAAGCGATGATGACAGGCCTTGCGCGTGACGGGGGCCTCTATGTGCCGGAAACGGTGCCCACACTGACCCATGCACAGATCGCGGCGATGGCGGGGCAAAGCTATGAGGATATCGCCTTTGCGGTGATGTGGCCGTTTCTGGGCGATACGTTTGCGGCGGATGAATTCCGTGGCCTGATTGCCAAGGCCTATGCCGGTTTCAGCCATGCGGCGCGGGCACCTTTGGTGCAACTGGGGCCGAACCACCACTTGCTGGAACTGTTCCACGGGCCGACCTTGGCCTTCAAGGACTTTGCCATGCAGCTGATCGGGCAGATGATGCAGGCGACGCTGGCCAAAACCGGCGAACGCGTGACGATTGTGGGCGCAACCAGCGGTGATACGGGATCGGCGGCGATGGAGGCATTCCGGGGCCTGTCGAATGTGGACCTGTTCATCCTGTACCCGCATGGCCGCGTGTCCGATGTGCAGCGGCGGCAGATGACAACGCCCATTGAGGCGAACGTACATGCACTGGCGATTGATGGTGATTTTGACGTGGCCCAAGCGCGCGTGAAGGATATGTTCAACCATCACGCCTTTCGCGATGGTGTGCGGCTGGCGGGGGTGAATTCCATCAACTGGGCGCGTGTGCTGGCGCAGGTTGTCTATTACTTTGCCGCCGCCACGGCATTGGGTGCGCCTGCGCGGGCGGTGTCGTTTACCGTGCCCACCGGCAATTTCGGTGATATCTTTGCGGGCTATATCGCGCGGGCCATGGGCCTGCCGATTGACCGGCTGGTGATTGCCACCAACCACAATGACATTCTGCACCGCGCACTGACGACGGGGGATTATGTGACCGATGGGGTGAAACCATCCATCAGCCCCTCGATGGATATTCAGGTTTCCTCCAACTTTGAACGCGTGCTGTTTGATGCCTATGGCCGTGACGGGGCGGCCGTGGTGGCGCTGATGGCGGAACTGCGCGCGGGCGGGTTCCACATCAGCCAGGGTGCGATGCAGATGCTGCGCGCCACCTTTGCCTCAGGCCGCTGTTCCGAAGCTGAGACAAGCGCCACGATCACCCGCACGCTCGCGCAAACGGGTGAACTGCTGTGCCCGCATTCCGCCGTGGGCGTGAAGGTGGCCGAGGAACACTTTGGCACGGCCCCGATGGTGACGCTGGCGACGGCGCACCCGGCGAAATTCCCGGATGCGGTCAGGGCCGCTGCGGGCATTCACCCCGCGCTGCCCCCCCGCATGGCCGATCTGTTTGATCGCTCCGAACGCATGACCCGTGTGCCTGATGATCTGGCGGCCATCCAGTCGCTGATCCGTGAAAGGATTGCCCAGTGAGCCTGCAGATCACCACCCTTGCCAATGGTTTTCGCATTGTGACCGAACATATGCCGGGCCTGATGTCGGCATCGGCGGGCATCTGGGTCAACGCAGGCGGGCGGCATGAACGCCCCGAACAGAACGGCATTGCGCATTTTCTGGAGCATATGGCGTTCAAGGGCACGATGAGGCGGTCGGCGCTGAAAATCGCCGAGGAAATCGAAGATGTGGGCGGCTATATCAACGCCTATACCAGCCGCGAGATGACGGCCTACTACGCGCGGGTGTTGTCGGCGGATGTGGCGCTGGCACTCGATGTGATCGCCGATATCGTGCTGAACCCGGTGTTCGACCCCAAGGAGATTGAAACCGAACGCCATGTGATCTTGCAGGAAATCGGGCAAGCGCTGGATACGCCGGATGATATCATCTTTGACTGGCTGCAAGAGGTGTCCTACCCCGATCAGCCCTTTGGCCGTACCATTCTGGGGCCAGCCGAACGCGTGGGGGCGTTCCAGCGTGATGATCTGACGGGGTTCATCCGCGAACATTACGCCCCGAACCAGATGATCCTGTCAGCCTCAGGCGGGGTGGATCACGACACAATCGTGCGGCAGGCCGAGGCGCTGTTTGGGCATTTGAAGGGGCAGGGGGCATCAAATATCCTACCCGCGCGGTTTGACGGCGGCGAAAAGCGCAAGGTTAAGAAACTGGAACAGGCGCATTTTGCCCTCGCGTTTGAGGCGCCGGGCTACCGCGACGATGCGGTGTATGCGGCACAGGTCTATGCCACGGCGATGGGTGGCGGCATGTCATCACGCCTGTTCCAGAAGGTGCGCGAGGAACGCGGCCTGTGCTATTCGATCTTTGCCCAGTCGGGTGCGTATGAGGATACCGGCCAGATCACGATCTATGCCGGCACGTCAGAGGCCGAGATCGGTGCCTTGACCGAACTGACCGTGGATGAGCTGAAGCGCGCGGCCACCGATATGACCGAGGCGGAGGTGGCGCGTGCGCGTGCGCAACTGAAGGCGGGGCTGCTGATGGGCATGGAAAGCCCGTCAAACCGCGCCGAACGCAACGCGCGGCTGCTGGCAATCTGGGGCCGGGTGCCAACGGCGGATGAGGCGGTGGCGCGGATTGATGCGGTCACAGCTGGGGCTGTGCAGGATTATGCGGGTGCCGTGCTGGGGGCGAAATCGGCACTGGCACTGTATGGCCCGGTCAAGGGCGCACCGGGAATTGCGGCGATCAAGGGCAGGCTTGCCGCCTGATGCTGGGCGTGCGGCGCAAACCCAAGCTGGAGACGGAGCGGATGACGCTGCGGCTGCCCGCGCATAGTGACTGGCGGGCGTGGTCAGCGCTGCGCGAGGTATCGGCCACATTCCTGACCCCGTGGGAGCCGGTCTGGGCGCATGACCATCTGACCCGCCGCGCCTTTACCAACCGGGTCTATTGGGCGGCGCGGGCCGAAGGGCAGGGCACAGCGCTGCCGCTGATGATGATCCGGCGGGCGGATCAGGCGCTCTTGGGGGCGATCACGCTGGACAATATCCGCCGCGGGCCTGCGCAGACGGGGACGCTGGGCTATTGGATCGGCGCGGAACATGCGCGGCAGGGGTTCATGCGCGAGGCGATATTGGCGGTGGTGCATCACGCATTCACAACTTTGGACCTGAGCCGGATCGAAGCGGCGTGTTTGCCGGAAAACGCGCCAAGCCGGGGTGTGCTGGAAAAATGCGGCTTCAAATATGAAGGCGTGGCGCAAAGCTATCTGCAGATCAACGGCCGCTGGCGCAACCATGTGCTGTACGCCAACTTGCGCGGCGACCGGCGCGGGCGCACGGATGTGGGGTGATTTTGAAAGGGGCCGCCGCGCCCTCGGGCCCCGTTTGAAGAAAACGGAGCCGCTCGGGCGCGGCACTGCCGTGGAAGACTTTCCACGATCCGTGTCTTTGCCCCGAGGTTGAAAAGGTGGGTATTTGGGCAAGAGAAAACAGCCCTTTCAATATTGCATAAATATCCGCGCCGCAGACCCCGGTTTGCCAAAGGCGTGCTGGGTTGGTGCTTGATTGCCGGCGCTACGCTGCTAGATTTTGTATCGGAGATGATGCCATGCGTCTTGCTGCTGTCCTTGCCATTGTGACCTGCCTGCCGCCTGTGCAACTGCGCGCGCAGGACACTCGCCTGGCCAGCCATTGCATCGCTTTGGCCCAAGGTGAGGCGCAGGTCGTGCCTGTAACCTTTGGTGCTGCCCTCGAGAAAAACACGGTACGCATCCGCTTTGTGGATCATGCAACCTTTGTGATTGAAACCCAAGGTGGCCTGATCGCCGCGACTGATTACACGGGTTATCTGGGCGTGCCGGATGTGGTGCCCGATATCATTACCATGAACAATGCGCATGGCACGCATTGGACGGCGAACCCGGACCCGCGCATCACCCACGTGCTGCGCGGCTGGCCAGAGGGCGGAGTGCCTGCCGAGCACAGCCTTGATCTGGGCGAAATGCTGGTGCGCAATATCACAACCGATACGCGCGGGCCGTTTGGAGAAGGCGCGCGCGGCAATGGCAATTCGATCTTTATCTTTGAGGTCGCGGGCCTGTGCATCGGCCATCTGGGGCACCTGCATCAGATCCCCAGCCCGGCGCAACTGGCCAGCATCGGGCGGCTGGATGTGGTGATGGTGCCGGTGGACGGGGGATATACCATGGCGGTGGTGGATATGGCGGGTGTGGTGCGCGATTTGCGGGCGAGCGTGGTTATCCCGATGCACTGGTTTTCGGGGGCATCGCTGGAAATATTTCTGGCTGAAATGGCGGGGTCGTTTCAGGTGGTGCGGTTGGATCAGCCGGATATTGAATTCTCGCGTGACACCTTGCCCAGTGATCCGACCATTATCGTGTTGGAACCGGCTTTCCTTGAATAGATGCTTTGCTTAGGGTGCGCCCATGTTGAACGCATGCACCACCGAATTTCTGGCTACCCTGACCGCCGCCCTGCCCGAAGGCACATTGCGCAGCCCCGATACGCGCTATCTGGAGGAGCCGCGCGGGCGGTGGCTGGGGCTGGGGGGTGTACTCGCGCTGCCACGCAGCACGGATGAGGTCGTGCGGGTTGTGCAGGCCTGCGTGCAGGCGCGGGTAGGCATTGTGCCGTGGGGCGGGGGCACGGGCCTTGTGGGCGGGCAGTTGATGCCTGCGGGGGCGGCACCGGTGATCCTGTCATTGGAGCGGATGAACCGGCTGCGCGCCGTGCATGCCGATGAAGGCGTGCTGGTGGTTGAGGCGGGTATGGTGCTGGCCGATGTGCAAAAGGCCGCAGCGGATGTGGGGCGGATGTTCCCGTTGTCGCTGGCGTCCGAGGGCACGGCGCAGATTGGCGGGAACCTTGCTGCAAATGCGGGGGGCGTGAACGTGCTGCGCTATGGCAATACGCGGGATCTGGTGCTGGGGGTGGAGGCGGTTTTGCCGGATGGGTCAGTGCTGCATGGTCTGAAACGCATGCGCAAGGATAACGCGGGCTATGATTTGCGGCATCTGCTGATCGGGTCGGAAGGCACGCTGGGCATCATCACGGCAGCATCCTTGCGGATGGTGGCACGGCCTGCGACGGAAGCGGCGGCGCTGTTGGTTGTAGACAGCCCGGCCACGGCCCTGCGCCTGCTGCGCCTGTGTGATGACCGTCTGCCGGGGATGGTGTCAGCATTTGAGCTGATTTCGGGGCAGGGCCTGCGGTTTCTGGCCGATACTATACCAGAGGTGCGCCTGCCGTTTGAGGTGCTGCCTGATTGGTGCGTGCTGGTGGACCTGGGCCTACCCGCCCTGCTGGATGGGCCCGAAACCATGGCGGGGCTGTTGGATGTGGCGATGACAGCGGGTTTGGTCAGCGATGGCGTGGTGGCGGCGTCGGCGGCACAGCGTGACGGGCTGTGGCGCATTCGCGAAAGCCTGCCCTTGGCCAACCGCAAGGTGGGGGCGGTCAGCAGCCATGATATCAGCCTGCCCTTGTCGGAAATCGCCGGCTTTATCCCGCAGGCGATGGCGGCGTTAGGGCATCTGGGAGACTGGCGGATCAACTGCTTTGGCCATCTGGGCGATGGCAACCTGCATTTCAACGTCTTTCCCATGCCGGGCCGCACGCGCGCTGACCATGAAAATCAGCGTGAGGCGGTCAAGACCTGCGTGCATGATCTGGTGGCGGCCCTTGGCGGATCGGTTGCCGCCGAACACGGCGTAGGCCGCCTGAAGGTGGGCGATCTGGAGCGTTATGCAGACCCGGCAAAGCTCGCGGCGATGCGGGCGATCAAGGCTGCACTTGACCCTGTGGGCATCATGAACCCCGGCGCCGTATTGCGGCAAGGATAAGAGACAGGGCCACCCCGGCGGCGATAGCCTCGGTCAGGTCGCGCAGCAGGGTCAGGGTCAGCGTTACAGAAACCACGGCAAGGGCGGCGCGGTCTATGCGCAGAAAGTGCATGATTTCAACGCGTGCGATCGTGTTCCATGCGACCACGACCACCACGGTGGCCAGCACGCCTAGGGGGATGAAGGCGGCAAACGGGGCTGCCAGCAGCATGAAGGCCAGCAGGAAAGCGGCATGCTTGATGCCTGCTACGGGCCCATGCGCGCACGTTGGTAGCGGTGCGGGCGATGGTGCTCGTCACACAGAACCCGCCAAACAGGCCGGCGGCGATGTTGGCGGCACCTTGTGTGATCAGTTCGGTGTTGGGTGCATGCTGGGCGCACGGCATCCGGTCGGCTACCACGGCTGACAGCAGCGAATATGGTACCCAGCAGGGTAAAGGAGATGGCGGCTGGCAGCACCTCTAACACCTTGGCCATCGAAAAGGCGGGCCATGGCAGGCAGTCAGGACTTCCGCCAAAGCGGCTGCCTATGGTGGCGGTGTCCATGCCTGTCAGCGTCGCCAGAACGGTGGCACCCACCACCGCAATCAGCAGTACGGGCCAGCGCGGCACAAGGCGGCGCAGGGTCAGGATGCTGGCAACCGTTGCCGCAGACAGGGTCGTGGTGGGCCAGCTAGCCGCGCCAACGGCGTTCCACAGCGCGGGCAGCTTTTGTGAAAGGGGGCCGGGTTCCCGGGTGATCTGCAGGCCCAGCAATGGCGCAATCTCGCTGGCCAGAATGATCAGGCCGATGCCTGTGGTGAACCCCACCGTTACCGCATGTGGGATATGGCGGATCAGCCCGCCAAGGCGCAGCGCGCCAAGGGCTGTCAACATCACGCCTGACAAAAGGGTGGCCAAAATCAGCCCGTCCATGCCGTGGGCTGCAACCGTCGCGCTGACCAGCACGATGAACGCGCCCGCAGGCCGGCCGATCTGAAACCATGATCCGCCAAGCGCAGAAATCACAAAGCTGCCGATGATGGCCGTGATCAGCCCCTGCGCCGGGATCGCGCCGCTGGCAATGGCAATCGCCATCGACAGGGGCAGGGCCACGATGGCCACGGTCAAGCCCGCCACAGCATCAGCGCGAAAGACCGCGGGGCCGTAGCCCGCGCGCAAGCTAAGCAAAAGTTGGGCGGTGGCCGTCATGGCGGCCTTGGTTTTGGTGCAGCCTAAGCTTGCCCGGCGGTGATGCACAAGGTTTGACGCACGGCGCGCGAAACGATAGGTGGCGGGCATGACCCTGACCTGTTTCAAAGCCTATGATATTCGTGGCCGCCTTGGGGTAGACCTTGACGCTGGCATTGCCTTTCGCATCGGCCGGGCCTTTGCGCGTGTGCTGGGGGCGCGCCGTATGGTGCTGGGCCGCGATTGCCGGGCGTCTTCGGCAGAACTGGCCGATGCCGTGGCAGCCGGGCTGATGGCCGAGGGGTGCACCGTGCTGGATCTGGGGCTGTGCGGCACCGAAGAGGTGTATTTCGCGACCGATCATCTGGGGGCAGATGGTGGGATTGAGGTGACGGCGTCACACAACCCGATGGATTATAACGGGATGAAGATGGTGCGTGCGGGGTCGGCACCGGTGGGGCAGGACACTGGGCTGGCTGACATGGCCGCGCTGGCTGCGGCTGATGATTTCGGTGCGATGGGGCAAGGGCGGCGGCAGGCGGTGGACTGCCGCGCGGCCTATGTGGACCGGGTGATCGGCTTTGTCGATCAGCGCGCCCTGCGGCCGCTGCATGTGCTGGTGAATGCGGGCAATGGCACGGCGGGGCCGACGTTTGATGCGATTGCCGCGCGCCTGCAGGCACTTGGCGCGCCCTTGCAGTTCACACGCCTGCACCATACGCCAGATGGCACGTTTCCCAACGGCATCCCGAACCCGCTTTTGCCCGAAAATCAGCCGATGACGGCGCAGGCGGTGGTGGCGGCGGGGGCTGATCTTGGTGTAGCCTGGGATGGCGATTTTGACCGCTGCTTTTTCTTTGATCACACCGGGGCCTTTGTGCCGGGCGAATATGTGGTGGGCCTTCTGGCCGAGGTGTTTCTGGCCAAAGAGGCGGGGGCCACGATCGTGCACGATCCGCGCGTGGTGCTGGGCACCGAAGCTGCCATCGCGGTGGCGGGGGGGCATGCGGTGCAGGCGCGCACGGGGCATGCGTTTTTGAAGGCGGCGCTGCGCGAAACGGGGGCAGTTTATGGCGGCGAGATGAGCGCGCATCACTATTTCCGCGATTTCATGGCCTGCGATAGCGGGATGATCCCGTGGCTGTTGGTGGTGGAACTGATGGGGCGCACGGGGCAATCACTGGCTGATGTTCTGGCGGCGCGGCGCGCGGCCTTTCCGTCATCGGGTGAGATCAACTTTGTGGTCGATGACGTAGCGGCAGCCGTGGCGCGGGTGACGGCGGTTTATGCGGACGGCGCACAGATTGACCAGCTCGACGGGGTGTCATTCCGCTACGCAGACTGGCGGTTCAATCTGCGGGCGTCAAACACGGAACCGCTTTTGCGGCTGAACGTGGAAAGCCTTGGCGACGCGGGCCTTGTGGCGCGCAAAGTGGCCGCGATCAGCGCCTTGATCGGGGGGAGCCGTCCTGGGGGGCATTGAGCCCCCGCACGAACGGCATTGCCATGGACATGCTGCAGGCGTTGCGGTGGTGGCTGGCTGTGGGATGCCTTCGGCGAGAGTATTTGCGCAAAGAGAAAACCGGAGTGATAACGTTTGCAGCCGCTACTGGCGGGGGAGGGCGCAAGAGGGTTATCCCCTACATCACAGCGCCAATTTGCCATGGCACAAACTCGGCCCCGCCAAAGCCCAACTGTTCGGAAAAGCTTTGCGCACCCGATGCCACGGCGATGATTTTATCAAGAATTTCAGCGCCTTTCGCCTCAATGCTGATACCGCGTGTGAGGATGTCACCGCAGTTGATATCCATATCCTCGGCCATGCGCTGATACATCTCATCATTCGTCGCAAGCTTGATGCAGGGGCTGGGCTTGTAGCCTGACACCGACCCGCGCCCCGTGGTGAACACAATCATCGTGGCCCCCGACGCGATCTGCCCGGTCACTGAACAGGGATCATAGCCCGGACTGTCCATATATACGAACCCCTGCGTGGTGATCGGTTCGGCGAACTTGTAAACCCCTGCCAGCGGTGCCGTCCCCCCCTTGGCCACAGCCCCCAATGACTTTTCCAGAATCGTCGTCAGCCCACCCTTTTTGTTCCCCGGCGAGGGGTTGTTGTCCATCTCACCACCGTTTTGCGCCGTGTACCCCTCCCACCACCTGATCCGCTCCAACAATCGCTCACCCGTCGCAAGGTCCACCGCCCGGCGCGTCAGCAGATGTTCGGCCCCGTAAATCTCGGGCGTTTCGGACAGGATCGTGGTGCCGCCCATCTGCACCAGCATGTCACTGGCCGCCCCAAGTGCCGGGTTGGCGGTAATGCCGGAATACCCGTCAGACCCGCCGCATTGCAGCCCAACGATCAGCTTTGACACCGGGGCGGTGCTGCGATGCACCTGTGACGCCACCCCCGCCATTTCGCGCAGCACCTCTACCCCCTTGGCAATCGTCGCCCTTGTGCCGCCAAGGCCCTGAATCGTCATGTAGCGGAAATTGCCGTCCGGGCGCAGGCGGCCTTGCCCCACAAGGTCTGGCACCTGCATCACCTCGCACCCCAGCCCCACCAGCAGGATACCGCCAAAGTTGGCGTTGCGCGCATAGCCCTTCAACGTGCGCATCAGCGTGTCATAGCCTTCGTTCACGCCCGACATGCCGCAGCCGGTGTTGTGCACGATGGGCACAAAGCCATCAATATTGGGCATCGCCGACAGTACCGGATCACGCTCTGCCGCCTCGGCAATGAACCGCGCGACGGAACCCGAGCAGTTCACCGATGTGAGGATCCCCAGATAATTGCGCGTGCCGACCGTGCCATCCGGGCGGTGATACCCCAGAAAGCTGCGCGCGGGCAGCGCGGGCAGGGGCACAGCCTCGGCCCCGATGGCGTAATCGGTGGAATGCGGCCCCATGCCAAGGTTATGGCTGTGCACATGCGCCCCTGCAGGAATATCCACCATGGCCTGCCCGATGATCTGCCCATACCGCAGCACCACTGCACCCTGCGCGATGTCGGCCACGGCAATCTTGTGGCCACGTGGCGCAGGTCCGGTCAGGTGCACATCTTCGACCACGGCACCGGCAGGCAGATCGGCCAAAGCGATAACCACATTGTCTGATGCGTGCAGGCGGATAAAATCGCGGGTCATCACCATCTCTCCTGTCCAGAAAGCGCTTTCAGCTGCGCGGCACTTCCCCTAACATGTTAGCATGCTACAGCCACCCGATCTTTCCCTACAAGAGGCCACGCGCCTGCAGCCCTTGTCAGATTACGCAGGGTCACTGGGCCAGCGGGTCTATCAGGCCTTGCGGATGGCGATCCTGTCGCTGCGCTATCGCCCCGGCGAGATTTTGCGCAAGCCTGAGATTTGCGCGGCCCTTGGCGTGTCACGCAGCCCGGTATCCGATGCAGTGGCGCGCCTTGCGGTGGAAGGGCTGGTTGATGTGATCCCGCAGGCGGGCACCTTCGTGGCACGCTTTTCGATGCCGGACATCCGCGAAGGAGCGTTTCTGCGCGAGGCGATCGAGGTGGCGGCGATTGAACGGGTGGCCGCACACATCACCGATGATCAACTGATGCAACTGCGGCGCAATATAACGGTGCAGGCGGCGCTGCTAACGGATGGGGATACGGCAGGGTTTTATGCGCAGGATGGGCTGATGCACGAACTGCTGCTATCCTTCACGGGCTTTCGCAAACTGGCGCAGGTGTCGGATACGGCATGGCTGCATGTGCACCGGGCGCGCCAGTTGGTGCTGCCAGTGCCGGGGCGGGTGGCGGCGACACTGGATGAACATCGGGCGATTCTGGCAGCGCTTGAGGCGCGCGATCCGGACGGCGCGCGCGTGGCGGTGCAGTACCATTTGCGCCAGCTGATCACTTATCTTGAACCGCTGGAACGTGACCGCCCTGATCTGTTTACCCCGACCTGAGGCGTGCCATGATTCCGAATTCCCCCCGCTATGCCGCCCGCCTGAACGCCTTTAAACGCAAGGGTGATACGCTGGCCGACATGCTGGCGCAGGCCGGGCTGGTGGGCGGGCTGACAGCGGCTGATCTGAACTACCCGGATCATTTTGATCATCACAGCCCTGCCCAGATTGCAGGCCTGCTGGCGGATCAGGGCATGGCGTTGAACGGGCTTGCCATGCGCTATTACACCGACGCGGGCTTTCGCCTTGGCGCCTTTACCCACCCCGATGCCAGCGTCCGGCGTGCGGCGATTGACCTGACCAAACGCGGGATTGATACCTGCGCCACCCTTGGCGGCACAGTGATGACGCTGTGGATGGGGCAGGATGGCTTTGATTACAGCTTTCAGGGTGATTACGCGCGCATGTGGGATGATACGTTGGCGGCGATTGCCGAGGTGGCAGATCACAACACCGCCATCGACATCGCGTTGGAATACAAACCGAACGAACCCCGCGCCTTTGCCCTGATGCCGGATATGGGCACCACCCTTTTGGCTTTGCGAGAGGTTGGCCGCGCCAATACCGGTGTGACGCTCGATTTCTGCCATGTGCTGTTTGCCGGTGAGATGCCTGCGCAGGCCGCACAACTGGCCGCACGCTACAGCCGGATCCTGGGCGTGCATCTGAATGATGGCTACGGCAAGCGTGATGACGGGCTGATTGCAGGGGCGGTGCACCCGGTGCAGACGGTGGAATTGTTCGTGGCGCTTGACGCGGTGGGCTATGATGGCGTGATCTACTTTGACACGTTCCCCGATCATGGCGGCATGGATCCTGTGGCAGAAGCACGCGCAAACATTCACCTGACAGAACGCCTGCGCCGCATCGCCGTGCGGCTTGGGCGCGATCCGGCGCTGGCTGCAGCACAGGCCGCGCAGGATGCAGCAGCGGTCACGCGTCTTGTAACGGATGCACTGTATGGCTGACCCTGTCATCCTTGTGGCGGGGTCGTTGCATCTGGATGTTCTGGTGGCAGCACCACATTTACCGCGTTTGGATGAAACCGTCACCGGTATTGGCGTGACCTATGCCTTTGGTGGCAAGGGCGGCAATCAGGCGGTGGCCTGCGCGCGGATGGGGGCGCAAAGCCATATGGCCGGGGCGGTGGGGCATGATGATTTCGCTGCCACCATCCTGCACACGCTGGATCGTGAAGGCGTTGACCGGGCGCAGGTCGCCCGCGTCGACGGCGCTTCGGGGATGAGCGTGGCGATTACCGAACCGACGGGCGGCTATGGTGCAGTGATCGTGTCAGCCGCCAACCTGCACTTTGACCCCGCCCGCGTGGCATTCCCGCGCGGCTGCGATGTGCTGATCCTGCAGAACGAAGTGCGCGAATCCGCCAACCTGTTTCTGGCTCGCCGCGCCGCAAGTGCCGGGATCCGGGTGGTGCTGAACGCCGCCCCGGCGCGCGTCATGTCGCCGGAATTACTGGCGCTGACCAACCTTTTGATCGTCAACAAGGGCGAAGCCGCTGATCTGACCGGTCAGGACGAATCCACGCTTTCCCCCATGGGCACGGCCCGCGCGTTGGAAGACCGGGTTGCAGGCAATGTGCTGATCACGCTTGGCCGGCACGGCGTTGCCTCGGTTGATGATATCTACCCCGCCTTGGCTGTGCGCGTGATCTCCACCCATGGCGCGGGTGATGCCTTTACCGGCGCGCTCGCCACGCTTTGGGCACAGGATGCCACGATGGTTGAGGCGATCAACTTTGCTCAGGCTGCCGCAGCCCTGCATTGCGCCACAGCACGCGACCAACGCCACCAGATCACCGCCGCTCGCGTGCGGCTGCACCTTTGACCCTTTCAATGGTGCACAAATATCCCCGCGCGGCGCGCAAACGTCTGAGGCTGTCCTGCCCTTCGCCGGCAGCCGAGGCAAAAAGAATCTGCGCCCTTCGCGCAGTCCGCATGATTACAGCCGGTAGAACTGCTGCGCCGTTCCCCCGAAAATCGCCGCCCTGTCGGCCTCGGGCAAATGCGCCGTCAATGCCAGTGCAGCAGCCCGCCATTCCGCATATTCCCCGCGCAGCACGCACACCGGCCAGTCTGACCCCCACATCACCCGGTCCGCCCCAAACACCGCAAGGACATGATCGGCATAGGGGCGCAGATCATCAACCGTCCAATCCGGCCGGGCCTCGGTGATCACTGCGCTGAATTTGCAGTATGCGCCCGTGTCCCCCGCAATCCGCGCCATGCCTTCGGCCCAGTGATCAAACCCCGCCGGATGGTCACGCACTTGCGGCTTCATGCAGTGATCCACCACCACCCGCAGGTCCGGATAGCGTTTTAACAGCGCCAGAAAATGCACCAGATGGCGCGGAAAACCCAAAGCATCGAACGTCAGATCATTATCAATAAGCGCACCATACGCCCATTGCACATCCGCCCGGTGCATCCACGCATCATCGGCCAGGTCTTGTATCATTGGCCGCACACCCTTGAACGCCGGATGCCCCGCCAGCCTGCGCAAAGTTGCGGCCTGCGTCTGATCTTCAAAATCCACCCAGCCCACCACGCCCAGCACCCAAGGTGTCGCATCCGCGATACCCAACATATACTCTGTTTCCGCCACTGTCGGTGCGGCCTGCACCAGCACAGTGCCCGCCACCCCTGCCGCCTGCATCTGCGGCCACAGCTCGGCGGGCGCATAGAGGCGCGACAGGATAGGGTCATCTTTCGGCATCCAGGCGTAGTCACCACGGCCGGGGTGCCAAAAGTGCTGGTGCGCGTCGATCTGCATGGTGGTGCCTTTGGCTGCGGGCAGAACCAGGGGTTTCACCCCCCCGGACCCCCGTGGGATATTTTCAGACAGATGAAATCAGACAGGGGCGTCGCGGCGGATCAGGCCCTGCGCCTTCAGATCAGCCCAAAGGGCAGGGGGGATGGTGGCGGTGGCGGCGCGGGCGTTGGCCTGCATCTCGGCCACACCTTGGCCACCGGGAATGACGCTGACCACGGCAGGGTGGCGCAGGGGGAACTGGAAGGCGGCATCGACCATGGCCACGCCGTGGCTGCGGCAGATGGACTCAATCAGGCCCACCCGTTCCAGCACCCAATCGGGGGCAGGGTCATAGTTGTAAAACGCGCCGGGTTTCGGGCCGGTGGCCAGCACGCCGGAATTGTAGGGCCCGCCGATCACAATGCCGATGCCGCGTGCCTGGGCCAGTGGCAGAAAGGTTTCCAGCGCCTCTTGTTCCAGCAGGGTATAGCGCCCGGCCAGCAGGAAAAGGTCGAAATCCCCACGTTCCGTCATCCACTGGCAGCTTTGCCATTCGTTCACGCCTGCGCCAAAGGCCCGGATCACGCCCTGATCGCGCAGGGACATCAGCGCGCGGTAACCGCCTGCCATAAATTCATCCAGCCGCGCATCGCGGGCTGCCACCGATTTATGCGTGAACACGTCCAGATCATGCGCATACAGGATATCCACCCGGTCCAGCCCCAGCCGTTCCAGCGAAAATTCAAGGCTGCGCATGACGGCGTCATGGCCGTAGTCATAAATCTCATTGCGCGAAGGCACGTCGAACCATTTTCCCAACCCATCGCGTTGGTCCGGCGTTGTGGCCCGGAACAAACGCCCGATCTTGGTGGAGATCACATAGTCATCGCGCGACATGCCCCGCAAGAACCGGTTCAGCCGCGTTTCGGACAGGCCAAGGCCGTACAAGGGCGCCGTATCAAAATAGCGCACGCCCGCATCCCACGCCGCCTGCAGCACCGCTTGCGCGTCATCATCCGATATCGCCCGGTACAGGTTGCCCAAGGGTGCTGCCCCGAACCCAAGTTCGGTAAACCGCAGGCCCCCATTGCCCAGCCTGTCCCATGTCCGTGTCTGCATGTGCGCCCCCGATCAATCGCTGACATGCTAGTATGTTTGCGCTTTGCGGCCAATGCCTTTCGCGTTAGCCTGCCTGAAACAGGGGGGCGCATGACACGGTTTCAGCAGGTTTTCGGGGTGCAAAAGCCTGTTATCGCCATGGTGCATCTGGGGGCGACGCCCGGCACGCCCTTGTATGATGCGGCAGGCGGTGTGGCAGCCATTGTGTCAGCCGCGCGAGCCGATCTGATGGCATTGCAGGCGGCAGGTGTGGATGCCGTGATGTTCGGCAACGAAAACGACCGCCCGTATGAGCTGCGCGTGGATACGGCCGCCACGGCGACCATGGCCTATGTCATCGGGCGGTTGCGCCATGCCATTACCGTGCCCTTTGGCGTGAATGTCCTGTGGGACCCGATGGCCACCATGGCCCTTTGCGCGGCGACAGGGGCGTCTTTCGTGCGTGAGATTTTTACCGGCACCTACGCCAGCGACATGGGGATATGGTCACCTGATGCCGGGGCTGCCCGGCGCTATCAGGGCAGGCTGGGCGCAGGGGGGGCGGCGGTGCTGTACAATGTCAGTGCAGAATTTGCCGGGTCCCTGGACCCGCGCCCCCTTGCAGACCGCGCGCGTTCGGCGGTGTTTTCATCCATTCCGGATGCCGTGCTGGTATCGGGTGCGATTACGGGTGAGGCAGCAAGGATGGAGGATCTGGAGGCGGTGAAACGTGTGCTGCCAGACACGCCCGTGCTGGCCAACACAGGCGTGAAACATGCCACCGTGGCCGATGTGCTGGCGGTGGCGGATGGCTGCATCGTGGGCTCGGCGCTGAAGGTGGGGGGTGATACCTGGGCGGCGGTTGATCCGGCCCGCGCGGCAGATTTCATGGACAAGGTCAGGGCCGTGCGATGAAAGGCCTGCTGCGCGGGTTGATGCTGATTCCCGGCCTTTCGGGCTATGAGGAGCGGGTGGCGCAGGCGATCCGCGCGCATCTGGACACGGCGGGGCTGGCGCACCGGACAGACCGTCTGGGCAATGTGACCTGCACCATTCCGGGCGATCCGGGCGCACCGTCTGTGCTGATTTTCACCCATATGGATCAGCTTGGTTTCATTGTGCGCAAGATCGAGGCGGATGGTCTGATCCGGCTGGAACGGCTTGGCGGTGTACCGGAACGCGCGCTGGCGGCGCAGGCGGTGGTCTTGTGTACGGCACAAGGTGACTTGCCGGGGGTGATTGCCAACAAAAGCCACCATGCCACGGGCCCGGATGAAAAGTATCGCGTCACACCCTATGCCGATCTGTACGTCGATGCCGGATTTTCCAGCCATGACATGGCCTTGGCGGCTGGCGTGAATGTGGGAACGCCGGTCTGCTACATGCCCCGCGCGCTTGATCTGGCGGGCGGGCGCATGGCGGGCACCAGCATTGATGATCGCGCGGGCTGTGCTGTTTTGTTGGTGCTGGCGCAGCGTTTGGCACGGCGCACGGGCGGGCCGACCGTGCATCTGGTCTGGTCCGTGCAAGAGGAATTCAACCTGCGTGGTGTGCTGCCTGCGGCCACGGCCACAGCGCCGGATATTGCCTTGCAGATTGATCTGATCCTTGCCTGCGATACGCCTGACATGGCCGCGCGTGGTGATGTGGCATTGGGCGGTGGGCCCGCGATCAGCTTGTATTCATTCCACGGGCGCGGCACGCTGAATGGCGTGATCCCGCACCCCGCACTGGTACGGCTGATGGAAGAAACTGCACAGGCCGAAGCCATGCCGCTGCAACGCTCTGCCCATACTGGTGCCTTGACCGACCTTAGCTATATACAGTTCATGGGCACCGAAGGCGTGGCCTGCCTTGATGTGGGCTATCCCCTGCGCTATACGCATTCCGCGCTGGAAGTAGTTGATCTGGCTGATCTTTCTGCCCTGACTGATCTGCTGGAGGCAGCCCTTTTGCGCATCACCGCCGGCTTTCGTCTGGACCGTTTGCCATGACATACACCCTTGGTGTTGATATCGGCACGTTTGAATCCAAAGGCGTTCTGGTGGATGCTACGGGGGCAATCATCGCCACCGCCAGCCACCCGCACCAGATGATCGTGCCGCGCGCAGGCTGGGCCGAACATGATGCCGAGCAGGATTGGTGGGGCGATTTTATACGCGTTACCAAGGCTTTGCTGGAAACATCTCAGGTAAAACCTGAAGACATTGCCTGCATCGCAACCTCTGCCATCGGCCCTTGCATGCTGCCGGTTGACGCCACAGGCACGCCTTTGATGAACGGTGTGCTCTACGGTGTTGATACCCGCGCCAGCGCAGAAATCGCCCTTCTCAATGCGGAAATCGGCGCGGATTCTATCCTTGAAACATGCGGCAATGCGCTCACCTCGCAATCTGTTGGCCCCAAAATTCTGTGGTTCAAACGCCATCATCCTGATCTGTTCGCCCGCACCGCCATGATCCTGTCGGCCACCAGTTACCTGACATGGAAGCTGACCGGCACCTACACCATTGACCACTACACCGCCGCCAATTTCAGCCCGCTTTACGATGTCACCCGGCTGGATTGGACCGCCGATTTGGCCGATGTCCTACCCCTGTCCATGCTGCCCCGCCTTGGCTGGGCCACCGATATCGCTGGCCGCATCACCCCGCAGGCCGCCGCCGAAACCGGCCTTGCCGCAGGTACACCCGTCACCATCGGCACGATTGATGCGGCGGCCGAAGCGGTCAGCGTCGGCGTCTCCAACCCCGGAGACATGATGGTGATGTACGGCTCCACCATCTTCATCATTCAGGTCACCGCCGCCCGCGTCCGCGACCCCGCCCTTTGGTATGCCCCCTGGCTGTCACCCGGCACACATGCCAGCATGGCAGGCCTTGCTACCTCGGGCACACTCACCCACTGGTTCCGCAACACGCTCGCCCCTGACACCGACTTCGCCACCCTTGCGGCCGAGGCTGCCGCCAGCCCCAAAGGTGCGCGCGGCCTGCTGTGCCTGCCCTATTTCAGCGGTGAACGCACGCCGCTGCATGATCCCCTTGCCAAAGGCGCGTTCTTCGGCCTGAACCTGACCCATACGCGCGGCGATCTGTTTCGCGCCACGCTTGAAGGCGTGGCCAGTGCCACAGCCCATATCGCTGAAACCTACCGCAGTGCCAACGCCGTCCCTACCCGCATTCTTGCCGTCGGCGGTGGCACCAAGAATGAGGTCTGGCTGCAGGCTACGTCCGACCTGTCAGACCTGCCGCAAACCATCAGCGATAAATCCATCGGTGCCAGTTACGGCGATGCGTTCCTTGCTGCCTGCGCCGTGGGATTGGCCAAACCAGCCGACATCACAGTCTGGAACCCGCCTGCCCGCCAGATCACTCCTGCGCCCGATCCCGCCTATGCCAAACAATACCCGCTCTGGCGCGCGCTATACACCCAGACCCGCGATATCGCCCACAAACTCGGCTAAGCCCTTTCAATATTGCATAAATATCCGCGCCGCAGGCTTCCGCACGCTGTCACAGGCGCGCCAGTTCAATCACACCCTTTTTCAGGATGAAACAGCCATACGGCCCCGGATCAGACGTGCGAATAATCGCAAAGGCCTGACGTGCCGCCGCATAAAACGCAAACCGCTCCACCGCCTGCACCTGCACAGCCCGCCCTTCGGCCCCGTCCAGCACCGCCTGCACCAACCCGAACACCGGCACCACCGCGCTCGGATCACCCACCACCTGCATCCGCGTCACGGGGGCTGGCACGAACGTATCCAGCGGCATCAGCGTCAGCACCGCCGCCACCGCCTGCGGAAGGTCACAGCCCACCATGTCCAACAGGCGGGCATAAGTCGTCTCCGCTGCAATCGTCGCCGCCGGATGGTTCACATCGCAGATCACCAAATCATCGCCATGGCCCATCTGCATCAGCACATGCAGCACATCTGCGCTCAGCCGCCGGTCAATGCCTTTCAGCATCCGCACCAACCGCCGCAGCAAGGCCAAAAGTTTTCAGAAAACTTTTCGCAAAATCCTTCAAAAGGATTTTCCCTCACTTCACTGCCCCCGCCGCCATACCTTTGATGATATAGCGCTCCAGCACAATCCCGATCACGATCAGCGGCAGGATCGCCGCAAAGCTGATTGCCGCCATTGACCACCACGAAATGCCCTGACTGCCCGTTTGGCTGGCCACCATCACCGGCAGCGTTGTCGCATGGGTTGATGTCAGCAGCGCTGCAAAGAAATATTCATTCCACGTCAACACCAGTGAAAGGATGAACGCCGCCACCATGCCCGGCAGCGCAATCGGCAGAATAATCGTCAGGAACGCCCCCCAGATGCTTAGGCCATCCACCAAGGCCGCCTCTTCCAACTCCGTCGGGATACCCGCGAACTGATCCTTCATGATCCAGATCACGATCGGCAGCACCGACAGCGCGTAAAGCAGGATCAGGCCAATCCGGCTGTCCAGCAGGTCAACCTCGCGGTAAAGCACGAGAAAGGGCAGGGCGAGCACGACGGGGGGCAAAATCAACTGGCTTAGGAAAAAGAACGAAATATCCGCGTTCTTCATCCACGCCCATTTATAGCTGAACCGCGAAAGTCCATAAGCCGCAAGGCTGCCAAGCGCCACCGCCAGCACCGATGCCGACAGTGATATGATCGCCGAATTGCCAAAGCGTTTCAGAAATTCATCCCGCACCGTACTGTCACGCCCGATCGTATCGGGTGACAGGCCGATCGCCCGCCAGCCTTTCCAATCGGGCTGATAATCCACCCACGGGATCATCGCGCCCTGCATCACGTTGGGCGCAATCTTGAAGCTGGTGGTCGCGGTCCAATAGATGGGAAACAGGCAGATAAAGGCCCACAGGATCAGCACAGTATAAATGCCGACCTTCCCCAAAGTGCCACTGCGCCGGGGCGCAAGGTCAGCCGCGCTGTCATGGAAAATCTGCGTGCTCATGTGTGGGCTTTCACGTTCTGGGCCTCGCATACCGGTCCGCAAGTTTCATCAGCACCGTCATGAAGATGATGATCGCCACCAGATAAACCATCGCCAGCAGCGTGCCGTAGCCCACATTGGACCGGTCCCTGTATTCGCGGAAAATAAAGCTGGTCACCGTATCTGTGGCCCCCCCCGGCCCACCTGCGGTGACGTTGATGACAATGTCTGCCAGTTTCAGCTTGAAGATGATGCGGATCAGGATTGCCGTGATGGACACCGGCAGCATCAGCGGAAAGGTGATTTCCCAGAACGCCTTCCACCCCGTGGCCCCGTCCACGCGTGCAGCCTCGGTCAGTTCCTTGGGAATGGCCTGCAGCCCTGCCAGGATCATGATCATCATGAAGGGGATGAACGTCCAGGCGTCCATCAGCATGATCGTCAGCTTGGCCAGTTCGGGTGAGCCAAAGAATGACGGGTTTTCCCAGCCCAGCCAGCGCGCAAGGCGCGAAATCGGGCCAAAGCGCACCTCCAGCATGGATTTGCCAATCATCCATGACACGGCCACGGGTGACAGCATCAGGGGCAACAGGAACGCCACGCGGAAAAACTTACGCGCGCGGATGTGGCCGTTCAGCAGCAATGCAAGGCCGAACGCGATGGCATATTCAATGATGATGGCCAGCGTGTACCAGACCATGTTCAGCATCGCGTTCCAGTAAAACGGATCGCCCCACATCTGGCGCACGTTATCCAGCCCGTTGAACGTGCGACCATCGGGGTTTGACAGGTTCCAGTCGGAAAATGCAATCAGCAGGCCGAACAGCAGCGGGAATACGGTCAGCGAGATGACAAACAGTGCGGCAGGCAGCACAAACAGCACGCGCTTGCCTGCCTCACCCCGGATCAGCACCTGCCCCCAGCACAGGGCAATCGCCCAAGCCACATAGGCGTAAAGCGTGGGCCGCCAGTTGGCAAAACCGAAATCGCGCAGGCCTGTCACCTGTAATGTCTGCATCAAGGCCACCAGCACCAGCACCGTTGCTGCGCCCCAGATCAGCCCGCGCCCCAGCCGTTTGCGGGCGTCCGGGATATTGTCATTCGTGACGACGTGAAGAAGATCACCGCTGCTCATGACTGACATGTTAGCGGCGGGGTTCCGGCCTGCATAGCATAATTCGCGTGCGACTTGGGGTGCGACAGGTGCTGTGCAGAATCATGACAGAATGTCGCAGTCTGGTGCGACATGTGCTGCATCTGTCTTGTGTGCGATGCTGCGCAGCTATCGATTAAAGCAGGCAGGGAATATGGTCTGATCTTGGTAAGATACGGAAAGAACAATATATTCTTGCGAACCATCCTTGCGACGCAGCCTTTTTGACGGCCTGACACCCCGTTCAAACTTGCGGTTGTAATTGTCGCAGGGGTGTGACACATTGTCACTGTGACGATGTGCATAGTCAGCCATCGGAAATTGCGGCGCGCGGAATGTCGCGAGCGTGCCAAAGGCAACAGCGACAACACTCGGGCGGAGGGAAATTCAATGCCTAGCGATCCAAACAAAGTATGGCCCACCGGCCTGACCCTTTCGGAAGCGGAAGAGGTGCACAGCTACCTGATTGACGGCACGCGTGTGTTCGGGGTGATTGCCCTGCTGGCGCACCTGCTGGTCGCCGTCACCACGCCTTGGCTGGGATAAGGAGCATATCATGAACAACGCAAAACTCTGGCTGGTCGTCAAACCAACAACCGGTATCCCGCTGTTTCTGACAGCCGTTGCCGTCAGTTCGTTCGCCGTGCATGTGGCTGTGGTCAGCATGGCGCCATGGCTCAAGGGCTATTACATGGGCAACCCGATTGCCGGTGGCACCGCAGCGCTTGAGGCGCCTGTCGTGGGTCAACCGCAGCAGGCAGCCTTTGTGGTGCCCGGCGCGCAAGAGGTGCTGGTTCTGATGCCCGATGGCACCACGGCCCGCGCCATTCTGCAACCGCAGGCCACAGTCGCGGCCCTGCAATAATCGCGGTTGCACCTGCCGCAAGGTGGGGTGCAGCACAACTTTCCGGGGCCCGCTTTTGCCGCATGGCTGGCGGGCCTTGATTTTTGCAGGTCGCAGGGTTCAGATTGACCCTTGGCCCAAAGGGAGCCGTCCCTGATGTTCAACTATCGCCGCTTTGCCCTTGGCAAGATCACGCAGGTTGCCCCGCGTTTTCTGCCCTTTGCCGATGTGGCATCCGAAACCGTGCCCCTGTCGCGTCTGCTGCGTCTGTCGCTGTTTCAGGTGACGGTCGGCATGGCGCTGGTGCTGCTGGTGGGCACACTGAACCGGGTGATGATCGTGGAACTGGGCGTGCCAGCCACGCTGGTGGCCATGATGCTGGCCCTGCCTTTGGTGTTTGCGCCGTTTCGTGCGCTGATCGGCTACAAATCCGATACGTTCAAATCCGCGCTTGGCCTGCGACGTGCGCCCTTTATCTTCAAGGGCACGATGCTGCAATTCGGTGGCTTTGCCATCATGCCTTTCGCGCTGCTGGTCCTGTCGGGCTTTGGTGAGGCGCATGACGCCCCCCGCTGGATTGGCCTTTCGGCAGCGGCGCTGGCGTTTCTGCTGGTGGGGGCGGGGGTGCATATCGTGCAGACCGTGGGCCTTGCACTGGCAACCGATCTGGTGCCCGAGGATGACCAGCCAAAGGTGGTTGGCCTGATGTATGTGATGCTGCTGGTGGGCATGATCGTCAGCGCGTTCATCTTTGGCGCGCTGTTGGAAAATTACACACCTGCGCGGCTGATACAGGTCATTCAGGGCTGCGCTGTGGT
>JAYUZO010000213.1:0-17972 GCA_043751715.1 Rhodobacterales bacterium | reverse complement strand
GCGCGCATGCCCGCCGATACCGAATTTGCCGTGATCGAAATCGGCATGAACCACCCCGGTGAAATTGCCCCGTTGGCCCGGCTTGCCCGGCTGGATGTGGCCATGATCACCACCGTCGCCGCCGCCCATCTTGAGGCCTTTGAGAATATCGCAGGCATCGCCCATGAAAAGGCCGCCATCATGGATGGTCTTGTGCCGCATGGCACCGCCATTCTGCCCGCTGATCTGGACACCACGCCCATTCTGCTGGCAAAGGCCGCAACGGTTGGTGCGCAGGTGCAAACCTTTGGCACCGCGCCCGGCAGTGATTATCACATCACCCAGACCACCCTGACCGATACCGCCATCTGTGTTCAAGGCACCCGTCACGGCGCACCTTTGCTGTTCAAGGTGTCTACCCCCGCGCGCCATTTTGCCACCAACGCCATCGCAGCCCTTGCCGTGGCCGATGCTGTGGGCTGTGATCCGATGATTGCGGCGCATGACATTGCCCTGTGGCACCCCCCCGCAGGCCGTGGCACCCGTGAACGCATTCTGCTTGATCTGGTCGAAGAAACCTTTCTTGATTTGATTGATGATGCGTTCAACGCCAATCCGGCCTCTATGGCCGCAAGTCTGGATGTGCTGATTGCAGCCCAACCGCAAGATGGTGTCGGGCGCATCGGATCAGGCCGCCGCATTGCGATTCTGGGCGATATGCTGGAACTTGGGGCATCCGAGCTGGACCTGCACGCCGCCATCGCCCACCACCCCGGCCTTGAAGCGATTGGCACCATTCACTGTGTCGGTCCCCGCATGCGCGCCCTGCATCAGGTGCTGCCGCGCCGTCAGCGTGGCGAATGGGTCGCGACTGCGCAGGAAATTGCAGCCCATGCAAAGGCTTTGATCGACGCGGGCGACATCATTTTGGTAAAGGGCTCTAAGGGCTCCAAAGTCAGCCTTGTCGTCGATGCGCTGCGCAAGCTCGGGCAACACTAAGACGCGGGCAACAATAAGAAACGAAAAGGGCAGGGCAGGCATGCTGTATCTATTGACCGAGTTTTCCGACGGGGGCGGGTTTTTGAACCTGTTCCGCTATCTGACCGTGCGTGCCGGGGCCGCGTTCTTTACCGCGCTGATCTTTGGCTTTGTCTTTGGCCGCCCGCTGATCAATTTCCTGCGCGTCAAGCAGGGCAAGGGCCAGCCGATCCGCGATGATGGCCCGCAAACCCATTTCGCCAAGGCAGGCACGCCCACCATGGGCGGCCTGCTGATCCTGTCGGCCCTGATGTTTGCAACCCTGCTGTGGGCTGATCTTTCAAACCCTTATGTCTGGATCGTCATTCTGGTGACGCTTGCCTTCGGCCTGATCGGATTTGCCGATGATTATGCCAAGGTCACCAAGCAAAACACCAAAGGCGTGTCATCACGCGTGCGCCTTGCCCTTGGGTTTGTGATCGCGGGCCTTGCCACCTATGCCGCTGCCCAGTTCCACCCCGCTGATCTGACCAACCAACTCGCCATGCCGTTCTTCAAGGATGTGCTGCTGAACCTTGGCATGTTCTTTGTGCCCTTTGGCATAATCGTTATCGTCGGTGCCGCCAATGCCGTGAACCTGACCGATGGCTTGGACGGCCTTGCCATTATGCCCGTGATGATTGCCGGTGGCACGCTTGGCGTCATCGCCTATGTCGTCGGCAACGTGAATTATACTGATTATCTGGGCGTGCACTATGTGCCCGGTACCGGTGAGTTGTTGATCTTCACCTCCGCCCTCTTTGGCGCGGGCCTTGGTTTTCTGTGGTACAACGCCCCGCCTGCAGCCGTCTTCATGGGCGATACCGGCTCCCTCGCCCTCGGCGGCGCCCTTGGTGCCATCGCCGTCTGCGCCAAGCACGAAATCGTGCTGGCCATCGTTGGCGGCCTGTTCGTGGTCGAAGCACTGTCCGTCATTATCCAGGTCGCCTACTTCAAACGCACGGGTAAACGCGTGTTCCTGATGGCCCCGATCCACCACCATTTCGAGAAAAAGGGCTGGGCCGAGCCGCAAATCGTGATCCGCTTCTGGATCATCAGCTTGATCCTCGCGCTGATCGGGCTGGCCACGCTGAAGGTGCGCTAAGCACACCCCACCGCGCCACACCCCGTAGGGTGGGCAATCTGCCCACCTTTCCCTTGCAGCACGCCAAATGCCCTGTAATCTGCCAACCATATTGGCGTAGGGGGTAAAAACATGCCGCAGACATCCATGGACTACTGGGTCATCGCAGGGGTTGTAATCGCGGCGTTGGCGGTCATTGTCGCCTTCGCCCGACGCCCGAAAAAGACAACGAACCTTGCTGAAACCTCCCAACAGGTTGATCAACAAGGTGGCACTGGCTCTACCAGCAACACCGCAAAGGACAGCCGCGATGTACGGCAGCGCGGGTAATGCTGGGGCCAAAGACTGACAATACCGTCACTGACTCGCAGAATGTCAGTCAGGTTGGCCATAACTCTGGCACTATCCAGATCGGCCTGACGTTTCAGGAACATGAACAGAATGTCCGCGAACGTCTGGCCGCACTGCGCGATGATCTGAACCGTGCCCATGGCGCTGAGCGCAGCCTCCTGCAAGCACAGGCTGATGCGGCACTGGCCAGCCTTTCGAACCTGCAGGCCGACTATGAAAAGACCCTCGCCGAACTTTCAGGCCTGAAGGCAACGCTCGCCAGATTTGACAACGTGCTTGACCGCACCAAACACCAAGCGGCGGACGCTGCTCTTGATCGTGGCGACCGAAGCTTGGCACGTGCTTTGCTTGAAGAACTGGCCATGAAAGCCCGAGCCCGGCGTGAAGATGCCTCGGTCGAAGAGGCTGAACTGGAATACAAACTTGGCGAAATTGCCGAAACCGAAATCCGCTGGCACGACGCCGCCACCCATTACGCCCGCGCTGCCACCCTCGCACCAGATTTTGATCGGCTCTACAAAGCCATTGATTTCGCCATCAAGGCCGGGCAGTACGATCAGGCTGATTGCTTTGCCAGTGATCTGGTCGCCAATGCCCGCACCATTGCAACGCCGGAAAATCTGTCCCGTGCCCTTGATCAACAAGCCTCGGTATTGCGCCGCAAAGGCAGGCTTCCGGCTGCCGAAGCATTGTTGACCGAAGCACTTACCATAGACCGTGCAACGATTGGCGAAGCCCATCCGGATTTTGCCACCCACATCAATAGCCTCGCTGGCATAATGAAGGCACAGAGGCGTTTCTTAGAAGCGGAAAGGCTTTACCGGCAAGCGCTAGAGATCGGTCGCTCTACGATTGGCGAGGAGCATCCAGACCATGCCACTCGCCTCAACAACCTCGCAGGTGTCATGCGGGCGCAGGGGCGGTATTCCGAGGCCGAGGCGTTGTACCGCCAAGCGCTGGAAATCGGTCGTGCCACGATTGGCGAAGCGCATCCATCCTATGCTAACCGCCTCAACAACCTCGCGCTCGCGTTGAAAGAACAGGGGCGCTACCCAGAAGCGAATGACCTGTACAAGCAGGCCATGGAAATCCTACACGCCAGCCTCGGCGACCAGCATCCCCGCACCAAGACCGTTGCAAAGAACTATCTTGATCTCCTCCTCACCCATAACCCCACGTCCCCCATGATCCCCACCCTTCAATCCCTGACAGCCCCGCCATCCCACCCATCCAACCCATGAAATCCCCAATGCCCCCCAAGGAATCCGACCTCTACCCCGCCCTCAAAACCTACCTTGAAACCCAAGGCTACACCGTCAAGGCCGAGGTCGGCGCCTGTGATATCATGGCCCGCCGCGGCACGGAGCCGTCCGTTATCATCGAAATGAAACTTACCTTCTCCCTCGCCCTCGTCATGCAGGGCGTCGCCCGACAGGCCGTTGTTGACCTCGTCTACCTCGCCGTCCCCGTCTCTCCTGCCAAAGGCTGGTCCCTGCGGTACCGCGATATCACTGCCCTCTGCCGCCGCCTTGGCCTTGGCCTGCTCGCCGTTGACCCCGCCACCCATACCGTCACCGCCCACCTTGACCCCGGCCCCTATACCCCCCGCAAGAACGCCCAACGCGCCACCCGCCTGCTGCGCGAATTTGACCGGCGTGTGGGTGACCCCAACATCGCCGGCACCACCCGCACGCCCCGGATGACCGCCTACCGCCAGGATGCCCTGCGCTGCGCCGCCCACCTTGCCCTTGGCGCGGCCTCCCCCGCCCAGATCGCCAAGGCCACCGGAGTCGCAAAACCCGGCACCCTGCTGCGCGCAGATCACTACGGCTGGTTCGAACGCCTGCAACGCGGCGTTTACGGCCTGACCCCGAAAGGCCACGCTGCCCTAACCGAAAACAGCGCTACCCTCGCCGCCCTGAACGCCGCATAACCCCTTTCCCTTTCATCTGTCCTCAAATATCCCACGGGGGTGCGGGGGTGTGAAACCCCCGCTTCCAACAGGGGGCACATATGATACCGGTCCAAGGCTATACAGGCGCAAAGGTTGCCGTTCTCGGCCTCGGCCGCTCCGGCCTCTCAACCGCCCGCGCCTTGCTGGCTGGTGGCGCTCAACCCCTGCTGTGGGATGACAGCACTGAGGGCCGCGCCCGCGCCGAGGCCGAAGGGTTCACCTGCACCGACCTGACCCGTCAGAACGCCTTTGACGGTGTCGCCCTGCTGGTCACCTCCCCCGGCATCCCACATCTTTACCCCAAACCCCACCCCGTTATCGCTGCTGCCATGGCTGCTGGCGTGCCCGTCGACAATGACATCGGCCTGTTTTTCCGCAGCTATGCCACCCCGGATTGGGATACGTTCGAGGCCGCCCCCCGCGTGATCTGCATCACCGGCTCCAACGGCAAATCCACCACCACCGCGCTGATCCACCATATCCTGTCCGAAACCGGCCGCCCCACCCAGATGGCCGGCAACATCGGGCGCGGCGTGCTGGATATTGACCCCGCGCAGGATGGCGAGGTGATCGTGCTGGAACTGTCCAGCTATCAGGCCGACCTTGCCCGCTCACTGACCCCAGATGTCGCCGTGTTCACCAACTTGTCGCCCGATCATCTGGATCGCCATCACGGCATGGGTGGTTATTTCGCCGCCAAAGCCCGCCTGTTCACCCAAGGCGGCCCTGACCGCGCCGTCATTGGCGTGGACGAACCCGAAGGCGTGTTTCTGGCCAACCAGTTGGCGATGGCCGCAGCCGATGACCGCGTCATCCGCATCTCATCGGGCCAAAAGCTGGAAGGGTTCGGCTGGTCCGTCTTTGCCCGCAAGGGGTTTCTGGCCGAATGGCGCCGCGGCAAGCAGGTAGCGAGCGTTGATTTGCGCGCCGTTCCCGGCCTGCCCGGCGCGCATAACCACCAGAACGCCTGCGCTGCTTATGCCGCATGCCGCACGCTGGGGATTGCTCCGCGTGATATTGAGGCGGCGTTTCACAGCTTTGCCGGGCTGCCGCACCGCAGCCAGCTGGTGGGTGAACGGGCGGGCGTGCGGTTTATCAATGACAGCAAGGCCACCAATGTGGATAGTGCTGCCAAGGCCCTGCAGGCCTTTCCCGCTATTCGCTGGATTGCCGGGGGCATGGGAAAAGACGGCGGGATCAAGGCCTTGCAGCCCTTCCTTGGGTCGGTCGTAAAGGCCTATCTCATCGGCCACTCTACCCGCGATTTCGCGCTGGACCTGGGCGCCACGCCCTATGCAATCTGCGAAACGATGGACCGCGCCGTGGCCATGGCCGCGTCCGAGGCGCAGCCGGGCGAGGTGGTGCTGCTGGCCCCGGCGGCGGCATCGTTTGACCAGTATCCGAATTTCGAAAAGCGCGGTGAGGATTTTACTGCGCAGGTGCAGGCGTTGCTGGGCTGACCCTTGGCCAATGGACACTGGTTTCTGCAAGAAACCAACTAAAAATCTTCGAAAATTCTTGACCGGACTTATGCAAAAGTCCGGCTTGCGCCCTAACCGACGATCGTCGCTTCAGTCGCCGCCCGCAATTCTGCCTCCGTCACGCCATCGGCGCATTCCACAATGCGCAACCCGCCCGGCACCACATCCAGCACGCCCAGATTGGTGATGATGCGGTTGACCACGCCGCGGCCAGTTAGCGGCAGGGTGCAGGTGCGCAGGACCTTGCTTTCGCCGTGCTTGGATGTGTGATCCATCACCACCACCACGCGGCCCACACCGGCCACAAGGTCCATCGCCCCGCCCATGCCCTTGACCAGCTTGCCCGGAATCATCCAGTTCGCCAGATCGCCGTTTTCCGCCACCTCCATCGCACCCAGGATTGCCATCGCAATCTTGCCGCCCCGGATCATCGCGAACGATTGCGCGCTATCGAAAAACGCCGTCTGCGGCAGTTCGGTGATGGTTTGCTTGCCCGCGTTGATCAGGTCTGCATCCTCTTCGCCCTCAAACGGAAATGGCCCCATGCCCAGCATGCCGTTTTCGGATTGCAGCGTGACTTCAATCCCTTGCGGGATGTAGTTGCTTACGAGCGTCGGGATGCCGATCCCAAGGTTCACATACCAGCCATCCTGCAGTTCCTGTGCGGCCCGCGCCGCCATCTGGTTGCGATCCCAAGGCATTAAGTGTTTCCTTGAGCGGGAAGAAACTCGAATTCAATCTCGTCTAGCGGCAAACCATCGGAGCCTTTTACCACAATACCCCTGCGGCGCAGCACTCTGCCGGTTGTTTCCGCAAGATGCTTTGGATTGATGCCTAAGTCCGTAAGTACTTCAGCCTTTACAAAAATACTGACATCAGACTCACGTTCCAAGATTTCAATCATCGCATCAAATTCGTTGTGACCAGCCATTATACGTTCTCCCTCTTCCTGACGGTGCGCTGTTCGATGCGCTTTTCATGCGTGCCCTGCACGATCCGGTGCACGTAGATGCCTGGCAGGTGGATCGTGTCCGGGTCCAAAGACCCCAAGGGCACGATCTCCTCCACTTCTGCCACGCACACCTTGCCGCAGGTCGCGGCGGGCGGGTTGAAGTTGCGCGCGGTCTTGCGGAAGATCAGGTTGCCCGACGGATCGGCCTTCCACGCCTTGACGATGGCAAGGTCGGCCACGATGCCCTGTTCAAGGATATAATCCTGCCCGTTGAAATTCTTCACCTCTTTGCCCTCGGCAATCACCGTGCCCACGCCCGTCTTGGTGTAAAACCCCGGAATGCCCGCACCGCCTGCGCGCATGCGTTCGGCCAGCGTGCCTTGCGGGTTGAATTCCAGCTCCAGCTCACCCGACAAATACTGCCGCATGAATTCGGCGTTTTCGCCGACATAAGACGAGATCATCTTTTTTACCTGCCGGGTTTCCAGCAGCACGCCCAGACCGAACCCATCAACCCCGGCGTTGTTCGATGCAACCGTGAGGTTTTTGGTGCCAGCATCGCGGATGGCGGCGATGCACAGCTCGGGAATGCCGCACAGGCCAAAGCCGCCGGATGCAATCAGCATGCCGTCAAACAGCAGCCCATCAAGTGCTGCCGCAGCCGTTGGATAGACCTTGGATTTCATCATGCCCCCCGCAATGCCTGCACCCTTATGCTGCGCTTGCAAAGGCCATGTCAACGAAGGCCATGTGGATTTTCGGGGTTGAGAAGGGGGATGTGCAGCCCTAGACAAGCTGGCGTGGCCGCTTGCTGGAATGGTAGACAGACCGGACTTAAAATCCGTTGCCCGTATGGGCGTGTGGGTTCGACTCCCACAGCGGCTACCACAGGGGGGCTACCACGAGGGGGGCTTCCATGCGCCCGGCCGGTTAAGGCGCGCCATCCTTTACGGTTTCCATAGCAACATAGGTTGAGGTTGCGGCGACATGCGGCAGCGCGCTGATCTGTTCACCCAAAACGCGGCGGTAAGCCTGAATATCAGACGTGCGCACCTTGAGCAGGTAATCAAAACGCGACGCCATCATGTGGCATTGTTCCACCTCGGGGATCAGCAGCACCGCCTTGTTGAAGGCCTGCAGTGCGGCCTCGCGCGTGTCAGACAGCCGCACCTCAACAAAGGCGATATGCGCAAGGCCCATGCGCTGCGGATCAAGCAGGGCGCGGTAGCCGGTAATCACCCCGGCCTCTTCCAGCCGTTTCAGGCGGGCCTGTGTGGGTGATTTTGACAACCCGATTCGGCGGGCCAATTCAACGGCACTGATGCGGCCATCGACTGACATAATGCGCAGAATGGCATGATCAAAGCGATCAAGCGTCAGGTCATTTGGCATGCATTTATCCCCATATGAAAGCAGATTTCCTGCATATGCACAAAAATGCGGGAAAAGTAATGGAAATAATTCGTGTATGCTGGGACAAACGAAAGGGCCATCCATGCCGCGCGACCTGACAGAAGCCATGCAATTCATCGAAACCGCCAGCCTGACGGACGAGGCAGCACTGATCCGCGCGCTGGTGGCAGAGGCGGGCCTTGATGCAGCGGCGCGGGGGCGGATCGTGGAGGCGGGGGCTGATCTTGTGCGGCGTATCCGCAGCAGTGCCAAGCCGGGGCTGATGGAGGTTTTTCTGGCGGAATACGGGCTTTCGACGGAAGAGGGCATTTCGCTGATGTGTCTGGCCGAAGCCTTGCTGCGCGTGCCTGATGCCGAAACCATGGATGCGCTGATTGAGGATAAAATCGCGCCGGGCGATTGGGGGCGGCATCTGGGTAAATCGGCGTCCAGTCTGGTGAACGCGTCAACTTGGGCGCTGATGCTGACGGGCAAGGTGCTGGACGACCGCGAGCCGGGGGTGGTGGGGCACCTGCGGGCGGCGGTCAAACGGCTTGGGGAACCGGTGATCCGCCGGGCGGTGGCGCAGGCGATGAAAGAGATGGGGCGGCAGTTTGTGCTGGGTGAGGATATTGCCGCAGCGATGAAGCGCGCGCAGGAGCTGGAGGGGCAGGGCTACACCTACAGCTATGATATGCTGGGTGAGGCGGCACGGACAGAGGCCGACGCGCGGCGCTATCACCTGAGCTATTCGGCCGCGATCACGGCGATTGCGCGGGCGGCGCGGGGCAATGACATTCGCGCCAATCCGGGGATTTCGGTGAAACTGTCGGCGCTGCATCCGCGCTATGAGGTGGCCAAGGAAGCGCGCGTGATGGCGGAACTGGTGCCACGGGTGCGGGCGTTGGCGGGGTTGGCACGGGCGGCGGGGTTGGGGTTCAACATTGACGCGGAAGAGGCCGACAGGCTGGCACTGTCCTGCAAGGTGATTGAAGCGGTGCTCGAGGATAGCTCGCTCGCCGGGTGGGATGGGTTTGGCGTGGTGGTACAGGCCTATGGGCGGCGTGCGGGGGCGGTGATTGATTGGCTTTACGGCACAGCCACGCGGCTGGACCGGCGCATCATGGTGCGGCTGGTGAAGGGGGCGTACTGGGACGCGGAGGTAAAGCGCGCGCAGGTGATGGGGCTGGAGTCATTCCCGGTATTCACGCGCAAGCAGGCAACGGATGTGTCATACATGGCCTGTGCTGCGAAACTGCTGGGCATGACAGACCGGATTTACCCGCAATTCGCTACGCACAACGCGCATACGGTGGCGGCGATACTTGAGATGGCCACCGATCCGATGGCCTATGAATTTCAGCGCCTGCACGGCATGGGCGAACGCCTGCATGATCTGGTGCTGACGGATAACGCCACACGCTGCCGGATTTATGCGCCTGTAGGCGCGCACCGGGATTTACTGGCGTATTTGGTGCGGCGATTGCTGGAAAACGGCGCGAACAGCAGTTTTGTCAACCAGATCGTCGATGCCGATGTGCCACCCGAGGCGGTCGCGGCCTGCCCGATGGGGGCGATGGCGGGGCTAGCTTTGCCGAACCCGGCCTTGCCGGCGGGGCCTGCGCTGTTTGGCGCGCGCAGGAATGCGGCGGGGTGGGATCTGACGGATGCGGCAGACCTTGCCGGGATTTTCGCGGCGCGCGAGGCGTTTGCCGAGGGTAGCTTCAAGGCGGGTCCGGTCGGTGCCTTTGCTGATGCTGCGGTACGCGCGGGCCAGCCTTTGCTTGACCCGGCCAGCGGGGCTGTGGTCGGGCATGTGGTCAACGCCGCGGCCGAGGATGTGGCGCAGGCGGTTGCAGCGGCGGCACCATGGGCTGTCCCTGCCGCAGAGCGGGCCGCTGTGCTGAACCGCGCGGCCGATCTGTACGAAGCGGCGTTTGGTGAGGTGTTTGCGGTTCTGGCGCGTGAAGCGGGCAAGACGCTGGCCGATGCGGTGGCCGAACTGCGTGAGGCGGTCGATTTCCTGCGCTATTATGCAGCGGGTGCCACGGCCCTGCAAAACCCCGCGCGGGGTGTCTTTGCCTGCATCAGCCCATGGAACTTTCCCTTGGCGATTTTCACGGGGCAGGTGGCGGCGGCCTTGGCGGCGGGCAATGCCGTGCTGGCCAAGCCTGCCGAACAGACGCCGCTGATTGCAGCCCTTGGTGTGCGCCTGTTGCATCAGGCGGGGGTGCCGCTGGCGGCGCTGCAGTTTCTGCCGGGGGATGGTGCCACGGTGGGGGCTGCACTTTCGCGCCATCCGGACATTGCAGGCATTGCGTTTACCGGGTCCACCGACACGGCAAAGCTGATCCGCGCGGCCATGGCTACGCATGGCAACCCCACAGCCCCGTTGATTGCGGAAACCGGGGGGCTGAATGCGATGGTGGTCGATAGCACGGCCCTGCCAGAACAGGCGGTGCGCGATGTGATTGCATCGGCGTTCCAGTCGGCAGGCCAACGCTGTTCGGCGCTGCGCTGCCTGTATCTGCAAGAGGATGTGGCGGATCATATCGAAGACATGCTGCTGGCCGCGATGGATGAACTGACTATGGGCAACCCATGGGATCTGGCCACCGATATCGGCCCGGTGATTGATGCCGGGGCGCAGGCGGGCATTGCCGAATACATTGCGGCGGCGCAGGCCGAGGGGCGGGTGCTGAAACAGATGGCAGCGCCGGGGCAGGGGCATTTCATCCCGCCAACGGTGATCCGGGTGCGCGGCATTGCCGATATGCCACGTGAGATTTTCGGGCCCGTTCTGCATATTGCGCGTTTTGCGGCGCGTGATCTTGATCGCGTCATTGATGCAATCAACGCAACGGGTTACGGGCTGACCTTCGGGCTTCACACGAGGATTGATGGCCGGGTTTCGCAGGTGCTGGCGCGGCTGCGCGCGGGCAACGCCTATGTCAACCGCAACCAGATTGGCGCTGTGGTGGGCAGCCAGCCGTTTGGCGGCGAAGGCCTGTCGGGCACTGGGCCAAAGGCGGGCGGGCCGCAGTATCTGACGCGGTTTGCGGCGGCACTGGTTGGTATGGCGGTGGCCGATGGCAGTGCAACGACCGAGGCTGTGGCCGCGCAAGCATTGGCACGGTTGCAGCCATCACTGGCCCCGGTGCATGCGGAAAACCTGCCGGGGCCAACGGGGGAAAGCAACCGCCTGTCATCCTATCAGCGCGCGCCTTTGGTGTGCCTTGGGCCATCAGCGGCGGCTGCGGCTGCACAGGTGGCGGCAGTGCAGGCGTTGGGTGGGCTGGCAGTGGCAGCACCGGGGTTGGCGGCGGATGCATTGTTGCGCCTGCCCGTGTCGGGCGCTGTCTGGTGGGGGGATGATGCCAGCGGCCGTGCCTATGCGCAGGCATTGGCGCGCAGGCCGGGGGCGATTGTGCCGCTGATCAGGGCACTGGACGCAGCCCATGTGCTGCTGGAGCGGCATGTGTGTATTGATACGACAGCTTCGGGCGGCAATGCTGAATTGCTGGCAACAGTAGCGGACTGAGGCACGGGTAATTTTGTGAGGTGCAGGGCCTGTGGCTGACCCCCCACCCCCTCCCCATAAGGGGGGAGGGGGATGCCTTGTATGGCGGCGGTGCGGTGGGTTGACGGCGCGCGCGCTATCACCCACCTTACGACCATGTTCTTTCCGTTTCGCGATCATAACCCGTCTGGCCGCACGCCCTATGTGTGCTGGCTGCTGATATTTGCCAATGCCCTGATCTTTCTGGGGTATTGGCTGACGCTGCCGAATGACCGCGCCATCAACATCTTTTTCTATCACTGGGGCCTTGTGCCGCAATTCGTGATGGAGGGCGCGCAGTGGCATACCATTTTCACCTCGATGTTCCTGCATGCGGGCTGGATGCATATCATCGGCAACATGCTGTTTTTGTGGGTGTTTGGCGATAATCTGGAAGATCAGATGGGGCATCTGACCTTTGCTGCGTTTTATGTGGTCTGCGGATTTGCGGCCGCCGGGTTGCAGATTTATGCCGACCCCACTTCGCAGGTGCCGATGGTGGGCGCGTCGGGTGCAATTGCCGGGGTGCTGGGGGGGTATCTTCTGCTGTATCCCCGCGCGCGGGTGGATGTGCTGCTGTTCTTTGTGATCTTTATCCGGGTGATCCCGATCCCGGCCTGGATTGTACTGGGCCTGTGGTTTGGCACGCAGGTTGTCAGCGGATTTGCCATGCCAACAGAGGGTGGTGGCGTGGCCTATTGGGCGCATGCAGGCGGGTTTGTGGCGGGTGTGGTGCTGGCCGTGCCGGTCTGGCTGTGGCGCGGCGGGACGGGGTATTGGGGGCAAACCCAGGGCGTACCACCGCACCCGGAGGCGGAATATCAGGTGACGCAGACACGCATTCCAACAGTGCGGCGCATGCGGTGAACAGCGCGCGAATTTTCTGCGAAAATTCAGGGTGCCAGAGTCTGAATTTTCGCAGAAAACGCGTGTCTACCTGTGGGATCAGCCTTCGCCCTGAATGATCTTGCGGAATGGCGCATACAGCGCATCATTGGAGACCAGCACGGCCCCGGTATCCAGCGGGCTTTGGCCATCAAAGATGCCGCCCACCATGCCGCCGGCCTCTTTCACGATGATCAGGCCTGCCGCCATGTCCCAGGGGTGCAATTCGCGTTCCCAATAGCCATCGTACCTGCCCGCCGCGACATAGGCCAGATCCAGCGAGGCGGCCCCCCAGCGGCGCACACCAGCACAGGCTGGCATCAGGCGCGCCAGATCATGCAGCATCAGCGGCAGCGTCACCTTTGCGCCGAACGGCACGCCCGTGGCAAACACCGCGTCCACCATGTTGCGCCTGCCTGACACACGCATGCGTTTGTCGTTCATCCAGGCGCCTGCGCCCTTTTCGGCCCAGAACAATTCATCCTTGGCCGCATCATAAACCACGCCCGAAACAATCTCGCCCTTGTGTTCCAGTGCGATGGACACGGCCCAGTGCGGCATGCCGTGCAGAAAGTTCGTCGTGCCATCCAGCGGGTCAACAATCCAGCGGCGGGTTGGATCAACGCCTTCGGTTTCGCCCGTCTCTTCACCCAGCCAGCCATAGGTCGGACGACCCGCCATCAGGTCTTCCTTGATGATGCGTTCAGCCTCACGATCAGCCTTGGAGACGAAATCGCCGGGGCCTTTGGAGGACACTTGCAGGTTTTCCACCTCGCGGAAATCCTTGACCAGGGCACGGCCTGCCTTGCGGGCGGCCTTGATCATGAGGTTGAGGTTGGCACTGCCTGACATCGGACGCTCCATTGCGGGGTTGGGCGGGGCTTTATACCGCAGCGGGCGGGAAGGAAAGGCTTAGCCACTTGGCGCTTGCGGCGGATTGCGATCACGGCAAGATCGGGACGTCGCAACAGGAGTACGAATATGGCCGAATCCGCCGGGGTTGATCTGCAATCGGTTGTCATCCTGCTGGGGGCAGCGGTGGTGGCGGTGCCTGTGTTCAAGCGCGCAAGGCTGGGGTCGATTCTGGGGTATCTGGCGGCGGGGCTGGTGATCGGGCCATTCGGGCTGGCAGTGTTCAGTGACCCGGCGGCGATGCTGCATGTGGCGGAACTGGGTGTAGTGATGTTTTTGTTCATCATCGGGCTGGAGATGGAGCCGAAGCGGTTATGGTCGATGCGACGCGATATTTTTGGCATGGGGCTGGTGCAGCTTTTGGTCGGGATGGCGCTGCTCAGCACTGTGGGTGTGGCCTTGGGCTATGATCTGGTGCCATCGCTGATTGCGGGCACGGGGTTTGTGCTGACATCAACCGCCATCGTAATGCAGATGCTGCAGGAACGCGGCGATATTTCGACGCCAAAGGGCCAAAGGATTGTGTCGATCCTGCTGTTGGAGGATCTGGCGATTGTGCCCTTGCTGGCGCTGGTGGCGTTTCTGGCGCCGGGGGCAGAGGTAACGGTTGCTGCGCGGCTGGGGGGCGTCGCACTGGGCCTTGGGGCGATTGCGGTGCTGGTTCTGGCAGGGCTGTACCTTTTGAACCCGCTATTCCGGCTGTTGGCGGCATCGCGTGCGCGTGAAGTGATGACAGCGGCCGCCCTGCTGGTGGTGTTGGGGGCGGCGCTGTGGATGCAGCTTGGCGGGCTGTCAACGGCGATGGGGGCGTTTCTGGCAGGGGTGCTGCTGTCTGAATCCAGCTTTCGCCATCAGTTGGAGGCGGATGTGGAACCGTTCCGGGGCATATTGCTGGGGCTGTTCTTTATGGCGGTGGGCATGTCGGTTGACCTGTCGGTGATCGCAGCGAACTGGCAGTTGGTGGCGATTTCGGTGCTGTCCTTCATGGTGCTGAAGGCGGGGGTGATCTTTGCCGTGGCGCGCCTGTTCGGGGCAGGCAACCGTGAGGCGGCAGAGCGCACGGTGCTGATGGCGCAGGGGGGCGAGTTTGCATTTGTGCTCTATGCAGCAGCGCTGGCGGCGGGGCTGATCAACGGGCCGTCCAACGCAATTCTGACGGCGATCATCATTATCTCCATGGTGCTGACGCCACTGATGGTGGTGCTGCATGACCGGCTGATGCCTGCCGCCACGGTATCGGCTGATGGGCTGGAGGTGGCGGACGGCGCGCGGGCATCAGTGCTGTTGGTTGGTTTCGGGCGGTTTGGGCAGATCGTGACGCAAAGCCTGCTGGCGCGGCGCTGTTCGATCACCATCATTGATACGAACCCGGATTCGATCAAGGCAGCAGAAGCCTTTGGTTTCAAGATCTATTACGGCGATGGCACGCGGCTGGATATTTTGAAGGCGGCAGGGGCGGCGCATGCGCGCATGGTGGTGATTGCCACCGATCAGCCCGGCGTCACCACACGCATCGCGCATCTGTTGAAGGGCGAGTTTCCGGATACGCAGGTGCTGGCACGCGCTTATGACCGGCAGCATGCCATTGAACTGGTCAAGCTTGGCGTCGATCACCAGATGCGCGAAACGTTTGAATCAGCCTTGGCGTTGTCGCGCGAGGCGCTGATGCTGCTGGATGTACCGGATGAGGACGCGGACGCCACGATCGACGGCGTGCGCAAGCGTGACCGCGAGCGGTTTGCGCTGCAGGTCACGGGTGATATCTATGCCGGGTCCAGCCTGCTGATCGGCAATGCCAGGGATCAGGCGAAAGGGCGGTAAAGAAGGCGCAGATGATTGGCTATGTGACGGTGGGGGCAAATGATCTGGTGGCGGCAGAACGGTTTTACAACGCGTTCCTGCCGCAGCTTGGCTATGGCCTGACTGTGTCGCATGAAGGGCTGAGCTATGCTTTGGCTGCCGTTGCCGGGCAGATTGCGCCACCAGATTTCTATGTCAAACCGCCGTTCGATGGCAAATCGGCGACGGTGGGCAATGGCGTGATGGTGGCCTTTCACTGCGCAACGCAGGCGCAGGTGCACGCGTGCCACGCGGCGGCTTGTGCGGCGGGGGGGCATGATGAAGGCGCACCTGGTTTTCGCGCCGCCTACAGCCCGCAGTTTTATGTGGCCTATCTGCGCGACCCGCAGGGCAACAAACTGGCGCTTTACAGCAATAACCCGGACGCATCTACGCGGCCTGATTAACGAGTAGCGCCGGCTGCCAAGGACGAAGAATTTGCGACGAAAATTTTTGGTCCCGGTCCATTCAGCCGCGCTGCAGCTTTACCGGCTCTGACCGCCCCAGTTTCAGGAAATGCGCCATGAACGGTGTCGTTGCATCCTCGGTTCTTGTGGCCGCATAGACCCGCTTGGTAATCACACCGGGGCCAAGGGGCCGCGTGACGTAATCAGCGTTGGATTTGATATCGCGCAGCACCCAGTCGGGCAGCACCGCCACGCCGCGATTGGCGGCCACCAGCATAAGGATCACCGCTGTCAGTTCCACCGCCCGTGTGGCGCGGGGTTCCACGCGCGCAGGCGTCAGCATTTCGGAAAACACATCCAGCCGGTCACGGCTCACCGGATAGGTGATCAGCGTCTGGTCGCGGAAATCATCGGCACTGATATAGGGCTTTTGCGCCAAGGGGTTCTGGGCGGCGGCCACAAACACCGGGTGGTAGTCAAACAGCGGGTTGAAGGTGACACCATCCATTTTCACCGGATCAGACGAGATGACAAGATCCACCTCTTCGCGGTTCAACGCGGCCAGTGCCTCAAACGCCAATCCTGCGCGGATATCCACGTCAATATCGGGCCATGAATGGCGGAATTGTTCCAGCACCGGGAACAGCCATTCAAAACAGGCGTGGCATTCCATTGCAATATGCAGCCGCCCCACTTTGCCCGCCCGCAATGCGCGGAATTCATCGGCCAACGCATCAATTTCCGGCAAAATCCGTTCGGCCAGCCGCAGCATGCGCAACCCCGCCGCTGACAGGCGCATGGGTTTGGATCGGCGCACGAACAGCTCTACCCCCGCCTGATCCTCCAGCCCCGCGACCTGATGGCTTAACGCGGATTGCGTCATGTTCAGAATATCAGCCGCACGGGCCAGACCGCCCGCCTGATGAATGGCGCGGATGGTGCGCAGGTGGCGGAATTCGATATGCATGATGAGGCGCGCTCATGTTTATGTTGAGGATTATGAATTTGTCTCACATCCGCAAAAATGTGACAAGTGGTGCATTGAAGGAGAATATCATGACCAGTCCACGCATCAGTTTCGAATTCTTCCCGCCGCAGACGCTGGATGCGTCATTCCGGCTGTGGGAAACCGTGCAGATGCTGGCACCGCTGAAGCCCGCCTTTGCCAGCGTTACCTATGGCGCAGGCGGCACCACACGCAAGCTGACGCATGATGCGGTCACCACTATTGGCCGCAACTACGGGCTGAATGTGGCCGCGCACCTGACCTGCGTTGATGCCACACGGGCCGAAACGCTTGAAATAGCGGCGGCCTATGCTGCAGCGGGCGTGACCGAGATTGTGGCGCTGCGCGGTGATGCGCCGCTGGGGGCAGACCGCTTTACTGCCCATGCCGATGGTTTTGCGTCATCGGTGGAGTTGGTGGCGGCACTGGCGGACACCGGCAAGTTCAAGATCCGCGTGGGGGCCTACCCCGAGCCGCACCCTGACAGCGCCGATACGCTGGCCGATGTGCGCTGGCTGAAGCGCAAGATCGATGCCGGTGCGACATCCGCCATCACGCAGTTTTTCTTTGAGGCAGATACGTTTTTCCGCTTCCGCGATCTGTGCGCCAAGGAAGGCATCACCGCCCCCATCATTCCGGGCATCCTGCCGATTCAAAGCTGGGCTGGGGCGAAGAAATTTGCGGCCCGCTGCGGCACAAAGGCGCCCGTACGTCTGGATGAGGCCTTTACCATGGCGGCGCGCGACGGGCGCGAAGAGTTGCTGGCGCTGACGCAATGCACCACGCTGTGCACAAGGCTGATCGCGGGCGGGGTGGAAAATCTGCATTTCTATACCCTGAACCGCCCGCACCTGACCCGCGATGTGTGCCACGCGCTTGGCATCACGCAGGACGCGGCGTTGGAAAAGGTTGCGTGAGGGTTTGCATGGGTGGTGCGTGAAATCACGCACCCTCCGGCTTGCCCCCTGCGCCTGATCGGATAGTGTCAGGCCAAACGCGGGGGACGCCATGGCCAAGCCTATCTACATTCTGAACGGACCTAATCTAAACCTGCTTGGAAGCCGCCAGCCCGAGGTTTACGGGCGTAATACGCTGGAAGATGTGGCCGAGGCTTGCGCGGCGTTGGCGGATGATCTGGGGCATACGGTGAAATG
>JAYUZO010000212.1:0-3327 GCA_043751715.1 Rhodobacterales bacterium | reverse complement strand
ACCTTTGGTGTGACGGGTGAGGCGCGCGCCTTTGATGATGATGTGATCGAGGCGATTGAAAACCACCGCTTTGCCCCGGTGAAAAAGCTGCACTGGCGCAGTGACCGGATGGAATTCGGCACGACTGACCGCCTGATTCGCAGCCTTGAAGCGCCCACAACGCATGACTGGCTGACGCGTGCGCGGGATAATGATGATCTGACAGCGCTGAAAACCCTGTCGGATACGCCCGAAGTGCGTGATCTGATCCGTGGCCCGCAGGATGTGAAACTGCTGTGGGATGTTTGCCGCGTGCCCGATTTTCGGGGGTCTTCAGGCCCGGAACATGCCGCGCTGTTGACCGGCATCTTTGCGTTTCTGCGCCGGGGGCATATCCCGTCAGACTGGCTGAAAACCGCCGTTGACCGCATCGACAAACCGATTGGCGATATTGATACGCTGTCCAAACGCCTTGCCTATATCCGCACATGGACTTACGTCGCGCAACGCAAAGGCTGGGTGCAGGACGAAAGCCATTGGCGTGACGAAACCCGCGCTGTAGAAGACCGCTTATCCGATGCGCTGCATACAGCGTTGACACAAAGATTCGTTGACCGCCGCACATCTGTGCTGATGCGGCGGTTGAAGCAAAAGGAGACCCTCGTGGCCGAGGTGAATGACAAAGGCGAAGTGACGGTAGAGGGCGAATTCGTTGGCCGTCTGGAAGGGTTCCGTTTCCGGCAGGATGCCAGCGGCAGCCCGGATGAGGCGCGCACGCTGCGGCAGGCGGCCGAACAGGCGCTGCGCCCGGAATTCCATTTGCGCGCCGACCGTTTTTATAACGCGCCGGATACCGAGCTGGATTTCACCGAACAGGGTGGCCTGATGTGGGGCACCATGGCAGTGGGCAAACTGGTCAAGGGTGGTGAAATCACGCGCCCGACGGTTGAGGCGTTTGTGGATGATGAGGCCGGGCCAGACGCGATGGACAAGGTCCGCCGCCGCCTGCAACACTTTATCGACCGCAAGGTGGCCGCACTGTTTGACCCGCTGCTGGCCATGGGCCGTGATGAAACGCTGACGGGCCTTGCGCGGGGTTTTGCATTCCGGCTGGCCGAAGGTCTGGGTGTGTTGCCGCGCGATGTGATCGCATCCGAGGTCAAGGACCTAGATCAGGACGCACGCGGTGCTTTGCGCAAGCATGGTGTGCGGTTTGGCCAGTTCACGATCTTTCTGCCTGCACTGCTGAAACCTGCACCCACGCGCCTGCGACTGGTGCTGTGGTCATTGTTCAATGATCTGGCCGAATTCCCGGAAAGCCCGCCACCGGGGCTGGTGACGATTCCAAATCTTGATGCGGTGCCAAAGCAGCACTACACGCTGGCGGGCTATCATCCGGCTGGTACGCGGGCGATCCGCATTGATATGCTGGAACGTCTGGCCGATATCCTGCGCACCAAAGACAGCCGTGCGGGGTTTGAGGCGGTGCCGGATATGTTGTCGATCACGGGGCTGTCGCTGGAACAGTTCACCGATCTGATGGCAGGCTTGGGGTACAAGGGCGAACGTGGTGAACGTGCGAAAATCAAGGCGGCTGCGGCCATTGTCGTTCCGCTGATTCCAGAGGGCGAAATCCTGAACCCGATCCCGGAGGAGGTGTCTTTACTGGCGCCCGTGCTGGCCCCCGTGCCGGAACCCGAGGCCGAGGCAACGGAAGAGGCAGCCCCCGAGATGGAGGTGTTCTACACCTTTACCTGGGCCCCCAAACAACGCCCCGAAAACCGCCGCCCGCAAGGTGCGCGCCCGCAAGGTGACAGGCCCCAAGGTGAGCGCCGCAGTGACCGCCCACGCGGCGACCGCAAACCGCAGGGTGAGCGGGTTCAGGGTGACAAACCACAGGGTGATGCAGCGCAAGGCGACCGCCCCAAAAGCGACAAGCCCCGCGGCGACCGCCCGCAGGGTGACCGCGGTGATCGCTACAAAGGCAAAGGCGGCGGCAAACCTGACACCCGCCCCGACCGGCAGCCCGACCGCGTCAAAGCGTTCGAGGCCCGCCCGCCGCGCGTTGAAAAACCAATCGACCCGGATAACCCCTTTGCCGTGCTGATGGCGCTGAAGGGCAAGGTCTGACGCTTGGCTGGCAAGGGTGGGCGCAGCAGTGATGATGCGGCGGCCACCCTGCGGCTGGACAAGTGGCTGTTTCAGGCGCGGTTCTTCAAATCCCGCGCGCTGGCGACCGAAGAAATCGAATCCGGCCATGTGCGGATCAATGGCCAGAAAACCCGTAAACCCGGCCATGTGCTGCGCGCGGGCGATGTGCTGACCTTTCCGCAGGGTGATGCCATCCGCATGGTGCGCATCACGGCACTGGGGCAGCGGCGTGGCCCGGCGACCGAGGCGCAACTGCTGTATCTTGATCTTGTACCCGCGACGCCGCCACCGCTTGAATGATCCATACGGCTGCTTTATCTGCAGGGCGAATACATAAACGGAGACGGGCCGATGACCTATGTGGTGGTCGATAACTGCATTGCATGCAAATACACCGACTGCGTCGAGGTGTGCCCCGTGGATTGCTTCTATGAGGGTGAAAACATGCTGGTCATCCATCCGGATGAATGCATTGATTGCGGCGTGTGCGAACCCGAATGCCCGGCAGATGCCATCCGGCCTGATACCGAACCGGATATGGAAAAATGGGTGACGTTCAACCGCAAGTATTCCGAAATGTGGCCCGTCATCATCACCCGCAAGGATCCGCTGCCCGAGGCCGAGGCGCGTGACGGTGAAACCGGTAAGTTGGAAAAGTACTTTTCCGAAGGGGCCGGGGCAGGGGGCTGACCGCTTTTCGTCCGCCGCGATTCGGACATGATTCGGGCGAAACCCGCTCATCAAACGGGCAGTTTGGCAAAAATTGCGCAATTCCCGGCATTTATGTTGGGGTGCTGGTCTATTGTGGCAGTTGGAATCAGGCCAAAATTGTGCTACCTAATCGTTACACACAAGGACGGAGCCCTTCCCACGCCTCAGCGCTGCTCGCCTGAGACGCATTTTCAGTGACACAGCACCACACATCACCGGGGCCACATGATCCCGGCTGGTGTTTTGTTGTTGGAAAAGGGCCCCCTGCAAAGGATGCGATTGAATGACAAAGTCGAAAAAGCCTGATTTCCGCCCAAATGAATTCGTGGTCTACCCTGCGCATGGCGTGGGCCGGATCATTTCGATCGAGGAGCAGGAAATTGCCGGGCTGCGGCTGGAGCTTTTCGTGATCTCGTTCGAAAAGGACAAGATGACGTTGCGTGTGCCCACGCACAAGGCGACCGAAATCGGCATGCGGTCATTGTC
>JAYUZO010000211.1:0-10208 GCA_043751715.1 Rhodobacterales bacterium | reverse complement strand
GAACAGGCCGTCACCACCGCATGGTTTGGCCCCTTGTACCCGAACCGGATCGAAACCTGACCCGAGATCAGGTTGATCAACGCGCCCGGAATAAAGAATGGCGATACCCGCTTCGGCCCGCGTTCCTTGATCAGCACCGCCGTCTCCGCAATCGACTGCAGCCCGCCGATCCCCGACCCGATCATCACCCCCGTGCGCAGCTTTTCGGCCTCAGAGATATCCTCCCAGCCCGCATCCCGCACCGCCTGCACCGCCGCAGCCATCCCGTAAATGATGAAATCATCCACCTTGCGCTGGTCTTTCGGCTCCATCCAGTCGTCCGGGTTGAACGTGCCATCCGTTCCGTCCCCGCGCGGCAGTTCGCAGGCATACTGCGTGATCACACCCGACGCATCAAACCGCGTGATCGGCCCCGCCCCAGACTGCCCCGCAATCAGCCGCGCCCAGGTTTGCTCAACCCCGCAGGCCAAAGGTGTGACCAGCCCAAGACCCGTAATGACAACACGCCGCATGAACCGCCCCCGCAATAAACCTTTTCGCCGCTGATACACGCCCCATCCCGCCCGCGCAACCAAGCCCAACACAGCACGGCGTGCCTTTGCCCTTTCATCTGTCCTCAAATATCCCACGGGGTGCGGGGTGTGAAACCCCGCTCCACCGGCAGATCAAGGGTCCGGCGCCATCCGGTACACCGCCCCGTCGTTCACCGAGACAAACCAGATCGCCCCATCCGGCGCTTCCACCACATCGCGCACCCGGCCCGTCGCCTCGCCCATGATCCGCTCTTCGGCATAGCCTGCATCCGCGTCCAGCCGCCCGATGTAATCAAACTTCAGGCTGCCCAAAAACGCATCCCCCGCCCAAGCCGGCACCAGCTTGCCGCTGTAAAACATCATCCCCGATGGTGCGATTGACGGGCCCCAATAGATCACAGGTTGCGCCATTCCCTCCTGCGCCTGCCCCACGCCGATCTTTGCCCCGTCGTAGTTTTCCCCATACGAAATCACCGGCCAGCCGTAATTCCCCCCCATCTGCACAAGGTTCAACTCATCACCGCCCTTCGCCCCATGTTCCACCACCCACAACTGCCCGCGCCCGTCCAACGCCGCCCCCTGCGGGTTGCGGTGCCCCATGGAAAACACCCCCGGCAGCATCCCCGGCTGCACCGTCGCGGGGGCACCATCTGCCGTCAGATGAACAACCTTGCCCTCTGCCCGCATCCCGTCCTGCGCTGCCAGCCCCTCTGGCCCCGTGCCCCGGTCCCCGATCGTCAGGTACACCGTGCCATCCAGCCCCTCTACCAGCCGTGACCCAAAGTGCCGCCCGCCGCTGCCCCCTTCCGGGCTTTGGAACACCACCTCCACCCCGCCCAACGCATCGCCCTCCAGCCGCCCCTTCGCCGCCGCCGTCCCCGATCCGCCCCCCTGCCGCTCGGCATAGCTTAGCCAGACCTCGCCGTTCGAATGCACCATCACATCCAGCAGGCCACCCTGCCCGTCATCCGCCACCGCAGGCACCCCCGCCACGGCGGTCCGGCTGGCCCCATCCGCCGCATACAGCCACAGCTCCCCCGCCCGTTCTGTCACCAGAAACCGCCCGTCCGGCAGAAACGCGATGCCCCACGGCTCATCCAGCCCCCCCGCCACCAGATCAATCCGCATCAAGCCCGCCGATGTGTCCACCTCGGCCGCCGCCAACGCCCCCGGCATCAGCAACCCCGCCACCATCACCCCCGCTGCAATCTGCATATCCGCCTCCGTTTTCCACCTGTGATTGGCACCTAGGCACAGCCTGCCCGCCTTGCCATTCACATTCCCTTGCGGCAACCGGTTCACCCGCCCGCATTGGGCCGGAATCCGGGAAAATCGCCTGCATTGATGCGCACAAACCCGCTTTCCTTTTGAATTATCCGCCTCTAACGTCTCGCGCAGGATCAGGGCCATAAAGGTCCGTTAGGGAGACGATAATGAAAAAACTGCTGCTTGCATCTGCCGTTGCCGCACTGTCCGCTGGGATGGCCTCTGCCGAAGAAATCAAGGTCGGCGTGCTGATCGGCTTTACCGGCCCGATTGAATCGCTGACACCTGCCATGTCCGCCGGTGCCGCCATGGCCGCCAAAGAGGCCAGCGATTCAGGCAAACTGCTCGCCGGGTCCACCATCACCGTGGTTGCCGCTGACAGTACCTGCACCGATGCCGCCGTCGCCACCGCCGCTGCAGAACGTCTTGTTACCGCTGACGGCGTCAAAGGCATTGTCGGCGCTGATTGCTCCGGCGTCACCGGTGCTGTGCTGCAGGGCGTTGCCCGCCCTAACGGCATTGTCATGATCTCGCCCTCCGCCACCTCGCCCGCGCTGACCACGGCCGAAGATGATGGGCTGTTCTTCCGCACCGCACCATCTGATGCCCGCGAAGGCGAAGTGATGGCTGCCACGCTGATGGAAAAGGGTATCAAATCCATCGCGATGACCTATACCAACAACGATTACGGCAAGGGCCTGTCGGACGCGATTGCGGCATCTTTCACCGCCCTTGGTGGCACCGTCACCATCAATGCCGCCCATGAGGATGGCAAGGCCGACTATTCCGCCGAAGTCGCTGCTTTGGCTTCTGCCGGTGGTGATATCCTCGTCGTGGCTGGCTACCTTGATCAGGGCGGCAAAGGCATCATCCAGTCGTCGCTCGACGCAGGCGCTTTTAGCACATTCGGTCTGCCCGGCGGCATGATTGGTGACTCGTTGCCAGCCGCCATTGGCGAAGGCCTGAACGGGTCATGGGGCCAGATTGCCGGGTCTGATTCCGTTGGCGCAGAAACCTTTGGCACCATGGCAGCCGCCGCTGGCTTTGACGGCACATCGGCCTACACGCCCGAAAGCTATGATGCCATGGCCCTGATCGCCCTTGCCATGCAGGCTGCAGGCTCGTCCGACCCCGCCGCCTATGCCGCCAAGGTGATGGATGTGGCCAACGCACCGGGTGAGAAAATCTATCCCGGCGAACTTGCCAAGGGGTTGGAACTGCTGGCAGCAGGCACCGACATCGACTTTGAAGGTGCGACCGCTGTTGAACTGATCGGGCCGGGCGAAAGCGCCGGCCGCTACCGCCAGATCGAAGTTGCGGGCGGTGCCAACACCACCGTCGGCTTCAAGTGATCCTGACCATCTGAAATGCCAGCGCGGCCCGGACATTGCTCCGGGCCGCGTCACATAAGCACCGCTGGGCAAACCGGCGGGCACCACGACAGGGGAACACTGCATGATCGTCGTTGACGACCTTCATCGCCATTTTGGCGGCTTTCATGCCGTTGATGGCGCAAGCCTGACCATTCAAACCGGCAGCATTACCGGCCTGATCGGCCCCAATGGCGCAGGCAAAACCACGCTGTTCAACGTCATCGCAGGCCGCCTGCCCCCCACATCCGGTCGCGTGATGATGGACGGCGAAGATATCACCGGCCTGCCGCCGCACCAGCTGTTCGCCAAAGGCCTGTTGCGCACCTTTCAGATTGCGCATGAATTTGCCTCGATGACCGTGCGTGAAAACCTGATGATGGTGCCAGCGCGCCAATCGGGTGAAAGCCTGCTGAACGCATGGTTCGCGCGCGGCAAGGTGGCCACTGAGGAAAAGGCCATCCGCGACAAGGCCGATGAAGTGCTTGATTTCCTGACGATTTCCCATCTGGCCGATCAGAAGGCCGGGCAAATCTCTGGCGGGCAAAAGAAACTGCTGGAACTGGGCCGCACCATGATGGTGGATGCCAAGATCGTTTTCCTTGATGAGGTGGGCGCAGGTGTGAACCGCACGCTGCTGAACACCATCGGCGATGCGATCATCAGGTTGAACAAGGAACGCGGCTATACCTTTTGTGTCATCGAGCATGACATGGATTTCATCAGCCGCCTGTGCAACCCGGTGATCTGCATGGCCGAAGGCCGCGTTCTGGCCACCGGCACCGCCGCACAGGTCAAGAATGATGAACGCGTGATCGAGGCCTATCTGGGCACGGGATTGAAGAACAAGGTGGTCGCCCATGCCTAACCAGACGATCACCAGCCAAAAATTTTCGTCGAAAATTTTTGGCCATCGGAGCACATGTCATGGCTGAACCTTTCCTTATTGGCGATGCCATGACCGGCGGCTATGGCGGCGCGGATATCCTGCATGGCTGCACCATTGCCGTGGAAAAGGGCGAGATTGCCGTGATCGTTGGCCCCAATGGCGCTGGCAAATCAACGGCGATGAAAGCGGTGTTCGGCATGCTGAACTTGCGCGAAGGCCATGTGCGGCTGGATGGCGAAGATATCACCAAACTCACCCCGCAGGCTCGCGTCGCCAAGGGCATGGCCTTTGTGCCGCAAACCAGCAACATCTTCACTTCCATGACGGTTGAGGAAAACCTTGAAATGGGCGCCTTCCTGCGCCGTGATGATATCGCCGCCACCATCGCGCAGATTTACGACCTGTTCCCAATCCTGAAAACCAAACGCTATCAGCCTGCAGGCGAATTGTCCGGCGGCCAGCGTCAACAGGTCGCCGTCGGCCGCGCGTTGATGACCCAGCCAAAGGTGCTGATGCTGGATGAACCCACCGCCGGGGTGTCGCCCATCGTGATGGACGAACTTTTCGACCGCATCATCGAGATTGCCCGCAGCGGCATTTCCATCCTGATGGTTGAACAGAACGCCCGCCAAGCGCTTGAAATCGCTGACAAAGGCTATGTCCTTGTGCAGGGCCGCAACCGCTTTACCGACACCGGAGCCGCCCTTCTGGCCGACCCCGATGTGCGTCGGTCGTTTCTGGGGGGCTAGACCGTGGATATCCTCAACGCCCTCATCACCTTCCTGAACTTCGTCTTTATCCCCGGCGTTGCCTATGGCGCGCAACTCGCCCTCGGCGCGCTTGGCGTGACCTTGATCTATTCGATCCTGCGGTTTTCCAACTTTGCCCATGGCGATACCATGGCCTTTGGCACCATGGTCACGATCTACCTCACATGGGCCATGCAGGGTGCCGGCATCAGCATCGCCCCCCTGCCCACTGCCCTGCTTGCCCTGCCCGTTGCCATTGCCATCACGGCGGGGCTGGTGCTGCTGACAGATGTTGGCGTGTATAAATTCTACCGCCAGAAAAAGGCCAAACCCGCCATCCTTGTGATCGTGTCGCTGGGTGTGATGTTCATCATGAACGCACTGGTGCGCCTGCTGATCGGCGTTGACGATCAGGATTTCTTTGATGGCGAACGCTTCATCATTTCTGCCGGCGATTTCAAGGAAATGACGGGGCTGTCCGAAGGCCTTGCCATCAAGTCCACCCAAGGCATCACGCTTGTCGCCGCCGCAATCCTTGTCGCCGCCCTGTTCTGGTTCCTGCAGCGCACCCGCACCGGCAAATCCATGCGCGCGTTTTCTGATAATGAGGATCTGGCCCTGCTGTCCGGCATCAACCCCGACCGTGTGGTTGCCGTGACATGGATCATCGCCGCCGGTTTGGCCACCATTGCAGGCGTGCTGTACGGGCTGGACAAGTCCTTCAAACCCTTCACTTATTTCCAACTTCTCCTGCCCATCTTCGCCGCGGCCATCGTCGGTGGCCTCGGCTCGCCCATCGGGGCCATCGTCGGCGGGTTCCTGATCGCATTGTCCGAGGTCATCGTGACCTATGCCTGGAAAAAGGTGATCACCTATGTCGTGCCGGAATCCTGGGCCCCCGATACCCTGATCCAGCTTTTGTCGACCGACTATAAATTCGCGGTCAGCTTCACGATCCTGATCATCGTGCTGCTGTTCATGCCCACCGGCATCTTCAAGGGAAAATCGGTATGAGCGGTTCAGGTTTGACCCGGCACAAGAACTTGTTGCTGTTTGCGGGCGTGGCCCTGCTGTTCTTGCTGTCAGGCGCGATGAACAGTTGGAACTATGCCTTCAGCCTGCTGAATTTTTCGCTGATCTTTGCCGTCATGGCCTTGGGGCTGAACCTGCAATGGGGCTTTGCCGGGCTGTTCAACACGGGCCTGATGGGCTTTGCCGCCCTTGGCGGGCTGGCCGTGGTGCTGGTCGCATCCGAACCCGTGCCCCAAGGCTGGGCGTTGGGCGGGCCGCGCCTGATGCTGGCGCTGGCCTTTGGCGTGGCGGCCATGGTTGCCACCGTCGCGCTGTACCGGCGCATGCACGCAGGCCGCAACCGCAACATCGCCATGGTGATTGTGCTGACGGCCGCGTTTTTCGCCTACCGCGCGATTTATGATCCGGCTGTCACTGGCATCGAAAGTTTCGAATCTGCTACCTATGGCAACATGGGCGGCCTTGGCCTGCCCGCCCTGCTGGCCTGGCCCGTGGGTGGCCTGCTGGCCGCCGCTGCCGCCTGGGCAATTGGCAAGACCGCCCTTGGCCTGCGATCGGATTATCTGGCCATCGCCACGCTGGGCATTGCCGAAATCATTGTGTCCGTACTGAAAAACGAAGACTGGCTGGCGCGCGGCGTGAAAATGGTAAACGATCTGCCCCGCCCTTGGCCGGTGTACGAAGAGGTGGTGCTGCAGCAAACCCCGTGGTTCACCGACATGGCTGCCAACTGGGGCTTTGATCCGGTAACCGGGTCATCCATTCTGGTCAAACTGCTGTATGCCATGCTGTTCATCACCGTTCTGGCCGCCGTGATCTGGCTGACCGAACGCGCCCTTGCCTCACCGTGGGGCCGCATGATGCGCGCGATCCGCGATAATGAGGTGTCCGCCGCCGCCATGGGCAAAGATGTGAAACGTCAGCATTTGCAGGTGTTTATCCTTGGTTCCGCCATCGTTGGCGTCGGCGGGGCGATGCTGACGAACATGCAAGGTCTGATGAACCCCGGCACCTATAACCCCTTGCAATTCACCTTTCTTATCTGGGTCATGGTGATTGTCGGCGGATCGGGCAGCAATTGGGGGTCCGTGCTGGGTGGCCTCTTCATCGGATGGCTGTGGCTGGTGGCTGAAAACCTTGGCCCCGGTCTGATGCAGGCCTTTACCGCGCTGATCCCGGATGGGTTTGTGAAAACCACGCTGAACGCCAATGCGCAGCACATGCGGCTGCTGTTCATTGGGGTGATCCTGCTGCTGGTGCTGCGGTTCAACCCGCGCGGGCTGATCCCGGAAAAGTAGGCGCGCTGCCCCACGGGTGAGTTGAGTATTTTCACAAAGAGAAAGACGCAAGGAAGCGACATTTTTTGTCGTGGGCGGGCGGGTTTTCGCGGGCTTTGGGGCGCACATCTGCGCAAAGGCAATGTGAAACGGAGAAAGCCCGATGAAAACCCATGCGCGCGTTGTGGTGATTGGCGGCGGCGTTGTCGGCTGTTCGGTGCTGTATCACCTGACGAAACTCGGCTGGTCCGACGTGATGCTGGTGGAACGGGCGGAACTGACGGCGGGCAGCACATGGCACGCGGCGGGCGGCTTTCACACGCTGAACGGCGATACGAACATGGCGGCCCTGCAAGGCTATACGATCCGCCTGTATAAAGAGCTGGAGGCGATCACCGGCATGTCCTGCGGGCTGCACCATGTGGGCGGCATCACGCTGGCCGATAATCAGGCGCGGTTTGACCAGCTAAAGGCCGAACGCGCCAAGCACCGCTACATGGGGCTGGATACGGAAATTCTGTCGCCGGCCGAGGTGGAAAAGCTGACCGATGGCATGGTGAACACCCAAGGCATCATCGGCGCGCTATATGACCCGCTGGATGGCCATCTTGACCCCTATGGCACGACGCACGCCTATGCCAAGGCGGCCAAGATGGGCGGGGCCGAGATTGTGCTGCACACCAAGGTGACGGCGACCATTCCCACGAAAGACGGCTGGGAAGTCTTCACCGACAAGGGCACCATCACCTGCGAACATCTGGTCAACGCAGGCGGTCTGTGGGCGCGTGAGGTGGGGGCGATGGCGGGGGTTTACCTGCCGCTTTTGCCGATGGCGCACCAGTATCTGGTCACCGATGATATCCCTGAAATCGTGGCACGGGGGGGGCGTGAATTCCCACATGTGATGGATCCGGGGGGCGAATCCTACCTGCGGCAGGAAGGGCGCGGCTTCTGCATCGGCTTCTATGAAAAACCCTGCGAAGGCTGGAGCATTGACGGAACACCTTGGGAATGGGGGCAGGAACTGCTGCCCGATGCCTATGACAAAATTGCCGACAGTGTTGAATTCGCGTACAAACGTTTCCCCGCCCTGCAACGCGCGGGTGTCAAACGCGTGATCCACGGGCCCTTCACCTTTGCCCCCGATGGCAACCCGCTGATCGGCCCGGTGCCGGGCTTGCGCAACTATTGGTCGGCCTGCGCCGTCATGGCGGGCTTTTCGCAGGGTGGCGGTATGGGGCTGGCGCTGGCCCAGTGGATGATCGAGGGTGAGGTGGAGCGCGATCCGCGCGGCTTTGACGTGTCACGCTTTGGCAACTGGACCAGCCCCGGCTATACCGTGCCCAAGGTCATTGAAAACTATCAGATGCGCTTTTCGGTCAGCTACCCAAACGAGGAACGCCCCGCCGCGCGGCCATTTCGCACCACGCCGATGTATGACGTGTTCGATGGCATGAACGCGGTCTGGGGCCAGCAATACGGGCTGGAGGTGGTGAACTACCACGCCCTGCCGGGCCAGCCACGGTATGAGGAACCCAGTTTCAAGCGGTCGAATGCGTGGGAGGCGACGGCGCAGGAAGTGGCCAGCGTGCGCAACGGCGTCGGCATCAATGAGGTGCAGAATTTCGGCAAATACAAGGTCACCGGGGCCAATGCGCGCACATGGCTTGACCGGATCATGGCTGGCAATATCCCCAAACCGGGGCGGCTGTCCCTGACGCCGATGCTGGCGCATTCTGGCAAGATCATCGGTGATTTCACGGTGTCCTGCCTGAGCGAGCATGAATTCCAACTGACCGCCAGCTATGGCGCGCAAGGCTGGCATCACCGGTGGTTTGATCAGAACAAGATGGACGGCTGCCATGTCGTCAACATCTCTGACCAACGCTCCGGCTTTCAGATCGCTGGCCCCCGCGCCCGCGATCTGCTGGCCCGCGTCACCCGTGCCGATGTCAGCAATGACGCCTTCAAGTTCATGGATGTGCGCCGGATGACCATCGGCATGGCCAACTGCATCGTGCAGCGCGTCAGCTATACCGCCGATCTGGGCTATGAAATCTTCACCGATCATATGTCCGTCCGCCACCTGTGGGATACGCTGACCGCCCATGGCGCTGACCTTGGCATCCGCCCCTTCGGCATGCGCGCGATGATGTCGCTGCGGCTGGACAAATGGTTCGGTTCCTGGGGCCGCGAATTTTCGCCTGACTATACCCCGGCGGAAACCGGGCTTGACCGCTTCATCCGCTGGAACAAACCCAGTGACTGGATCGGCCGCGCCGCCGCCATGGCCGAAAAGGCCAGCGGGCCAAAGCGCCGCCTTGTCAACATGATCGTCGATGCCAATGATGCCGATGTCACCGCGTGGGAGCCGATCTGGCTCAACGGCAGCGTGCAGGGCTTCTGCACATCCGGCGGCTATTCGCACCATACCGGCAAATCGCTGGCCATGGGGTTCCTACCGGCTGACCGCGCCACCGATGGCACTCAGGTTGAAATCGAAATCCTGGGCGAACGCCGCCCGGCTGCGGTCCACATGGCCCCCCTGTTCGATCCCGACGGCACCCGCATGCGCGGCTAAGCCCTTTCATCTGTCGAAAAATATCCTCGGGGGGTGAGGACGCAGTCCGAGGGGGGCAGACAGCCCCCCTTTTCTTTGGCACAAACCCATCCATGGACACACCCATCCTGATCCTTGCCGCCGGCCAATCCTCCCGCATGCGCGGCGCAGATAAACTGGCCGAAATAATTGACGGTACGGCACAGCTGACCCGCATCACCGCCGCCGCCTGCACCGTCAGCACCCGCGTTTACGCAGCCATCACCACCGCCCGCCTGCCCCTGATCACCCACCTTCGCGCCACCCCGCTGATCCTGCCCGGATCAGCCGAAGGCATGGGCGGCACCTTGCGGAGTGGTGTCGCCGCCCTGCCGGATTGTGCGCAGTTCATGGTGGTGCTGGCCGATATCCCTGATCTGACCGCATCAGACCTGCACCATATCATGCAAGGCCCGGCCCATGCCCCCGATGCCCTGATCTGGCGCGGGGCCACGCCGGGTGGCCAGCCCGGCCACCCGATCCTGTTTCACGC
>JAYUZO010000210.1:0-7341 GCA_043751715.1 Rhodobacterales bacterium | reverse complement strand
TTCTGGCCCACCAACCCCGCCCCCGCCAGCTATGCGATTATTGCGGCGCAAAAGGTGGGGGGCGGTGATCTGGCTGGCCTTGTGCATGCCGTAACCCGTGCGGTCTGGGCGGAAGAACGCAATGTGGCCGAAGATGATGTGATCAAGGCGCTGCTGGTGGCACATGGCTTTGATGCGGGGATTGCTGACAGGTTCATGCTGATGGCGGCGGAAACCTATGCGGCCAATCTGGAAGAGGCGGTTGCACGTGGCGTGTTTGGCGCACCCTTCTATTGTTTGGGAGAAGAGATGTTTTGGGGGCAGGACCGGCTGGATCACCTTGATCTGCATCTGGCGGGCAAGCTGTGATGCATCGCTTTGGTGATGGTCCGCGCCGGGTGATTGCCCTGCATTGCGCGCAGGGGCACGGCGGCATGCTGGCCGGGCTGGCCATGCCCGGATGCACCGTGCTGGCGCCTGATCTGCGCGGCCATGGCAGGCAGCCCTTGTGGGATGGGCAAGGCGATTTCCACAGCGATTGCACGCGGGATGTGGTGGCTTTGGCCGAAGGCGAAGGCATGGTTGATCTGATCGGCCATTCCCTGGGGGCGACCATCGCCCTGCGCGTGGCACTGGAACGGCCAGAGTTGGTGCGCAGCATCACGCTGATCGAACCCGTGCTGTTTTGTGCGGCGCGGGCCAGCAATCCGATGGCATTTGCGCAGCATCTGGCGGAATTTGCACCAGTGACGGCGGCCTTTCGCGCAGGTGACATGATGGCGGCTGCGGAGGCCTTTCATGCGATCTGGTCAGGCGGTGACTTTGCTGACCTGCCGGAAAAGCTGCGCAATGCTTTGGCCGCGCGGATGCCGGTGATACCGGCCACAGCGCCGGTGCTGTATGAGGATGCGGGCGGGATGTTGGGGTATATGCGGCTGGAATCGTTGGGTATTCCGGTGCTGTTGGTTGAGGGTGCGCACTCACCTGCCGTGATGGCGGTGATCCAGACCGAGTTGGAACGCCGCCTGCCGCAGGTGGAACGTGTGGTGATTGACGGGGCGGGGCACATGTCACCGATGACGCATGCTTTGCAAGTGGCAGCGGCGATCGCTGGGTTTTACGGCACTTCGTCGATGATGTGATCTTCCCAATCATCTTCATCCACCTCAAACTCCGGGATGGTCCAGCCCTGAACGGACATCCCCGCCGCATGCACGGAGTTCGGGTCGCCTGAGACCAGTGGATGCCAATCCTCCAGCGGTTTGCCTTCGTGCAGCAGGCGGTAGGCGCAGGTGCGCGGCAGCCAATAGGCCACCTTGGGCAGGGTTTTTGGCGTCAAGACCACGCATTCGGGCACGAACTGCTTGCGGTTGGGGTAATTGCTGCACTGGCAGGTTTCGCCGTCCAGCAGGCGGCAGGCGACGCGGGTAAAGGCCACCTCACCGGTATCTTCAAATTCAAGCTTGTTCAGGCAGCACTTGCCGCAACCGTCACACAGTGCCTCCCATTCCTGGGGGGTCAGCTTGGCCATAGGGATAGTTTCCCAGAACCGATTGCGCATCTACAGCGCCGCCAGAATGCTGCGGGCGCGGTCGGTATCGGCGGCCATCTGGGTGATCAGGGCGGGCAGGCCATCAAATTTCAGCTCGGGGCGCAGGTATTCGACAAACGCGATGCTCAGGTGCTGGTCGTAAAGATCACCCTTGAAATCAAGCAGATAGGTTTCAAGATTTGGCGTGTTCACCCCGAACATCGGGCGCACGCCAAGGCTGGCCGCACCCATGTAGCGGCCCTTTTGGGGGCCGGTCAGCACATCGGCCAGCACGGCATAAACCCCCAAGCGCGGCAAATGCAGGCCTGCAACACCCATGTTGGCGGTGGGATAGCCCAGTTCGCGCCCGCGTTTTTCGCCGTGGATCACCGGGCCCTCGATGCGGTGCCAATGGCCAAGCATGGCGGCGCCGTCACGCGGGCGGCCTTCGGCAAGGGCAGAGCGGATGGCGGTGGACGAGATTTCGCAGCCGTCGGCGTGCAGCAAGGGGGCAATGGTGGTGCGGAATCCTTGTGCATTGCCAAGGGTTTGTAAATCATCGGCGGTGCCGGTGCGGCCCTTGCCAAAGCAGAAATCGGCCCCCACAACGATGTGCGAAATACCAAGGCCCTGCGCCAGCACATCGGCCACAAAGGCCTGTGGCGATTGGCCTGCAAGGGTGGCGTCAAACGGCAGTTCATACAGGTGCTGCACGCCAAGTGCGGCAAGCTGGTTGGCGCGTGCCTCGGCGTTCATCAGGCGAAAGGGCTGGCCGGGGCGAAAGTATTCGCGCGGGTGGGGTTCAAAGGTGACAACGCCAAGCGGGGCGTCACCGCGTGCCAGGTCAATCACCGATTGGTGGCCCAGATGTACGCCATCAAAGTTACCAAGTGCAACGGACGCGCCGCGCGCATCTGCCCCAAGCCCCTGCCAATGCTGGTAAATCTTCATGCGGCCCCGGTGCGACGGGGCATCCCGTCAGTCGAACTTGCGGCTTGGCGCCAGCACAAGCGCCTCCCCCTTCAACACAACGGTATCGCCCACGGCGCAGTGGGTTTCAAGGGTGACACGACGGCGCGCATGGTCAATCGCGGTGACGGTGACATGGGCGGAGACGATATCGCCGGGCCGCACGGGGGCCATGAATTTCAGCGATTGGCCCAGATACACGGTGCCATGGCCGGGCAACTGTTCACCGATGACGGCGGAAATCAGGCTGGCGGTCAGCATGCCATGGGCAATGCGGCCCTGAAAGATGGTGTCCTGCGCATAGGATTCGTCCAGATGCACGGGGTTATGATCGGTGCTGACCTCGGCAAAAAGGCTTATATCCCGGTCACTTACCAGCTTTGTCAAAGACCGGGTCATGCCGATTTCGATATCTTCGATGCAGATTGTTCCGCGTGGCATGTTATCCAGCATGATTGATCCCCCGTCCGGGGAAAGCATATCATGCTGCATCTGCAAAGCAATATTATTTTGCAAAGATGGCCTAGAGGGACTTTTTATTACCCGCGCGTTATCGCAGAAACGCCATTGCAAAGGTGGTGGTCAGCATTTTTTCATCCAGCCAGGCATCCAGCATGGCCTGATCGGGGTTTGTCACGTCTGGCCCGAACTGGTCTGCCGCGAGGCCCCCGGTGATGAACAGCGTATCAATCCCCTCGGACTGGCCGCCCTGCACGTCGGTTGCGATGCCATCACCGATGCACAGCACCGGCACATCATCCTGCGCCATCAGCACGGCCAGACGGCGGCGGGCCAGATCATAGATCGGCGGGTGGGGTTTGCCGAAATACAGCGCGGTGCCGCCGATGGCTTCATAGGCCTGTGCAATCGCGCCGGCGCAGTAAATGCGCTTGTGCCCCAGATCAACCACGATATCGGGATTTGCGCAAAGCATTGGCAAACCACGGGTTTTTCCCAGCAGCAGGGCGGCGCGGTAATCATCGGGGGTTTCAAGCTGGTCATCAAACAGGCCGGTGCAGACAATGCCTTCGGCATCGGTCAGTGCAACCTGGGTGATGGCGGGTTGGTTTGCGGCGATCATTTTCAGATCATCGGTGAAATCGGTAAAGAAAACCTGATCCTTTGGTGCGCCAATATGGTGGACGCGCCGCCCGACGGCCCCGGTGACAAGGGCATATTGCGCGGCATCGCCGGAACTGACGACCAGATCATAACAGTCAGCCGGAACGGACATGCCGTTTAACTGACGGATAACATTGGAGGAAGGCCGGGGCGAGTTGGTCAGCAACACCACCACGCCACCGGCGGCACGGTAAGCCTGCAAGGCGGCAACGGCGGCAGGATAGGGCGCTACGCCATTGTGCAGGCAGCCCCAGAGGTCGCAAAAAACGGCCTCATACCGGGCGGAAACGGCGGCCAGACTGGTGATGATTTCGGTCATGGCGGGGCCTTTCGGGGGCTGCGGTTAACGAAAGATGAACGGTATGGAAAAGGGCCATACTTTGCCCAGAAGGGGGCCATACGCGGCCCCCCGTTTGATTTACAGCTTCAGCGCCGGAATGATCTGCTTTTTACGGCTCATCACGCCGGGCAGAACGACCGTATCGCCGGTGACCGTAACGCCGAATGATGCCTCGGCCATCTGTTTGACCAGATCGTTGGGCACCAGCAGCGTGGCTTCTTCGCGGATGATATCGACCACGAACAGCAGCACCTGATCGGCACCGTCTTCGGCCGCCACACCCACCATGCTGGCCATCAGGCTGGCCTTGCGGTCAAGCACCACTTTGGGGGCGGTGGTTTCCAGCACGGACACGCGCAGTTCGCGCCCGGCAACGTTGTATTCCTTGGAATCCATCCGCAGCAGTTCGGCATCGGAAAACGCCGACACATCGGATTTTGCGGCAAACATCGCATCGGCGAGTTCCGGGATCGCCACGCCGATATCGGCGGCCAGCGCCTCGGCCACGGATTTGTCATGCGGGGTGGTGGTGGGGGAGCGGAAGGCGAGCGTATCAGAGATGATGCAAGACAGCATCGCACCCTTGATGTCGCGCGGCAGGGCGGCCACGTCAGTGCCCATAATATCGTGCATCACGGTGGCGGTGCAGGCCAAAGGGCGCATGACAACGTTGATCGGGGTTTTGGTTTTCAGGCCGCCGACCAGCATGTGATGGTCAATGATGGCCATGATATTGGCATCGTTGATTGAGGGGGGCAATTCGGCGGGGTTGTTGGTATCAACGATCACCACGTTCTGACCGGCGTCGACATCAGCGATGATGGCGGGCTTTGCAAAGCCCCAATGGCCCAGCACGAAGGCGGCTTCGGTGTTGGGTTCGCCCAGCAGGCGGGGTTCGGCGTGGGTGCCCTGATGGTTGGTCAGATACCAGGCCCAGACGATGGCCGACAGGGTGGCATCGGTATCCGGGGATTTGTGGCCGAAAACGAGGGTGGTCATGGCTGCCTCATGTGCGCGAAAGGGATTTTGCGGGGTGTATAGGGGCAGGGGTGGGCATTGTCACGGGGGGCTGGGGGGGCTTTGCCGGACAAGGTAGAATATGACAGCGGCCAGCACGATGATACCACCCAGCAGGGTGGGGGCGGTGGGTGCGGTGGCAAGGAACAGCCAGACCCAAAAGGGGGCAAGCGGGGCTTCGAGTGTGGTCAGCAGGGCGGTTTCGGTGGGGGCAAGGTGGCGGGCACCCAAGGCAAACAGACCAAAGCCGATGACCTGGGTGACGATGGCAAACAGGGCGAGCAGGCCAAGCTGGGCGGCGGTCAGGCCGGTGAGGGTGGCGAAGGGCAGGGTGGCGGCGGCGCTGAGGGCGGATGCAACGGTCATGGCGGCAAAGGCGGGCAAGCGGGGGCGGCTGCGGGCGATCAGGATGATGGCAGCCATCAGGATGGCCATGCCGATGGCCATCAGATCACCAAGGGCGCTGCCATCGCGCCCGGCACCGACCATGATGATGACGCCGAACAGGGCGATGATGCTGGCGATGATGGCCGGGGGGCCGGGGCGTTCGCGAAAGGCAAGCCACGCAAGGGCGGCGGCGAACAGGGGCACAAGGGCGGTAATGACAGCAACATGGGCGACGGATGTGATCATCAATGCGCCGATGAACAGAAGCATGGATGCGGCTGTGATTGCCGCATAGATCAGGCCGGGCCAGCCAAGCTGACGAAAGCTGCCAAGACGGACACGGTCAAGGCGGGAACGGCCAAGATGGGAATGGCCAAGATGGGGGCCGGGCATCAGGGGGATCAGGGCTAGGGTGCCGATGGCACCGAACAGGCCGCGCCAGAACAGCAAGGTGGGGGCATCAAGCGGCAAAAGCCGGGTGAACAGGCCAGCCATGCTCCACCCGATGACCGAGGCAAACACAAGGATCAGGCCAAGAGGGCGGTTGGGGTGCATCAGGGCAGGATAGAGGGGGTGGTGTGGCAAGTGCAAGTCAGGGGCGACGGTTGGCATTGCCTGACCGCCATTGTGGTGAGGGGTGATATGCAGGATGGGCAATCTGCCCATCCGCCCTTTCAGGGACGCGGCGGGCTGACCATGCCGCGTTGCACGGCGGGGCGCGCAAGGAAGCGGTCCAGATAGGCCCCAAGATTTGGTAGATCATTGAACCCGGTTATCCCGTCTGCCTTGTAGAAATTCTTCAGGGTATTCAGCCAGGGTGCAATGGCGATATCGGCAATCGAATAGTGGCCGGTGATCCAGTCCTTGTCCGCCAGTGCGCCGCTGAGCACCCGCAGCAGGCGCGCCGCCTCGGCCCGGTAGCGTTCCTTTGGCCTGGGGTCGGCGATGTCTTTGCCGGCGAAGGTGTGAAAGTACCCCAGTTGCCCCAGCATCGGCCCCAGCCCGCCCATCTGCCACATCAGCCATTGCAGCGTGGCGTAGCGGTCATCCATCAGTTTGCCGGTCTTTTCCGCCAGATAGATCAGGATCGCGCCGCTTTCGAACAGGGCCAAGGGCGCACCATCCGGCCCATGCGGGTCAATGATCGCGGGGATCTTGTTGTTGGGGTTCAGGGTCAGGAACGCATCGGACATCTGGTCATTGGTTGCGAAATTCACCAGGTGGGCATCATAGGCCAGCCCCATTTCTTCAAGCGCGATTGACACTTTCACGCCGTTCGGTGTGGTCAGCGAATACAACTGGATGGCGTCAGGGGTCTGCACCGGCCAGCGCTGGGTGATGGGAAAATGGGAGATATCGGCCACAACACGCTGCTTATTTGCGGGATTTGGCGAGGGTAGTGCAATTTTCCCGGTGAAACCATGCGGTGTTCTGTGCAACTGTCGTGGTGCGACTGTGCCTTGGCACACCTAAAAAGGGCAAAACGCCCGTCAACAACACGTGGGGAACTGTGACATGCTTAACGAATTCAAAGCCTTTATCATGCGCGGCAATGTGCTTGATCTTGCTGTGGCCGTGGTGATCGGTGCGGCGTTTACGGCGATTGTGACATCGCTGGTGGATAACCTGATCACACCGTTGGTGGGATTGCTGATGGGCGGCGTCGATCTTTCGGGCGTTGGCTTTTCCATTGGTGAGGCGTTCTTTGGCATTGGCAACATGATCAACGCGGTGATCAATTTTGTGATCGTGGCGTTTGTGGTGTTCATGCTGGTCAAGGCCGTGAACAGGATGATGCCGAAAAAGGAAGAGGCACCGGCGGCACCCAAGGGCCCGACGGCCGAAGAACTGCTGATGGAAATCCGCGACAGCCTGAAGGCGCGCTGAGCCGACATTCCAGTCTGAACAGAAAACCCCCGGTCGCAAGGCCGGGGGTTTTTTCATGGGGGTGCGGGTGAATTCCGTCAGGAAGGGGCGGGTCCACGGCCAAGTGCGG
>JAYUZO010000209.1:0-14076 GCA_043751715.1 Rhodobacterales bacterium | reverse complement strand
GGGTGCGGTACTGGAACGGCTCATAGGTGGCCCCGGAATCTGCAGGCGCGCTGACGGTGACGTCCTCGCCGGGATCCAGCCGCACCACCTGGCCGGGGGAGACCTCGTATTCTTCGTCGGGCGGGGCCGGGGGGTTGTCCGGCGCGGGCGAGGTCACGAACATCGCATACATCGCCGCCACCTTTTTGCGGTCCAACTCGGCGTCGTCGTATTGGTCGAGCAGGAACAGCTTCACGATGGCGGGCGCAAAACGTGACACACCACGCAGTTGCCCGGCCTCGACGGGGTCGATCACATGCAAAACTTCACTGGCCGGAACGCGGACAGTTTCGCCGGAAAGTCCTGGATCGGTGCTGTCGCCGGGATGGCGGCGCAGAAAGTGATAGGCCACGCGTCGGCCCAAGAGGTCGAACTCAATGCCCTGCCGGATCATATTGCCATTGGCATCGACGGCGTTGTGCCCAAGGGGCAGCATTTCCGAGGGCAACATCTGCAGTTGCAGCGGTACCGCCAACCCATCCTCGGTGCGGCGCGGCCGGAAACGCAGGAACACCTCGCCGGTCATGAAGACTTCGCGGGCGGCGCGGCGCTGGAGCCCATAGAAATCCGTCAATCCCTCCGCATCGGCATCATCGGTCCAGGCCAGCCATAGCTTTTGCACTGCATCCTTGCGGGAAGCCTGCGCGATGGACGAGTTCGGGCTGATGCCGTCGCCTACCGTATTGGCCGCCCACGACTCGATAGCATTCGCCGCATATCCGCAAATCCGCCGAAAGTTGTCGTCTCACGCTGTTCCATCGCCGCCTTGTCTTTTCGGGCGGTCAATGGATCAACCCCCTCGGCAAGCGCATCACGGGCGGCTGTTGCGGCTTTCCGGGCCTTGGCCAATGTCACCCCGCCCTGACCGGCTGGCCCCAAACCCATCTCGCGTTGGCGGCCCGCATGGGTGTACATGAATATCCACGCGCGACCGCCGGTCTTCGAAACCTTCAAATAGAGGCCTCCGCCGTCCGAATGCCGACCTGGCTCCGTAAGCGATTCCGCCTTCAGCGCCGTCAGTTTGTTGAGATGCCGCACCATCCGCCATACTGCCCCGTCCATAACGATCCTAGAGCTGATCCTATTGCAACCAGTGGCTTTGGGCAACCATAGGCAACCAACTGCAATCAATGACAACTTCTAGCGCCTTGAATTATTGGGAAAATTGAACATCGGCGACCAAGGGCGTTGATGTTTCTGGCGGAGGAGGTGGGATTCGAACCCACGGTAGAGTTGCCCCTACGTCGGTTTTCAAGACCGGTGCATTAAACCGCTCTGCCACTCCTCCGACGGGTGTTGCATTAGCGCCCGGCACCGTCTTGTGCAAGGGGGGCCGCCGGGCTTTGAGTCCTATTCATCACGCCACATCGGGGAAAATCGCAAAGCCGTGAGGGCGCCCTTTCCACCGCGCCTTTGGCCCGGTATGTTGATAAAAAGAACGGTATCATGCCGGACGGGCAGGCCGCCCCACAGGCGGGCATTCAAAAGTGCGGCATCCACAGACCGTGCGCGACATGAGGGGCGATTGACGATGACGGTTTTTGCGATCCGGCAGATCGGACTTTTGGCAGCTACAACTTCGGTCCTTGCGGCCTGTGTTGCGGGTGGGGCCAATGCGCCGGGCAGCGGCAACCCGATCACGGGCGATGCGATTGAAGCCAACGCCATCGAAAGCGGTCCGATTGATGACAGCGCGGTTGACGCGGCAGCCGGCGGTGAAGCGCCCGCTGATGCCACAGGCGGCATACTGCCAGAGGGTGCGACCAACGCCATCGTGGCCCCCACCCGTCAGGCCCGGACAACGCGCCTTGTCGATCGCGATGTAGAGGCACCCGAGGTGTTCCAGACATCAGACACCGCCCTTTGGGATGGCCGTCCGTCGCTGGGCGGCGTCTGGGTTGCCTCGCCCGATGCCACTGACCCCGAGCGTGTGATCCTGCGCAACCCGGCAAACGGCACGTTTGTCATTGGTGCCTTGTTCCGGCGCGAACGCGATAATCCGGGGCCAAAGCTGCAAATCTCATCTGATGCAGCCGAAGCGTTGGGCGTACTTGCAGGCCAGCCGGTGGAAATCAACGTAACCGCCCTGCGCCGCGAAGACGCGCCAGAGGCGGCCCCTTCGGTGGCGGCCCCGGTTCTGGATACGGCCGAAACGCTTGATCCTGCCGCCGATGCCACCGATATCGCCGCAGGTGCCGCCGCCGCACTGGACCGCACCGTTGCAGCACCGGCAGCCCCGGTGCCTGCACCAGACGCGGCACCAGCTGCCACACCCGCAAATGGCGACGTGCGCATTCAGGTTGGTATTTTCAGCGTTGAGGCCAATGCAAAACGCGCGGCAGACACGCTGTCAGCGGCCGGTGTATCGGCCACCATCCGCAAGGAATCCAGTCAGGGCAAAGACTTCTGGAGCGTGGTCGCATCGGGTGCGGGCAACCGCAACGCCCTTCTCCAAAAGGTGAAGGGCGCGGGCTTTGCCGACGCCTATCTTCTGTCACGCTGATCACCACAAAAGGGGGCGTCATGCGTCTGCTGCCATTCTTTGCCATCCTGCGTGCCGTCGCTGTGTTTGCCCTGATGGTGCAGGCCCCGATGGCGCGCGCATTTGATACCACGGCCACGGCGGCCTGGGTCTATGATGTCACCACCCAGACCGTGCTGATGGACAAGAACGCCGATCAGGCCTTGCCGCCAGCCTCGATGTCCAAGCTGATGACAATCAACATGCTGTTTGAGGCGTTGGCCGATGGCCGCGTGACGATGGATACCACCTTTGCCGTGTCGGCCCGCGCCAAGGCGATGGGCGGATCAACGATGTTTCTGAACGAAACAGACCGCCCGACCGTAAATGATCTGATCCACGGGATGATCGTGAATTCAGGCAATGATGCCTGCGTTGTGGTGGCCGAAGGGCTGGCCGGATCGGAAGAGGCGTTTGCCGCACAGATGACCGAACGCGCCCGCGCGCTTGGCATGATGAATTCGAATTTCATCAACGCATCGGGATGGCCGGCCGCGGGCCATGTAATGAGCATGAAGGATCTGGGCATTCTTGCGCGGCGGCTGATCGAAGAGTTTCCGCAATTCTACCCGATCTTTGCGGAAACCACATTCAACTATCAAAACCGCGCCGAAGCCAATGCCAACAACCGCAACCCGTTGTTGCGGCTGAACTTTGGTGAAGGCGGCCCGGTGGCCGACGGGCTAAAGACCGGGCACACATCCGAGGCAGGGTACGGCCTTGTCGGGTCAGCCGTGCAGGGTAACCGCCGGGTGATTTTCGTGATCACAGGTCTGACAAGCGAACAGGCACGGGCAGAAGAGGCCGAAAAGATCGTGGGCTGGGCGTTTCGGCAGTTTACCGAAAAGACGCTGGTGACCGCAGGCACGCGGGTGGCCATGGCCGAGGTCTGGTTGGGTGATGCCGCCACCGTGGGCCTTGTACCCGCCGCTGATGCGACGTTCCTGGTGCCTGCACTGGTGCAGGATCAGGTCACGGCCGAGGTGCTGTATTCCGGCCCGATCGCCGCCCCCATCACCAAAGCTGACACGGTAGCTGAACTGGTGATACATATTCCGGGCCTGCCCGATGCACGGGTGCCGTTGCTGGCAGAAACCGATGTGGGCAAGGCGGGCTTTGTGTCGCGCGTCACGGTTGCGGGGCAAATGCTGTGGCAACGCTATGTGGCCCCGCCTGAACCGATGGCTGACGCCAGCTGAATGCCCGCGCGTTTCATCAGTTTTGAAGGCATTGACGGGTCTGGCAAAAGCACGCAAGCGCGGTTGTTGGCCGACACCCTGCGCAAGGCGGGCCATGCCGTAACCCTGACCCGCGAACCGGGTGGTAGCACCGGGGCCGAGGAAATTCGCCGTCTGGTGCTGGAGGGTGACCCTAACCGCTGGTCGGCTGAAACCGAAATTCTGCTGTTCACCGCCGCCCGCCGCGACCATCTGGAAAAGACCATATGTCCGGCATTGGCACGGGGTGAAACGGTGATCACCGACCGCTTTGCCGACAGCACGCGCATTTTTCAGGGCATCACGCGCGGCGATCTGACCGGTACGGTCAATACGCTGCACGACCTGATGATCGGCATCGAGCCTGACCTGACCATCCTGATCGACATTGACCCCGCAGTTGGGCTTGCACGCGCCACCGCCCGTGCCGGAACCGAACTGCGGTTTGAGGATTTCGGGCTGGATTTCCAGACCAGGGCCCGCGCAGGGTTTCTGGCGCTTGCCGCCACCCACCCGCGCTTTCGCGTCATTGATGGTGCGCGCGCGCCCGCTGCCGTGGCAGCCGATGTGCGCGCTGCCAGTGCAAATGTCTGACGGCCTGCCCGAACCCGACCGCGTGTCAGGTGCCCCCCACCCGCGCGAAACCCTGCATCTGTATGGCCAACACCGCGCGGAAGATGCCTTTCTTGCCGCCTTCAACACCGGGCGGTTGCACCATGGCTGGCTGATGACCGGCCCGCGTGGCGTGGGCAAGGCCACGCTGGCATGGCGCATCGCCCGCTTTTTGTTGACGCTGCCTGCTGATGATGGCGGCATGTTCGGCGCACCGCCTGCGCCCACCACGCTGGACACCCGCACCGACACCCCCGTTGCGCGCCGCCTGCTGCAACTGGCCGAACCCCGGCTGTTCCTTTTGCGCCGGGGGTCGAATGAAAAGGCAACAGCGCTGATGACGGTTATCAGCGTGGATGAAGTGCGCAAGATGAAGTCGTTCTTCGCCCTGTCCGCCGCCGATGGGGGCCGCCGCGTGGCGATCATTGATGCGGCGGATGATATGAACACATCTGCCGCGAATGCGCTGCTGAAACTGCTGGAGGAACCGCCCGCCGGTGTGACCTTTCTTGTCATCAGCCACCAACCGCAGGGCCTGCTGCCCACCATACGGTCACGCTGCCGCGAGCTGCGCCTGTCACCGCTGGATGCCCCCGCCCTGTCTGATGCGCTGACACTGGCCGGTGGCGAGGCGACGCCCGAAGCGGCCCCCGCCCTAGCCGAACTGGCGGGTGGGTCCGTGGGTGAGGCGTTCCGCCTGACCAATCTGAACGGCCTGCAGGTGTATCAGACCATCACCACGCTGATGGAAACCTTGCCCCGCATGGACCGGCAAAAGGCAATTGCCCTGGCCGAAACAGCATCGGGCAAGGGCAATGAGGCGGTGTTTGATCTGACGCTGAACCTGCTTGATCTGTTCCTTGCCCGGCTGGCCCGCACCGGGGCCACCGGCCACCCGCCGCCCCCTGCCGCACGCGGTGAGGCTGCCACACTTGCCCGCCTGTCACCCAGCCCGCACCACGCCCGCGCCTGGGCAGAACTGGCGCAAACGCTGGGCATCCGCGCGCGCAAGGGCCGCGCTGTCAACCTTGACCCTGCCGCCCTTCTGTTGGATACGCTTCTAAAGATTGATGCGATGGCCGCCAGCCTGCCACGCTGACCTTTTCAGGGGGAAATGCCACAATGACCATGCCCCCGGAACTGGTCGACAGCCACTGCCACCTCGATTTCCCCGATTTTGACAGCGAACGCGATGATGTGATTGCCCGCGCACATGCCGCCGGAATTTCGCGCATGGTCACCATCTGCACCCGGCTGCGCCATGAACCCCGCGTCCGCGCCATTGCCGAGGCGCATCCGGGCGTTTTCTACGCTGCAGGCATCCACCCGATGAGCGCTGCCGAAGAACCGCCCACAACACTGGCAGACCTGATCGCCCTTTCCGCACATCCCAAATTTGTGGGCATTGGTGAAACCGGCCTTGATTACCACTATACCGCCGACACTGCTGCCATCCAGCAGACCAGTCTTGCCGTGCATATTCAGGCCGCACAACACACCGGCCTGCCCCTGATCATCCATGCCCGTGATGCTGATGATGACATGGCGCGCATCCTGACCCATCACTTCAGGATCGCGCCCTTTGGCTGTGTCATGCACTGCTTTTCGTCCGGTGAAGCCCTTGCAAAAACTGCATTGGACCTTGGCTTTTATTTGTCGATGTCCGGCATTGCCGCCTTTCCCAAAAGCGATGCCCTGCGCGCCATTTTCGCGGCTGCCCCCGTTGACCGTATCCTGCTGGAAACCGACAGCCCCTACCTTGCGCCGCCGCCCTATCGCGGGCGGCGCAATGAACCCGCCTATACTGCGTTCACTGCCCGCGCGGGTGCCGCCATCTATGGCATGACCGAGGCCGCATTTGCCGCCCAGACCACCACCAACTTTGACCGCCTGTTCACCCGCGCAAAAGCACCCGCAACATGCCCCTGACATTCACCATCCTTGGCTGCGGATCATCCGGCGGCGTGCCGCGTTTGGGTGGCGACTGGGGCGATTGTGACCCCGCCAATCCCAAAAACCGCCGCCGCCGTTGCTCCATGCTGGTGGAACGCAGCGGTGACGGGGGCACGACCCGCGTGCTGATCGACACGTCGCCCGATATGCGTGAACAGTTGCTTGATGCCGGTATCGGCGAACTGGATGCCGTCATCTACACCCACAGCCATGCTGACCACATGCACGGCATAGATGATTTGCGCCAGATCGTGTTCAACATGCGCACGCGCATTCCCGTCTGGGCCGACGGCCCCACCCAAGAGGCGCTGCTGGCGCGGTTTGGCTATGCCTTTGTGCAGCCGGCTGACAGCCCCTATCCGCCCATTCTTGATCTGCACACCATTACCGGCCCAATCCACATCACCGGTGCCGGGGGAGAGATCACCTTTACCCCGTTCCGCGCCGCACATGGCAGCATGGATGCGCTTGGCTTTCGCATCGGCCCGCTGGCCTATCTGCCCGACGTGGTCGAAATCCCGTCAGAATCATGGCAACACCTTGCGGGCCTTGATTGCTGGGTGCTTGATGCCCTGCGCCGCAAGCCGCACCCGACCCATGCCCATCTTGCCCTGTCACTGGAATGGATCGCCCGCGCCGCCCCCACCCGCGCTGTGCTGACCAACATGCACATCGACCTTGATTATGCCACACTGGCCGCCGAACTGCCCGCAGGGGTGATCCCGGCCCATGACGGGCTGCAGATCAGCTACCCCGATTGACCGCACTTCTTGATGTGATCCTGCCGGTGTTTCTGGTCATCGCCTTTGGCTATACCATGGCGCGGGCCCGGTGGATGGACGCGCCCACCGTTGATGGCATCATGCGCTATGCCCAGAACTTTGCCGCGCCCTGCCTGTTGTTCAAATCAGTTGCCGCCCTTGACCTGACGCAAGCCTATGATCCCGGTCTGATGCTGTCATTCTATCTTGCCGCCTTTGCAGCTTTTGGTGTGGGCGTGGCGGGCGCACGGCTGATCTTTCACAGGCCTGCTGCAGATTGTGTCGCCATCGGCTTTGCCTGCCTGTTTTCCAATTCCCTGCTGCTGGGCGTGCCCATCACCGAACGCGCCTTTGGCACCGCTGCCCTGGCCGGGAATTTCGCCATCATCTCTATTCACTCTCCACTGTTCTATGGCGCGGGCATCACCGCCATGGAACTGGTGCGCGCACGCGGCCTTGGCCTGTCACCCGCCACGCTGGCCCGCAAGGTGCTGCGCGCCATCCTGACCCAACCATTGGTCATTGGCATCATAGCGGGCTTTGCCGTGAACCTGTCCGGCCTGCCCTTTCCCGGTGTCGCACTGGATGCTGTCAACATGATCGCCGCATCGGCCATTCCCGCCGCCCTGTTCGGCCTTGGCGGCGTGCTGATCCGCTATCGCACCGAAGGTGACCGCGCCACCATTGCCATGATCTGCGGCATCAGCCTGATCCTGCACCCCGGCCTTGCCTATGTGCTGGGCCGGTTCGTGTTTGACATTGATACGCCTGCCCTGCGGTCTGTGGTGACCACCGCCTGCATGGCGCCGGGTGTGAATGCCTATGTATTCGCTAACCTGTACGGCGTCGCCAAGCGCGTCAACGCGTCCGCTGTGCTGATCGCCACCGCCCTGTCAATCATCACAATCTCGGGCTGGCTACAAATTCTACCTTGAACCAGCCGCTCTTTGCTCCCGTTCGGTTGCGCTCGGCCTTGCGCCAGCGAAAACAGCCGAAAGGCTGGATCAGCGGCTCGTTCAGGCAGGCGACAGCCCGCGCAGCCGTTCTGACCGCCGTCGCAACATCTCGACCGTGGCCAGCATGGCAATCGACACGATCACCAACAGCGTCGCCACCGACAGGATCGCCGGGCTGATCGCCTCACGGATGCCGTTCCACATCTGGCGCGGAATGGTCTGCTCATCATTTGCACCCACGAACAGCACCACCACCACCTCATCAAACGAAGTCACAAACGCAAACAGCGCCCCCGATACCATGCCCGGCGTGATCAGCGGCATGATCACCTTGAAGAACGTCGTGGTCGGGGATGCCCCAAGGCTCGCCGCCGCCCGCGTCAGCGAATGGTCAAACCCCGATAGCGTCGCCGTCACCGTGATAATCACAAACGGTATGCCCAGTGTCGCATGCGCGCAGATCACCCCCAGATAGGGCACGCCCCATTTGTTCATCTCGATGGCCGAATAGAAAAAGAACAGCCCCAGCGTGATGATGATGACAGGCACGATCATCGGTGAGATCAGGATCGCCATGATCACGCGGCGGTACGGCATTTCCGGGCGCGACAGGCCAAGCGCTGCAAGCGTGCCAAGAAACGTGGCAAGGATCGTCGCAAAGAACCCCACGATGATCGAATTCTTGGCCGCATTCACCCATGCCGCCTCACGCCAGACCGTGCCCCACCATGACGCATCACGCGGCACATCGGTGGGCACATTGGGATGCGTCAACAGCAGGTCATACCACCGCATCGAATAGCCCGCCGGATCAAACGACAGCATCTTTTCGGTATAGGTGAAATACGGCTCGGCGTTGAACGACAGCGGGATAAAGATGATGATCGGCGCGATCAGAAACAGAAAGATCAGCCCGCAGATCACCCGGAAAGTGTAATACCACACACGCTCCAACGGGTCGGCATAAATAGGTAGTGCCATGATCCGCGCCCCCTAACCAAGCTTCAGTTTGTCAATGCCAACCAGCTTGTCATACAGCCAGTACAGCAACAAAATCGCGATCAGCAGAATGGCCGCAAGCGCCGCCGCCAGTGACCAGTTGTTCGATTTGTTCACATGAAACGCGATCAGGTTTGAAATCAGCTGGCCATCGGCCCCGCCCACCAGTGCCGGTGTGATGTAATAGCCCACCGACAGAATGAACACCAAAAGCCCACCCGCACCAATGCCCGGAATGGTTTGCGGCAGATACACCCTGCGGAACGCCGTCCAACTGGACGCGCCAAGGCTGCGCGCCGCGCGCACATAGCTGGGCGGAATGGGCTTCATCACCGAAAACAACGGCAGGATCATGAAGGGCAGCAGAATATGCGTCATCGCAACCACGGTGCCAGTCAGATTGTTGATCATCTCCAGCCGCCCGTCATCGCCGATGATGCCGGCCCAGACGAGGATATTGTTCACCACGCCCTGGCCCTGCAGCAGCACCATCCAGCTGGTGGTACGCACCAAAAGCGATGTCCAGAACGGCAGCAGCACCAGAATAAGCAGCAAGCTGGAGGTTTTGACCGGCAAGGTGGACAGCAGAAATGCCACCGGATAGCCAAGGATCAGGCAAATCAGCGTGATTGCCGCCGAAAGTCCAAAGGTGCGCAAAAACAGGTGCACATAAACCCGCTGATTTTCTGGAACCTGCTGGATCGACCCGTCAGGCGCGCGTTCCAGATCAACCGCTGCCAGATAAAAATCCGCCGTCACCGCATGTGATACCTGCCGCATCACCCCCCACAGTTCCGGATCGCCCCATTGCGGGTCCAATGCCAGCAGCGCCTCGCGGTAGGGCGGAGCCATATCCTTGGCCTTGCGGCCCGTGCTGGTGAACAAGGACCGCGTGCCCGACAGCGCGTAATTCACCCGCTCACCCGCCACAGCCACCGTCTTGGTCGCCGCCGCCGCCTGCAGATCAGCCGCCAGAATGGCATAGGCCGCTTCATCCGGTTCCGTGCCGATCGGGTTATCCCTGAACCATTGCGTGATGCCCGGCATGTTGGCCGCAAAACGTGGGTTATAGGCCGATTGCTGCAACACTTCGATGATCGGCCAGACAAAGGTGATCAGGATGAACGCGAGCAACGGCAGCACCAGCATGAACGCCCGGCGCTTGGCGGCACTTTGCGCCCGCGCCAACGCCTCTTTCAAGGGGCGGCCATCCGCTGTGGTCAGCAAAGCTGGGGTGGTTGCATCCGCCATCGTGATCCCGTCAATCCTGCGCCGTCAGGGAAAGGGCGCGCAAGGTATTGCCCTGCGCGCCCCGTTTGTCAGATCAGTTCGCTGCCAGCCAGGCGTTAAAGCGTTCGTTCAGTTCCGCGTCACGGTCGACCCAGAATTCATACGAAGACGCCAGTGCGTTGGTCAGGTTGGCCTCGGACGTGGGCATATGTGGCGCCATTTCCGTCTTGCCGTCATTGTACAGGCCCACCAGCGGACCCGAGGACAGACGTGCCGGTCCATAGCTGATCCATTTCGCCTGATCGGCCAGGGCTTGGGTCGAGGTTGCGAATTTCACAAACTCCAACGCACCTTCCAGATTTGGCGCACCCTTTGGAATGACAAACAGGTCATATTCATAAACTTGACCATCCCACACCGTTGCAAACGGCTTGCCATCGGCCGCCATCGCACTGAACAGACGCCCGTTATAGGCCGTGGTCATCGCCACTTCGCCATCTGCCAGCAGCTGTGGCGGCTGTGCGCCCGCTTCCCACCAGATCACGCTGTCCTTGATCGTGTCGAGCTTGGCAAACGCCCGCGCGATACCCTCTTCGGTTTCCAGCAGGGCATAGACTTCGGCTGCAGGCACGCCGTCTGCCATCAGCGCCATTTCAAGGTTGGCTTTCGCACCCTTGCGCATGCCGCGCTTGCCCGGAAACTTTTCCAGATCAAAGAAATCGGCAATCGAGGTCGGGCCTTCGGGGAACACGGTCGTGTCATAGCCAAACACGGTCGAGAACACGATGGTCGACACGGCGCATTCGGTCAGCGCGCCCGGCAGAAAATCGTCTGCCGCAGGCGTGCCATCGGGTGCCGCTGGCAGACTGGCCGCATCAATCGGCTCCAGCATGCCTTCGTCGCACAGACGGATCGCATCGGCATATTCCACATCGGCCACGTCAACGGTCACGTTGCCCGCCTCGACCATGGTTTTCACCTGTGGGGCCGGGTTATCGCTGTCGACCGAAATGACGGCAGTGCCCGTCGCTGCGGTAAATGGCTTGTGATAGGCTTCGACCTGGCTGGTGGTATAGGCACCACCCCATGACATGACGGTCACATCGGCCTGTGCGGCAAAGGTGACGCCGGTCAGGGCGGTGGAAAGGATAAGCAGCTTTTTCATCGTCGTGCTCCCAGTTGAACGTAAAAACAGTTGCGCCACGTTGTGTGGCAATTGCCCCCGCCCGGCAGGCGGACCGGGGGATCGTCTTACATCGGATCAAGCGCGCGGGCATCTTGCGGATGCCAGCCTACGTCAATCTTTTGTCCCGGTGACAGCCGGGTTTGCCCCAGCGTATTGCGCATTTTCATGACGAAATCATCAGACCCCGCCACCCGCAGGCGCACCCGCAGGATATCGCCCATATAGATCACTTCCAGCACTTCGGCCGCCACTTTGTGCGCGCCTTCGGGCATCATGTCGGGCTTGAATTCCACCCGTTCGGGGCGGATTGACACAAGGGTATTCTGCCCAACTGCCGTCACGTTGACCGGCGTTGCATCAATCAGTTCGCCCGTTACCAGCCGCACAAGCGCCTTGTCGCCTGACAATTCCTGAATTGTGCCCAGCAGTTTGTTATTCTCACCAATGAACTGCGCGACAAAGCTGTTGTCGGGGCGTTCATACAGATCAGCGGGCGGGGCAAGCTGCTGGATGCGCCCGTCATTGAACACCGCCACACGGTCTGACATCGTCAGCGCCTCACCCTGATCATGGGTGACATAGACCACCGTAATGCCAAGATTGTTGTGCAGGTGCTTGATTTCAAACTGCATGTGTTCGCGCAGTTGTTTGTCGAGGGCCCCCAATGGTTCGTCCATCAGCACCAGTTCCGCCTCAAACACCAGGGCCCGCGCCAGTGCGATGCGCTGTTGCTGTCCGCCTGACATCTGGCTGGGCCGGCGGTTGATGAACGCGCCCATCTGCACCATATCCAGCGCGCGTTTCACCTTGGCCTCACGCACGTCTTTGCCCATGCCGCGCACCTCCAGCGGGAAGGACAGGTTTTCACCCACGGTCATATGCGGAAACAGCGCGTAATTCTGAAACACCATGCCGATGTTGCGCTTGTGCGGCGGCACCTGGTTGATCGGGCGGCCCGCCAGTTTGATCTCGCCACTGGTGGCGGTTTCAAACCCTGCCAGCATCATCAGACATGTGGTTTTGCCCGACCCGGATGGCCCCAGCATGGTCAGGAATTCGCCCTTGGCAATCGACAGGTTCAGGTCTTTGACCACGAGGCTGACGCCATCATAGCTTTTCTGGACGTGTTCAAACTCCACGAATGCATCCGTGTGGCTAACGCTCAATGCGCCATTCTCCCCATGTCGACCGGCAGGTATCCTGCTCTTGTTGCCTTATGACTAAAGCCAAAGCCACGCGGCAATGCAACCGCCTTGTGACGATTTGCCCTGAAAGCAGGCAAATGCGGGCGAAGTGGTCAATTGCATGCGGCCTTGGCGCGCAAAGCGGCACGAATCGTCTGCGCAGCGGGAAGCCTGCCTGCGCGATGTGCGGTCAGGCGGCAATGGTTGCCTGATCCATGTCCGCCATCACCGGGCCAAGCTGCGCTTGCGTTTGCAGCTGCATCACCTGCATCCGGGTCAGCAGCGGGCGATAGCGCGGGCCGTACTGGCGCGCGCAATCATCCAGCGTGAACGCGGCTGTGGCTGGGCCACCGGTCTGCCCAAGGATCGCCCGCGCCACCGCCATTTGCGCCATCGGCGCCAGCGCCAGCAGGGCCTGCCGTCCGGGATACAGGCTTTCAACAGCCGCCCCGGCAGCATCAAGTGCAGCATGCTGGGGCAACAGCAGGTGGTGATACGCCACGCGCCGCACGCCACGCGCCAGCCGCACACCCGGATAGCCCGCCGCAGCCAAATGCCCAATCTGCGCCAAAACCTCACCCTGCCGCGGCGTTTGCATCAGCACGGCATGTTGTTGCGACAGCAACAGCGGCACCCGGTTGCCCAGCACACCCACAGCCACGCGCACTGGCACTGCCGATGGCCGCCCGGCCAGTTCCGCCTGCCCGATATTGCGCCCCCCCGCCCACAGAATTGGCACTGCCTGCCCGCCGCGCACCATCACCTGCATGCCCGCCGTCAGCGCTTCAACTGCGCGCCATCCATCCGGCGTCTTCAGCAGGGTTCCGGCGGCAAAGCAGGGCATCCCCATGGCCGACATATTGCTTTTGCTGCCAACCTCTTGCGGCGGAACACCTTCAAGAACAATCGTTTCGCCCTGCGGAAAGGTCAGAACCGCATCCCCGGTGCCATCGCCATTGGTGTCAGACACCACCACATCATTCCACGTCAGTGGCTGCCCTTGGGCATTCCGCAGATCGGAAATGTCGATCTGGTCAACCGTTCGGCCGTTGACGCGGGTAAAGTTGAAATCGCTGATCCGGTCCGCACCACCCGCGCCTGTGGCGACAAAGACGTCGGCCCCGTCACCGCCGGTCAGGCTGTCATTGCCCGCCCCGCCTGTCAGCGTGTCATCGCCTGCCCCGCCTGTCAGCGTATCGGCACCCTCGCCGCCATCCAGCGTATCGGCCCCTTCACCGCCATCAAGGGAATCGTCGCCAGCACCACCCTGCAGCGTATCGGCCCCCGCGCCGCCAAAGGCCTGATCATTGCCCCCGTCACCGCGCAACAGATCATTGTCGCCTTCGCCCACCAGCGTATCGTTGCCATCGCCGCCATCCAGCGTGTCATTGCCCGCCCCGCCGAACACCGCATCGCTG
>JAYUZO010000208.1:0-2472 GCA_043751715.1 Rhodobacterales bacterium | reverse complement strand
GGCGCTCTTCGCGCCGCCGGGCCGCGCCCGTTCGGGGGGCTTACGCGGCCCCACTGGGGCCACGGTCCCCCCTCACCCCGCCGGGAGGGCGCGATGCATCGGTTGCCAGCAGAATATCGGTGGGAGTGGTTGAACCATAAAGTGCTGCAGAACCAGCGTTGGCGCGCCATCCCGAGGTCGGGCGCGGCCCTGTGTTGGGCTCTACTGTCGAGGTTCAAGACAAAGTGACGGGTGGAGGCGCCGGGGTGGTGCGCTGTAGCGCACCCTACGGCTTGGGGGCTGCGGTCAATTCTGCTTGCCGGGGGCGGTGCGGGGGACTAAGCCAGCGCCTATGAAACTCCTATTCCTTGGCGATGTGATGGGCCGGACTGGCCGGGCGACGGTGGCGGAGCGCTTGCCGAAGTTGCGGGCCGATTGGGGCCTTGATTTCGTGGTGGTCAATGGTGAGAACGCGAGCGGCGGCGCGGGGCTGACGGGGGAGCATGCGAAGCTTTTGTTGGATGCGGGGGCGGATTGTGTGACGCTGGGCGACCATGCGTTTGACCAGAAGGATATGCAGAGCTTCATTGAGGGGGAGCCGCGTATCTTGCGGCCGCTCAATTTCTCAAAGGTCGCTCCCGGGCGGGGGGCACGGGTGTTTACGGCGACGCAGGGGCGCCGCGTGCTGGTGGCGCAGGTCTTGGGGCAGGTGTTCATGAAGCGGCCGTTTGATGACCCGTTTTCGGCGATTGAAACGGTGCTGAAGACCAACCCGCTAGGCGGGTCAGTGCAGGCGGCGATCATTGATGTGCATGCCGAGGCGACATCGGAAAAGATGGCGATGGGGCATTGGTGCGATGGGCAGGCTTCGCTGGTGGTGGGGACGCATACGCATGTGCCGACGGGGGATGCGCAGATCCTTGATAAGGGCACGGCCTACCTGAGCGATGCGGGGATGTGCGGCGATTACAACAGCGTCATCGGGATGGAGAAGATGGAGCCGCTGCGGCGGTTCATCACGGGCATGTCAAAGGCGCGGTTTGAACCGGCGGAGGGGGATGCGACCTTGTCAGGGGTGTATGTGGAGACGGATGACCGCACGGGGCTTGCGTTGCGGGTGCGGATGATCCGGGTGGGCGGGCGGCTGGAACAGGCTGTGCCGTGAGTGCCAGGCCTGCCCGAAACCGTGTGGTGGAGGTGCCTGTGGCAGGTTCATCAGTTGCGTTGCCCTTAAGGCGGCCCGTCGGGCAAGGGGGTTTGCGCAATCCCGGCAGGTGTGACTTTGGCCCATGTTGCGAGGGACACACCGGGCACGAAGGCGCGATGTGTGATCGTGCCGCACCCCCCATCCCCTGTCCACAAGGGGGCGGGGGGGCGCACATGACTGGCTATCATGCGCTCTGAACGGTGGTTCTTTGTCGGCGTGCTGGTGCTGATGGGCATTGGCTGGGGGGCGACGCAGCCTTTGGGCAAGATCGCGACATCGACGGGGCATCAGCCGTTTGGGCTGATCTTCTGGCAGCTGGTGATTTGTGTGCTGGTGCTGGGGGCGATCAGCCTGCCACGGGGCAAGGGGATTGTGCTGCGGCGTGACGCGGTGGTGTTTTATGGGGTGGTGGCGGCCTTGGGCACGCTGATCCCGAATTACACGTTTTACCTGAGCGTGCCACATCTGCCATCGGGGATCATGTCGATCATCATTTCCACGGTGCCGATGATTGCGTTTCTTGTGGCGCTTGGGCTGGGGATGGACCGGGTTTCGGGCGGGCGGATTCTGGGGCTGCTGCTGGGGCTGGCGGGGGTGGCGCTGATTGCGCTGCCGGGGGGCAATCTTGGGGGCGGCAGTGCGGGCTGGCTACTGGTGGCGTTGATCGGGCCGCTGTTTTACGCGCTGGAGGCAACCTGGGTGGCACGCAAGGGCACAGCGGGGCTGGATGCCGTGCAGGCGATGTTCGGGGCATCGGTGGTGGGGGTGGTGCTGTGCCTGCCGGTGGCGGTGGGCACGGGGCAGTTTTTCAACCCGTTTGCCGGCGCATGGGGGCCGGCGGAATGGGCGCTGGTGGCATCATCATCGGTGCATGCGGTGGTTTATGCGACCTATGTGTGGCTTGCGGCGCGGGCGGGGTCGGTGTTTGCGGCGCAATGCAGCTATCTGGTGACGGGGATGGGCGTTTTCTGGGCCATGCTGTTTCTGGGCGAGCGTTTCCCGCCCGTGGTTTGGCTGGCCCTTGTCGTCATGCTGTCTGGTGTGGCATTGGTGCAGCCGCGTCAGGCCGCGCCCTGAAATAACCAAAGGACATGCCCTATGTTCGGAATTGCCCTGCCTGTGGGATCAGAGCCGTTTGTTGCGCTGATGATCCTGGCCGTGATGCTGGTGCTGTTTGTGCGCGAAACCTATCCGGTTGAGGTGACGGCGATTGGCGGGGCGGCGGTGATGCTGGTGCTGGGGCTGCTGCCGATTGCGGATGCGGGCAGCGTGCTGTCAAATGCGGC
>JAYUZO010000207.1:0-3620 GCA_043751715.1 Rhodobacterales bacterium | reverse complement strand
ATGGCCCGCGCGTGGGAGGGCACGTCCGCCCGCCTGCTGCGTCAGGCCAAGGGCGCAGGGGCCGAAGCGGGCCTTGGCCTGATCGTGCAGGCGATGGCGCAGGGCATCGGGCAGGGCATATCGGGGTCGGGCGTCATTCAGTTTGTTGATCCGGTCACGGGCACCCCACAAATCACCGGGCGCTATCTTGGCCAAAGTCAGGGCCGCGCCGCCCTGAACCAGACCGAGGCGCTGTACCTGACCCATGATCCGCGCGGGCCATCCCTGCAGGACATCGCGCCTGATATTTTCGCGGGCCTGCTGGAACACGGCACCCGCTGCCGCGCCAAGCTGCGCGAGGAAATGCAGATCGAATTCACCATCGAAGACAGTCAGCTTGCGGTTCTGGATGCGGTCAAGGTGCAGCGGTCATCGCGGGCGGGCCTGCGCATTGCGGTGGCGCTGGCTGATGACGGCATCATCAGCCGCAATGATGCGATTTTGCGGGTGGAACCGCGCGCGCTGTCAGAACTGTTGCACATGCAGGTTGATCCGCGCGGCGCGCGTGATGTGTTTGCCAAGGGCATTGCGGCCAGCCCCGGTGCGGCCACGGGGCGGTTGGTGTTTTCATCCAGTGCCGCGCAGGCATCAGCAGCGCGGGACGAACCCTGCATTCTGGTGCGGCGCGAAACCTCACCAGAAGATATCCGCGGCATGCATTCGGCAGTGGGGGTGTTGACCGAACGCGGCGGCATTACCAGCCATGCCGCGGTGATCGCACGGGGGCTGGGCCTGCCCTGCGTGGTGGGGGCATCAGCGCTGCGGCTGGACGCGAAAGAGAAAAAGCTGGTGGCGGGTGAGCGGACCTTTACAGAAGGTGATATCGTCACGCTGGACGGTACCAAGGGTGAGGCATTGGTGGGGGTGGCTGACATGCTGCCACCAGCACTGGATGACACGTTCCGCAAGCTGCTGTCCTGGGCTGACGCTGTGCGCGATATCGGCGTGCGGGCGAATGCCGATACACCCGCCGATGCCACCACGGCGCGTGCCTTTATGGCCGAAGGCATTGGTTTGTGCCGCACCGAACACATGTTCTTTGAAGAAGACCGTCTGGTGGCCATGCGTGAGATGATCTTTGCCGACACGCCCGCCGACCGTGCGGCGGCACTCGCGCGCCTGTTGCCCATGCAGCGCGCTGATTTCACCGAACTTTTTGAAATCATGCACGGCCTGCCCGTGTGCATCCGCCTGTTTGACCCGCCGTTGCACGAATTTCTGCCCCACACCCGCGAGGGCCTGCGCGATCTGGCCGAGGCGCTTGACCGCCCCCTGTCCGAGGTAACACGTCGGGCTGAGGCCTTGGCCGAATTCAACCCGATGCTGGGGATGCGGGGGGTGCGGCTGGGCATCGTGCTGCCCGAGATTTATGATATGCAGGCCCAGGCGATATTCGAGGCGACGGTGGCCGCAAACCGCAAGGGTGAAGCGGTGGTGCCCGAGGTGATGATCCCGCTGGTATCAGCCAAGCGCGAGGTGGAACTGGTCAAGACGCGGATCGATGCGGTGGCCGCCATGGTGCGAACAAAAACTGGCCATGATTTTGCCTTCAAGCTGGGGGTGATGGTGGAAACTCCGCGGGCCGCCCTGCGCGCGGGCGAAATTGCGCAGCACGCGGCCTTCTTGTCATTCGGCACCAATGACCTGACGCAAATGACCTATGGCCTAAGCCGTGATGATGCGGGACGGTTCATGAATACCTATGTGCAGCAGGGCGTGTTTCCCGAAGATCCCTTTCATATTCTGGATGTTGACGGCGTGGGCGAGTTGCTGCACATCGGCGCGGAACGCGGGCGGCGCACGCGCACGGATCTGACGCTGTCGATCTGCGGCGAACATGGCGGAAACCCCGAATCAATCGCCTTTTGCAGGCAGGCCGGGTTCGATTATGTGTCGTGTTCGCCCTACCGGGTGCCCATGGCACGGCTTGCAGCGGCCCATCTGGCGCTGAACGATCTACGCAAGAGGTAGTATATTGTTTCCATTTCAATAACATATCTGGCGTTCCTCATGTGGGACTCGGCGGAAATCCGCCAAAATCGAACCAAATTTGCGTGATAAAAATACCACTCAACTCGACAGGCCGGGCGAGAACGCTTAGCCCGGATGCTTGACGTTCGGTGTGTTTGTGTGGGCGGCGCTGAAAAACACGACGAACGCCTGCTCGAAAGCTCGCTGAAAAGCACTGGGGGACGACAACCATGCGCAATGCCCGAACACTGTTCGGCGGTCTGATAGTGGCCGCCGCCATGCACACTGCGGCCCTTGCCGATGTCACGATCAGCACATCCACAGACCCGACCGCCGCCCTTGGCGCGCAGATGTCGGCGCTGCTTGGCACCGAAAACGCCACTGTGCGTGGCCTGCGGCAAGATCAGATTGCATCCATTTCCACAGGCCCCGAGGCGCCGGTGACCCGCCCGGCAGACCCGACGGTCGCGGCAAAGACGGCGGCGGTTGCAGCGTTGCCTGATGCGCCGCGCAGTCTGACCATCCGCTATGATGCGGCCTGGCTTGCACAGCAGGGCGCGCCATCGGGCGGCGATGATTGGCAATGCCTGCGCAAGGCGATTTATTTTGAGGCGCGGGGCGAATCGATCAAGGGTCAGTTCGCGGTTGCCGAAGTTATTCTGAACAGGGTGGAAAGCCGGCGCTTTCCGGGGTCGGTCTGCAGTGTGGTGCACCAGAGCGGGCAGTTCAGTTTCATGTTTGATGGCCATTCCGACAACATGCGTGACCGGGGTGCGATTGACCGCGCGGGGCGCATTGCGCGGCTGATGCTGGACGGCGCGCCGCGCGGGTTGACGGCAGGTGCGACCTATTTCCATACCACGGGCGTGCGGCCCAGCTGGTCACGCCGGTTTGACCGCACGGCCCAGATTGGCGCGCATCTGTTTTACCGGCAGAACTAACGCGCCGAAACCGCCATGCAGGTGTCGTGGGGGTTGAAGGCATCGCCGCTTTTCGGGCAAGTGATGGCTGCGGGGCAAGGTATGCTGCGCATCTGATCCTGTCCGAAAGCCGTGCACATGCCTGATCTTGCCTTTGCCCACCCCGAAGACCGCGCGCGCGCGATGGCAGGCGATGATCCGGTCGACCGCATTTCATTGCGCGATCATGTGGTGCAGGCTGATATCGGCGCATTTCAGCAGGAACGCGGGCGGCAGCAGCGTCTGCGATTCAATGTGGTGGTTGAGGTGGCCCCATCCGGCCCCGCGGGTGATGATGTGGACCGCATCCTGTCATACGACCGGATCACCGAGGCGATTGCGACCGAACTTGCGGCAGAACGGCTGAACTTGCTGGAAACGCTCGCGGAACGGATTGCGGCGCGCGTGCTGACCGAACCGCAGGCACTGCGGATTTTCCTGCGGATCGAAAAGCTGGATGTCGGGCCCTACGCGCTTGGCGTGGAAATCGTGCGGTCGCGCGACAATGTGGAAACGGTGGCGGGTGATGCGATCTGTCCGTTGATTGCCTATCTGGATAACGCAACACTGGCTGCACCGCATTTGACAACCCTGATTGACGCGATCCTTGCACAGGGCCAACCGACAATCCTGACGGTGGGCCTGCCGGAT
>JAYUZO010000206.1:0-4651 GCA_043751715.1 Rhodobacterales bacterium | reverse complement strand
GCTGCGCGCGCGGCTGTTTGCCACGCCATTTTACCGGTTGGTCCATGCCGAGGCGGATGGGCTGCCGGGCGTGGTGATTGACCGGTTCAATGATGTGGCGGTGATCCAGCCCAATGCCGCCTGGGCCGAGGCGCATCTGGATGTGCTGGTTGCCGCACTGATGGCGGTGACGGGTGTGGCGCATGTGGTGAAAAACGGCACCGGCCGCGCGCGCGGGCTGGAAGGGCTGGTTGAGGAAACGCTGGTGCTGCAGGGCCGGGTCGATGGCCCGATTGCCGTGCCGATGAACGGGGCCACCTATATGGCCGATGTGATTGGCGGGCAAAAGACCGGGCTGTTCTTTGATCAGCGTCCGAATCACGCCTTTGCCGCCGGGCTGGCCAAGGGTGCGCGTGTGCTGGATATGTTTGCACATGTCGGCGGCTTTGGGCTGGCAGCGCTTGCTGCCGGGGCTGCATCGGTGCTGGCGGTAGATGGGTCTGCACCGGCACTGGCGCTGGCCGGGCAGGGCGCGCAGACCTCGGGCTTTGCCGACCGGTTCGAAACCCGGCAAGGTGATGCGTTTGCCATGCTCGAGGCGTTGGCGGTGGAGGGGCAGACCTTTGATCTGGTCATTTGTGACCCGCCCGCCTTTGCGCCCGCCAAACCCGCGCTTGAGGCGGGCCTGCGCGCCTATGAACGTGTGGCGCGTCTGGCGGCGGCATTGGTGGCACCGGGGGGCTATCTTGTGCTGTGTTCCTGTTCGCATGCGGCCGATTTGCAGGCCTTCCGCAACGCATCGGCGCGTGGCATCGGGCGTGGCGGGCGGCGGGGGCAACTGATCCATACTGGGGCTGCGGCCCCCGATCACCCGATGCTGCCGCAACTGGCCGAAAGCGCATACCTCAAGGCGCTGTTCTTCCGGCTGGATGGGTAAGCCCCCGGCGTGAAGCTGTTTCTTGATACCTGCGTCATCTACCCCGACGCGCTGCGCGATATCCTGCTGGGCGTGGCCGCGCGCGGCGGGTTTGAACCGCTGTGGTCGGCCCGTGTGTTAGAGGAATGGGCGCGTGCGGCGCGCAAAAAGGACGGCGAAGGGCAAGCGCGCCTGATTGGCGCGGCGATGCAGGCCCAGTTTCCCCGCGCCATGGTGCAGGGGTGGGAGGCGACCGCCACACGGCTGGTGCTGCCCGACCCGGATGATGTGCATGTGCTGGCAGCGGCGATTGTGGGCCATGCCGATGCCATTGTGACCTTCAATGCATCCGATTTTCCGCGCCATGTGCTGGCCGCCGAAGGGCTGGCGCGGCGTGATCCCGATGGATTGTTGTGGGAGTTGTGGTCGCATGACGCAGGCCCGGTGGCAGAGGCCGTACGACAGGCCATGACCCGTGCCCCCGGCGAACCCCAATCCCTTCGCGCCTTTCTGAAACGCGCAGGCCTGCCGCGTCTGGGCAAGGTCATGCAAGGGCAGGATGGGCAGATTGCCCATCCTACATCGCTGCCGTCCGGCCAGTAGGATGGGCAATCTGCCCATCCGCTACGGGTGGTCAGCCATCGCAGGCCCGATCCCCCACTTCGCCTCATTCGCCGCAATCGCTGCGATCCGGTCTGGTGTTTTGGGATGGCTCATCAGCCATGCAGGAACACCTGCACCCGCCCCCCCCGTCAGCGCGCCCAACTTTTCAAACAGGGTTTTCTGCGGCCCCGTCCCGATCCCCGCCTTGATCAGCAGCGCCGAGGCATAGGCATCCGCTTCAAATTCATCCCGGCGTGACATCCGCGCTGCCAGTGCCGTTGCAACCATCCGTGCAATCCAGATGCCCACCCCCGGCAGGAACCGGTTCAGCACCGCCGACAGCATCACGAACACCGCATTCTGCCCGGTGAAATCAATCATCCGCCGCCGTGTATGGCCCAAAGCCACATGCCCCAGTTCATGTGCGATCACCGATGCCAGTTCGGCCGCCGTCACCTCACCGCCCGCATGTTTGGCCAGAAATCCCCGCGTCAGGAAAATACGCCCGTCCGGTGCCGCCAGCCCGTTTACCGGATCAATTTCAAACACATGCACCCTGATCTCGGTCAGGTCCAACGCGACCGCCAGTTTCGCCGTTTCAGCCATGATCGCCGGGTTATCCAGCGGCGTGCTCGCGCGGTCCAGCATCGCCTTGGTCCGCCAGACCGAAAAGCGGTACATCAACAGCGCATAGGCAATCGGAAGCAGGATCGGCAAAAATTTTATCATCATTCAAATATGGGGCAGAAGATCGTGCCTGCAAGGCAGAACGGCGGCCATCCGGCGCGCGGAATTTTCGAAAATTCCGCATCGGAGCCTTCAAAGGCTCCGGACCGATTTCTGCGCAGAAATCGGCGCTGGCCGCCCGCTAGCGCAACATCCTGATCCCGCGCGTCAGCCCGTCCAGCGTCATCGGCACCATCCGCCCGCCCATCAGCCCCGCAATCAGCCGTGTTGATTGCGCGTGCCCCCAATGCGCCTCGGGCACCGGGTTGATCCACAAATGCTGCGGCCAATGCGCCGCCGCCCGCCCCAGCCACACTGCCCCCGCCTCGGGGTTCCAGTGTTCATTCGCCCCGCCCGGATGCGTTACCTCATACGGGCTCATCGCGGCATCGCCCACAAACAGACAGCGCACCTCTGGCCCGTGGCTGCGCAGCACGTCCAGTGTGGGCACCTGATCATCCCAACGACGCGCATTGTCGCGCCACACGCCCTCATACAGGCAGTTGTGAAAATAGAACGTCGTCAGGCTGCGGAATTCCGATTTCGCGGCGGCAAACAACTCTTCCATCACCTGCACATGCGGGTCCATGCTGCCGCCCACATCAAAGAATATCAGCACCTTGACCGCATTCCTGCGCTCACCCCGCGTCTGCACATCCAGCCAGCCCTGGCGCGCCGTCGCACTGACCGTCCGCTCCAGATCCAGTTCCTGCACAGCGCTGTCACGCGCCCATTTCCGCAAACTGCGCAGCGCCAGCTTGATCGTCCGCGTGCCAATTTCGCGCGTGTCGTCCAGATTGCGGAATGCGCGCTTGTCCCACACTTTGACCGCGCTTTGGTGGCGGCTGCCGTCCTGCCCGATCCGCACGCCTTCGGGGTTATAGCCATAGGCGCCAAACGGGCTGGTCCCTGCTGTGCCCACCCATTTTGATCCGCCCTGATGCCGCCCTTGCTGTTCCGCCAGCCGCGCGCGCAACGTGTTCATCAGCGTCTCAAACCCGCCCAGCGCCTGTACCGCCGCGCGTTCCTGTGCCGTCAGGTGCTGCTCGGCCAGTTTGGTCAACCAATCGCCCGGCAGATCAAGCGCTGTTAACACATCACGTTCGGAAACCCCCTCAAGCCCCTGAAAGCACTGCGAAAACGCCCGGTCATACCGATCAAGCCAGCGTTCGTCCTTGACCATGGTTGTGCGGCCCAGCAAATAAAACCCGTCCACATCATAGGTGCACAGGCCCGCCGCCACCCCTTCAAGAAAGGTCAGGAATTCACGCAGCGATACCGGCACCCCGGTTTTTCGCAACGTATCGAAAAACCCAAGAAACATGGCGCCTATGTCACCATGCGCTCGATGAAAATCGTCAGAAACAGGCCAAGCAGGCAGAACGCAATGCCAAACCCCGCCGCATATTGCAGGATATCCAGCCGCTTGCCCCCCCGGCGTGCCGCGAGCGTTGCACCAAAGATCGCCCCCAGCACCAGTCCTGCAATCACGATCATGCCGTTTGCCCCCGCCTGTCTGACAGGCAGGGCCCGCTATCCCCGCCCGCCGCGCCGCCCAAGGGCTGCAATTTCTGATGTGCGCGCGCGCACCTGCGCGTCCGTGCCAAAGCCATATCGCGCCAGCCCCGCCGTATCAAGGCGCAGCGCACTGGCTTCGGCCCCGCGCCCCGCAATGTCCAACGCCTCGGCCCGCAGCAGCAGCAGTGTCGCCAGCAGTGCGGCATTTTCGGCCTGCCGCACCACCGGAATTGCCCGCTCGGTATAGCGCAACGCCTCATCCGATTGGCCCGATGACAGCGCAAAGGCCGCCATCTGCATATCCACATGTGCCGCATGCACCCCGCCACCCGGCAGGCTTTGGTAAATCTGCTGGGCCTGCGAAAACGCCACCACGGCCTGCGGCACATCGCTGCCCACATTCACCCGGCCAAGCGCATAATAACTGAACGCCAGCCGGTTATCGCGCCACCCTTGCGCCCGTGCAATGCCCACCGCGCGGTCTGCCGCAGCCTTGCGCGCCGACGCCGATCCGCGCTGTCCAAGCGCTGTTTCAATGGCCTGGGTCCAACTGCGCGGGTCTTCCTCCGTGCCCACAGTCCCGGCCGGCCCGCCACCCGGATTAAGCCGCGCCAGTACCCCAGGCAGGGCCGCCGCCACATCACCCGGCCCCATGCCAGACCGCAATTCGGGCGCATAAAACGCCCGCAGCACCAGCATGTCGAACCCGGTCAGCGTCGTGTGGAAATTGTCATCGTTGAACACCGAATCCGACAGGCGATACAAATCATTCAGCGGCCCCATGGCCTGCGCCAGCTCTTCGTGCAAACAGTCGCGCACCTCTTGCGGCGTCGTATCCGATGGCACGAAAATCGCCACCCGGTCACGCACCTGCACCGTGGTCCAGTCCAGCGTCGCCGAATTGCGCGC
>JAYUZO010000205.1:0-15520 GCA_043751715.1 Rhodobacterales bacterium | reverse complement strand
CATTACGGCTTTGTGCTGCCGCCCTTTGCCTATTGGACGCCGGACCAGTTTCGCGCCCGCACCGATGCACAGCGCATTGTGGACAGCCGGATGGGTTGGGATATCACCGACTACGGACAGGGGCGGTTTGATGATCTGGGCCTGTTCCTGTTCACCTTGCGCAACGGCAGCCTGGCCGATCTGCAGCGCGGCGGGGGCATGTGCTATGCGGAAAAGCTGCTGATTTCGCGGGCTGATCAGCTTTCGCCAATGCATACCCATGTGATCAAGGCGGAGGATATCATCAACCGGGGCGGGGCCACGGTGGTGGTGGAGCTGTACGGATCAGACGATCTGGGGCGCTTTGCCGATGACCGGGGTGGGCATGTGCTGTGCGACGGGATCGCGCGCAGCTACGCGGCCGGTGAAAAGCTGCGCCTTGCACCGGGGGAATCAGTCACGCTGATGCCGGGGGATTGGCACGCGTTCTGGGGCGATGGCGGCGATGTGCTGATCGGCGAGGTGAGCACGGTGAATGATGATGTGACGGACAACATCTTTGTCGATCCGATCGGGCGGTTTGCCGAGATCGAGGAGGATGTGCCACCAACACATCTGTTGGTCAGTGATTATGGAACCTGGCTGACCTGAAGGTTTGCGCTGGATGGGCAGATTGCCCATCCAGCGGTGATCCGGTTCAGTTATTTGCTGGTGGGCAGGGCTTTGCGGCGGTGGGCACGCACAGGGCGGGCGTGACAGCGGGTGCTGCAACAACAGGTGCAGCAACAGCAGGCGCTGCCACGACCGGGGCCACAACAGCGGGTGCCACAACAGCGGGGGCCACAGGCGTGGCGGGCGCGGTGGCGATCAGGTCGGCATCCAGTGGTGGCAGGGCTGGCAGGTCTGGCATGGCCGGTTCCACCACGGCGGCAGGGGCAACCGGTACGGCAGCCCTGCGCGGGGTTTCACGGCGGGGCTGCGGTGGTGGCAGGGTCAGGCCGGTGGGCATTTCACCTGCCCGCGTCATGACGATGACCTTTGATCCGTTGGGCACCCGGTTATACAGATCAATCACATCCTGATTGATCATCCGGATACACCCGGATGAGGCGTTGGACCCGATGGAATTCCATTCCGGCGTGCCGTGGATGCGATAGCCGTAATCCACGCCATTCGTGGTCAGGTACAGCGCGCGCGCGCCAAGCGGGTTGGTCAGCCCGCCCGGCTGGCCATCTTCAAACTGCGCAAGTTCCGGTTTGCGTTCGATCATTTCGGGCGGTGGCGTCCAGGTTGGCCAAGGCTTGCGTTCGGTAATCAGCGCCTCACCCGACCAGTCAAACCCATCACGGCCCACGGCAATGCCGTAGCGGATAGCCTTGTTATTCCCCAGCACAAAATACAGCACGCGCTGCGACGGGTTGATTACAATGGTGCCGGGGGCCTGTTCGGTTTCATAGGCGACGGTCTGGCGGCGGTAGGGTTCGGGCACCTGATCCACTGGAATGGCGGGCAGATCAAAACCGTTGTCTGATGTGGCAAGGTAGGCGGTGTTTGCGTCAATCACGCCGGGATCGGCAATTTGCGTTACGCCATCCGAGGCAACATTTGCCGTCGTCGTTGGGACGCAGGCGGTGACAAGGCAACCGGCAGCAATCAGGGCGGTCAGGGACAGGCGTGTGCGCAACATGCAGGACATCTCATTTCAGGCGGAAAACGCACCGCCGGGGGGAATCTGTTGGCCAAAACCTACCCCATGCGGTGGGTCAGGTCAAAGCATCACAGGGAATGCGTCACAGGTTGGTGCGCAGGCTCCACAGTTCGGGAAACAGCTGCACATCCAGCATGCGGCGCAGATAGGCCACACCTGACGTGCCACCGGTGCCACGTTTGAAGCCGATGACACGTTCCACCGTGGTCACATGGTTGAACCGCCAGCGGCGGAAATGGTCTTCGATATCCATCAGCTTTTCGGCCAATTCATAGGCCTGCCAATGCGCTGCCGGGTTGCGGTAAACAATTTCCCAAGCGGCTTCAACATCTTGCGTGGCCTGCCAGGCTTGGCCAACATCGCGCGTCAGCACGTTTGGCGGCACCGGCAGGCCCGCACGCGCCAACAGGTGCAGGGCTGCATCATACAGGCTGGGGCGCGCCAGTTCGGCATCAAGTTTGGCCAGAATATCGGGGCGGTGGGCGTGGGGCGCGCGCATGGCCGGGTTGCGGTTGCCAAGCACATATTCGATCAGCCGGTATTGCCAGGACTGAAAGCCTGATGATTGGCCCAGATCATCACGGAAATGGGTGTAATCGGACGGCGTCATGGTGCGCAGCACATCCCAGGCCCCGGTCAACTGTTCAAAGATGCGGGCAACGCGTGCCAGCATCTTGAACGCCTGCGCCGCGCGGTCTTGTGCAATGGCTGCGCGCGCGGCATCGAGTTCATGCAAGGCAAGGCGCATCCACAATTCAGACGTCTGGTGCTGGATGATGAACAGCATCTCGTCATGCGCGGATGTCAGCGTGGCCTGCGCGCCAAGGATCTGGTCAATGCGCAGATAATCACCATAGGACATGCGGCCGTCAAAGGCCATTTCAGCGCCGTCATCGGCGGGGTTGAAGGGGCATTGGGTCATGGGACACCTTTGTTTTTGGTCTTGGGGGGCGGCTTATCCAGCCCTTGCGGGCTGCCTTCGCTGGCGGCGTGCAGGCCACCCTCAGGTGCGGTTCAGCACCGAAAACTGCGCCAGCCTGCGCCAGTGGCAGACCCATCCGGCGGGGCGGCAAAGGGGAAGATTGTCCATGAAGGTCAGGTTACGCCGCTGGGGGGGGCAGGGTCCAGCATCAGTGACATCTTGTAGCCATAAAAAGCGATGCCATCATAATGCCGGTCGCCCTGCCAATCGACCTTCCAGCCGTGTTTCAGCAGGAACCCATGCGAATACGGGCTGGCATCCACGGTCAGACGGGGCAGGCGTTCGGTGCGGGCGCGTGCCAGCAGGGTGGCATACAGGGCGGTTGCGGTGCCGGTGCCCATCACCTCGGGGATGACAAAGGCCATGTCGAGCAGGCCATCCTTGCACAGTGACATAAAGCCGGTGATCTGGCCGCCTTCTTCGGATACCCATGTCCACTGATCCAGCAGCTTGTGGGGTTTTGATTGGTCTGGTGTGGCCTGCGGTGCCCATGCGGCGCGTTGGGCGGCGCTATAGTGGCTGGTCGTGCCTTCATGGATGGCGCGGTAAAACACCAGTGCGGTGGCGGCACGGTCGGTGGCGCGGTAAGGGCGGATGGTGGGTGTGGCGGACAAGGTGCATGCCTTCGGCGAGGATATTTGGGCAAAGTTGAAATTGGCAGATCAGGTCACGCGGTTGCGCGCCTTGTAGGTGGGATTGTCCCACAGCGCGCGCGCCATGACATCTGACAGGATGGTGACGGCGGCATCAACCTCGGCTGTGCCGATATACAAGGGTGTAAAGCCAAAACGCAGGATATCGGGGCTGCGAAAATCACCGATGACGCCGCGCGCAATCAGGGCCTGCATGATGGCATAACCGTCAGGGTGGCGGAACGACACCTGACTGCCGCGCAGGGCAGCATCCCGCGGGGTGGCAAGGGTCAGGGTGGGGCAGCTGCGTTCCACCCCGGCAATAAAGCGGTTGGTCAGGATGATCGACATGGCGCGCACATCGGCAATGGTGGTGTGATCCCAGACATCAAGTGCGGCCTCTAGCGCGGCCAGTTGCAGCACAGGCGGCGTGCCGACGCGCATGCGTTCAATGCCGGTACCGGGGCGGTAGGCCAGATCAAAGGCGAAGGGGGATTCGTGGCCCAGCCAGCCCGACAGGGCCGGGCGGGCGGTATCGGCATGGCGCGGGGCCACATAGATAAAGGCCGGGCCACCGGGGCCGGAGTTCAGGTATTTATAGGTGCAGCCCACGGCAAAATCGGCGCGGCAAGCGGCCAGATGCACGGGCAGCGCCCCCGCACTATGGGCCAGATCCCAGACGGTGATAGCGCCTGCCGCATGGGCCAGGGCTGTGAGTGCGGCCATGTCATGCTTGCGGCCCGTGCGGTAATCCACTTCGGTCAGCAGGGTGACGGCGACGGTGTCATCAATCGCAGTGACCACATCTTCAGGGGCAACCGTGCGCAGCACGTAATCCGGCCCCAGCGTGCGGCACAGCCCTTCGGCGATATACAGATCAGACGGGAAATTGCCGGTATCAGACAAAATCACCCGGCGCGCGGGGTTCATTTCCAGCGCGGATGCAAGGGCCTGATACACCTTGATGGACAGCGTATCGCCCATCACCACGCTGCCCGGTTCCGCGCCGATCAGGGCGGCCACGCGGTTGCCCACGCGCGATGGCTGATCCATCCAGCCGGCCTTGTTCCAGCCAGTGATCAGCAGATCACCCCATTCCTGCGTCACCGTCTGCGCCACGCGCGCAGCCGCCGCCACGGGCAGCGGCCCCAGCGAATTGCCATCCAGATAGATCACCCCATCAGGCAGATGGAACATGGCACGGGTGGCGGCAAAATCGGTTGGCATCGGTTTCTCCCTTTGGTGCCATGGGTGACGCCTGATGCGCGCAGGGTCAAGGGTTGCGATGGCGCGGAACCTGTTGCAGTGTGTTGCGCCACAAAGGGGGACCACATGCTGCACCGTCTGACGCGCCAATGGGAAAGCCCGCCGACATGGCTGCTGGCATGTATCGCCGCACTGTGGCTGCAGGCGCGTTTTGTGCCCGTGGTCGCACCGCTGCCTGCCACGCTGCATCTGGGCACACTGTTCATTCTGGCAGGCCTGACGGTGATCGGGCTGGCCGCATGGCAATTTCGCAGCCATGCCACCACGATCTTGCCGCGCGAGTCGCCGACGGCGATGATCGACACAGGCCTTTACGCCTATTCGCGCAACCCGATCTATGTGGCGGATGCGCTGATCCTGGCAGGTGTGGCCCTGCGATGGGATCTGGCCGGGCTGGTGCTGGTGCCGGTGTTTGTCTGGGTGATCACGCAGCGGTTTATCGCAGGCGAAGAGGCCGGACTGCGGGCCCGGTTCGGGCCAGCGTTCGATGCATATGCCGCGCGGGTAAAGCGGTGGGTCTGATCGTGGGTTGAAAGATCAGATGCGCCAAGCCAAAGTGGTTGAAACTTTGTTGCGCAGTGGTATGTCGCGATAAAGGCCAGATGGGGGACGATCCGTGAAAATAGGTGCGCTGACAGAGGTTTTTGCAGGCGAAAACCGCGTGGCCATGACACCGGACTCAGCGTTGCAGCTGGTCAAGCTGGGGCACAGTTGTGTGGTGCAGGCCGGGGCCGGGGCAAAGGCGGGCTTTTCGGATGCGCTGTATGCGGCGGCGGGCGTGACGGTGCTGCCCGATGCGGCGGCGGTGCTGGCGGCAGCAGACGTGATTGTAAAGGTGCGCGGGCCCGAATTGGCCGAGGCGCAGGCGCTGCGCAAGGGCCAGACCCTGATTTCGTTCTTCTGGCCCGCGCAAAACCCTGACCTGCTGGAGGCTGTACGGGCCCAAGGGGCGACGGTGCTGGCGATGGATATGGTGCCGCGCATCAGCCGCGCGCAAAAGATGGATGCGCTGTCATCCATGGCCAATATCGCAGGCTACCGTGCGGTGATCGAGGCGGGCAGCAACTTTGGCCGCTTTTTCACCGGGCAGGTGACGGCGGCGGGCAAGGTGCCGCCGGCGCGTGTGCTGGTGGTGGGGGCCGGGGTCGCTGGCCTGGCCGCGATTGGCACCAGCGTGTCACTGGGTGCGATCGTGAATGCGTTCGACGTGCGCCCCGAGGTGGCCGAACAGATTGAATCAATGGGCGCAAGTTTCGTCTATCTGGAATTTGACGCAAGCGAGCTGCCCGATGGCGCGGCCACGGGTGGCTATGCGGCCCCCAGCAGCCCTGCGTTTGCGGCCAAGCAGCTGGCAAAATTCCGTGAACTTGCGCCGCAGATGGATATCGTGATCACCACGGCGCTGATCCCAGGGCGCCCTGCACCCAAGCTGTGGACGGCCGATATGGTGGCCATGATGAAGCCGGGGTCGGTGGTGGTTGACCTAGCGGCTGAGCGTGGCGGCAACTGTGATCTGACCGTACCTGACCAGAAAATCGTCAGCGAAAATGGCGTGACGATTGTGGGCTACACCGATTACCCAAGCCAGATGGCTGCACAGTCATCCACGCTTTATTCCAACAATATTCGCCACATGCTGACCGATCTTACACCAAAGAAAGATGGTGTGATCGCCCATAACATGGAAGATGACGTGATCCGGGGTGCCACCGTGGCGCATGACGGGGCCATCACCTACCCGCCACCACCGCCCAGGATTGCAGCCATCGCAGCTGCAAAACCCAAACCAAAAGCGGTGGAGCTGACACCAGAGGAACGCCGCGCAGCGGAAACCGCAGCCTTCAAGGCACAGACGCGCAACCAGTTTTTGCTGTTGGGCATTGGCGGCGGGCTGCTGCTGTTGGCGGGTCTGTATGCACCGGCCAGCTTTATGTCGCACTTCATTGTGTTTGTGCTGTCGTGCTTTGTCGGCTTTCAGGTCATCTGGAATGTCAGCCACAGCCTGCATACACCGCTGATGGCCATCACCAACGCCATTTCATCCATCATCATCCTTGGCGCATTGTTGCAGATCGGGTCTGGCAACTGGCTGGTCATCATCCTTGCAGCGCTCAGCGTGTTCATGGCGGGGATCAACATTTTCGGTGGCTTCATGGTCACCCGGCGCATGCTTGCCATGTTCCAGAAGTCATAAGGGGCACGTCATGGATTACGGATTTACCACGGCGGCCTATGTGGTTGCGGCTGTTCTTTTCATCCTGTCGTTGGGTGGCCTCAGCGGGCAGGAAAGCGCCAAGCGCGCGGTCTGGTACGGCATCGTTGGCATGGCCCTGGCGGTTGTCGCCACGCTGATGGGGCCGGGGCTTGGCCTGTGGTGGCTAAGTGCGGTGCTGATTGCGGGTGGCGGGGCGATTGGCTGGGTGGTGGCCCAGCGGGTGCAGATGACCGAAATGCCGCAACTGGTGGCGGCGATGCACAGCCTTGTCGGCCTTGCGGCGGTGTTCATCGGGTACAACACGCATCTTGAAATGACGGGCGTTGCAGGCATGGCAGACGAGGCAAAGGCCGCGCTGACCGGCTTTGCAGCGGTGATTGCGCATAAAACACCGGTGGAGATTTCAATCCTGCGGGTGGAAACCTTTCTGGGTGTGTTCATCGGTGCTGTCACCTTTACCGGGTCGGTCGTGGCCTTTGGCAAGCTGGCGGGCAAGGTTGACGGCAAAGCCACCAAACTGCCCGGCGGCCATCTGCTGAACGCCACGGCGGCGGCGGTATCGCTGATCCTGCTGGTGGTTTACCTGCAATCAGGCTCCAGCCTTGCGCTGATCGGCATGACGCTGGCGGCATTGTTTATCGGCTATCATCTGATCATGGGAATTGGTGGCGCGGATATGCCCGTGGTCGTATCCATGCTGAACAGCTATTCCGGCTGGGCGGCGGCGGCGATTGGCTTTTCACTAAGCAACGACTTGCTGATCGTGGTGGGGGCGTTGGTCGGCTCGTCCGGTGCGATCCTGAGCTACATCATGTGCAAGGCGATGAATCGCAGCTTTGTCAGCGTGATTCTGGGCGGCTTTGGTGGCACCACCGGGCCTGCAATGGAAGTGGTGGGCGAACAGGTGGTGATTGACGCCGAAGGTGTGGCCGCCGCGCTGAACGATGCGGATTCGGTGATCATCATTCCGGGTTACGGCATGGCGGTGGCACAGGCGCAGCAATCGGTATCGGAACTGACCCGCAAACTGCGCGCCAAGGGCAAGACCGTGCGCTTTGCCATCCACCCGGTGGCGGGGCGTTTGCCGGGCCATATGAACGTACTGCTGGCCGAGGCGAAGGTGCCCTATGATATCGTGCTGGAAATGGACGAGATCAATGATGATTTTCCCACCACTGACGTGGCCATTGTGATCGGCAGCAATGACATCGTGAACCCGGCGGCACAGGAGGACCCGAACAGCCCGATTGCGGGCATGCCGGTGCTGGAATGCTGGAAGGCCAAGCAGGTGTTCGTGTCCAAGCGCGGGCAGGGCACCGGCTATTCCGGCATCGAGAACCCGTTGTTCTACAAGGAAAACACGCGCATGTTCTATGGCGATGCCAAAAAATCACTGGATGCGCTGCTGCCGATGATTGATTGACGGGGCGGGTGCGGCTGAAACCGCACCCGTCTATGCGACGCCCCGACTATGCGACGCCCCGACTATTCGATGCCCCGTGCGACAGCGGCAATCCACGCATCTGCGCCTGCATCCGGGGTCAGAAAATCGGCATGCGCCTCTTCGGTAAAGATGAAAATCGCCCCTTCGCTGTGCGGAATGGCTGATTGCAATGTGGTTGTCAGGGTGTCCGGCGTTTGGGCAAAGCCCGCCGGAAAGGTATCGGTGTACAGCATGTGCCCCGCATCAACGCGCACAGACCAGCCGGCCACCACGTCTGCGTCGACCGGCCACGGGATCAGTACGCCCAACCCATTCCGGTAGTCAAAGGATTGGGCGAATTCATTTTTGCCGCGCAGGGCGTACAACTCACCCGCGTCAATCACCGTGGCGCTATTTGCGGCCCCTGTAACAAGGCCCGTGAAAAACGGCCCCATCAGTTCCTGATCGGTCCAGTCGCCCGCTTGCAAGGCCATGGCGGCGGGCCTGCCCGGGCCATCCGGCACAGACAGGTAGGGGCCATGTGCGACGGCCATCTGCACCGCCGGAAAGGCCGATGTCACAGCATCCATGATCTGCACCCCCCGCAGTTGCGCCTGCGCCTGATAGGCCACAAGGCCGCGTGACGCGCCCCCTGCCGCCACATCATCAGGGAAATTATCCCACCGGCCCTGATATTCCTCATTGTCAAACAGAATGCCGCGAAACCCGGTTTCCGCGGCAACAGCCGCAATGATCCGCCAGTTTTCAATGGCTTGCGCCCAGGCTGCTTCATCAAACAGATCACCCGGCCGGTCATTCTCGATCACCAGATAGTTGAACTTGTCAGCGTTGAAATCAGCCAGAGGCAGCAGCCAGCGGCGCACTTCAGCGGTACTGATCACGGCCCCCGGTGTCATTGCATTCCACGACGCGGGAATGTTGATCACCATCCCTTCAAACGGCAGCGTTTCCAGATAGGCGCGGTTTTCCAGAATGGCCGGTGTGCGCGCTGAAAGCGATGACATGAAGGCAATGATCGGGGGCCGGTCAAGGTGCAGCGGCATTTCCATGGCGTGTCCTGTGCGCGGCTTGCGCGTCAACAGCCTAACCCGCGCTGCCACCCCCATGCAACGATTGCCCATCCTGCGCGCCCCCTGTGTGATCCTTGCACTGATCGCGCGGTATGCCCCTGCATGCCGGGCCTTCCTTTGCTTTGCGGCTTTACCCTGTGGGTGCGGCTGCTAGTTTGCAGCCCAAGCAGAAAGGCCGCCCATGCCCACCATCCCCGACCACCCTTTGCGCTATGCGCTTGTCAACGAACTGCACGCGCGGCCTTTCCCGTCACTCGAGGTGCCAAGCACCGCCGTTTATGTGGCAATCAAGGAACCGGTTGAGGCCGCCAACCGTGACCGCGCGCGTGATACGGCCCATCTGCTGGCGCTGCTGGACCGGAACGGATCAGCCCACCCGCAACCCGGCGCCACGCATTTTTCCGGGCCAATCGGGCGGCATGATCTGAAATGGGAAAGCCATACCGAATTCGTGACCTATTCTGCCTTCGGCAAGGGCATATCGGCGCGCGCCTTTGATCCGGCCGAGGCGGAAGTGTTCCCCGATGACTGGATGGAGGCCGCACCGGGGCTGCGGCTGTGTTCGGTGCTGGTGCGCATAGAAGAGCTGCCCGCAGATGAAGGCCCGGTGCTGGCCAAACTGGAAGACTGGTTCGTGGCCGAAAGTCTGGCCTGCAGCCGGGTCGTGGACGGAGCCGCCATCATTGCGGGTGATTTCCGGATTGATCCGGCAGGCCATATGCGGTTTGCCGTGTTCGTGCGGCCGGGTACGGGGGCGCGGCGCATTGGCCGTATCGTGCAGCGCCTGTGCGAGATCGAAACCTACCGCGCCATGTCGATGCTGGGGCTGATCCGGTCACGCGAATTGTCGGCGCGGCTGAACACGCTTGATCCGCGCCTGTCCGAACTGGTCAGCGGGCTGGACCGCGCCGAGGGGCGGCCAGAAGAGGCCTTGCATGATCTGCTGGAAATCTCGGCCGAACTGGAAAAGCTGGCGGTGAAATTCAGCTTTCGCTTTGGCGCGACCGGGGCCTATGAGGCGATTGTAAACCAGCGGATTGACGTGTTGCGCGAAGAACGCCTTGGCGGGCGGCAAACCTTTGGCGAATTCATGATGCGCCGGTATGACCCGGCAATGCGCACGGTCAAGTCATCCGAGGCGCGCCTGAACAACATGGCCGAACGGGCCGAACGTGCGGCGGAATTGTTGCGCACGCGGGTAGATGTGGAACGTTCGGCGCAGAACCAGTTGCTGCTGGAAAGCATGGACAAACGCGCTGATCTGCAACTGCGGTTGCAGCGCACTGTCGAAGGGCTTTCAACCGTGGCCATCAGCTATTACGCGGTGAACCTTGCGGCCTATGCCGTTTACCCGATCACCGAAAAGCAATTGCACCTCGGCCATGGCATGACACTGGCCATTCTGACACCGCTGGTGCTGTTTGGCGTCTGGCTGATGGTGCGGCGCATAAGGCGGCATCTGGACTGAACGGTTGGGCACCAAAAATTTTCGTACGAAAATTTTTGGTCAGCGCCCCCTGATCCGCGGGTCAAGGGCATCACGCAAACCGTCACCGATGTAATTCACCGCAAGCACGGTCAGCGAAATGGCAAGACCGGGCCAGAACACGCGCAGCGGGTAGATCTGCATCTCGCCGTAGGCATCATTCAGCAACCGGCCCCATGTGGGAAAATCGGATGGAAAGCCCACACCCAGAAAGCTGAGCACGCTTTCGGTGATGATCGCCGCCGCCACCCCCAGCGTGGCCGAAACCATGACAGGGCCCAGCACATTTGGCAGGATATGGCGGGTGATGATGCGGCGGGGCGGTGTGCCGATCGACCGCGCCGCCAGAATGAATTCGCGCTCCTTCAGTGCCAGCACCTCGCCGCGCACAATGCGCGCGGCCTGCATCCAGCTGGTCAGCCCGATGGCCAGCACGATCAGCATGAAAATACCCAGACGCTGGCCAATGGCCGCGCGCGCCGTGTCACCGAACAGGAACATCATCAACAACAGCAAGGGCAGCAGCGGCAGGGCCAGAAACATGTCGGTGAACCGCATCAGAATACCGTCAAGCCTGCGGAAATAACCGGCCAGCACCCCCACGGTGCCCCCCACGGTGATCGCCACCGCCATGGCGACCAGCCCCACCGACAGTGACACCCGCCCGCCCGACATCATGCGCGCCATCTGATCGCGCGCCAGCTGATCGGTGCCCATCGGGTGCGCCCAGCTTGGCCCCTGATTCTTGCCGCGGATCACATCAATGGCCTGCGAAGGAATGGCATTGGGGTCCACGCGCCACAGCCATGGGCCAATCAGCGAAAACAGGATCAACGCGCCCAGCACCCACAGGGCAACATTGGCCCCCTTGTGCATGCGGAATTGCAACCAGACATCGCGCCACAGCGATGACGGCTTTTCAGGGGCGGCAACAGCGGCGGTGGCATCAGTCATAGCGGATCCTCGGGTCAAGGATGCCGTACAGGATATCGGCAATCAGGTTGAACAGCACGATCAGCACGGCAAAGATAAAGGTCAGCGTCTGCAACATCGGCAGATCGCTCGCCTTGATCGCGCCGATCACCGCGCCGCCGATCCCGTTGATGGCAAACAGCGTTTCGGTGATGATCGCACCGCCAAAGATGTTCGGTATACCAAGCGCAATCACCGTGACCACCGGGATCATCGAATTGCGCAGCACGTGCTTGAGCACCACGGTGCGTTCGCTCATCCCCTTGGCGCGCGCGGTGCGGACATAATCCTGTGACAGGTTTTCCAGCATGGCCGCACGGGTGAACCGGCTGATCTCGGCGGCATTGAACAGGGCAAGCACTGCAACGGGCATTACCATCTGGCGCAGCTGGCGCACGAAACTGTCCCAGTCGGTAACCTGCAAGGTGGTATCATAGATGGTTGGGAACCATTGCAGGTTGATTGCAAAGATCACGATCACCAGAAACCCGGTAAAGAAAGTGGGCACCGAATAGCCGACAAGCGCGATAAAGGTGCCAAGCTGATCAAACCACGAATATTGCCGGTAGGCGGAATAAACGCCGATGGGCACGGCAATCAGGATCGCCACGATATAGGCGGTGCCGATCACGGTCAGGGTTTGGGGAATACGCTCGGCGATCACGTCAAACACTGGCTGGCGCGATTCCCACGACAGGATGCGCGGCGCGCCTTCGGCAAAATGCGTGCCCCACCAGCCGTTCAGGATATGAGCGGGTTCGATGTAGAAGAACTGTTTCAGCCACAACAGGTAGCGCGTCATCAGCGGGTCATTGGCACCCATCGCCTCAAGGATCTGGGCACGGACGGCAGGGGGGATGGTCAGGGGAATGTTGGCGCCGGGGCCACCGGGGGCCAGATCAACGATCAGAAAGATGACAAGTGAAATCAGCAGCAGCGTCGGGATCGCAAACAGGACCCTGCGGATGACGAATGTCAGCATGCGTGACGCCTTTGATCGTGGACTTTACGGGGGGGGGATGGGCAGATTGCCCATCCTACGTGGTGTGGGGTGCAGGATGGGCAATCTGCCCATCCCACGCGCCGTTTCACTTTACGCGGAACCAGTCCTGAGCATTCCACAATTCGGTGTCCCAGGTGTTCAGCACAACACCACCCAGCGTGTTTCCATGCGCCGAAAGACGGCCACGATCCACCAGTGGCACGATCGTGAAGGTGTCCTTGGTCAGCATGTCATTCAGCTGTTTGGCAAGTGCGGCACGTTCAGCCATATCCGACGTGGTGCCCAACTGTGCCATAAGCGCATCATAGGCCGGGTCACAGAACCGGTTGATGTTTTCGCCCTGCCACTGGTTGTCCGGCCCCGGAATCTTGTTGCACAGGTATTGCGCAAGGTAGGGTTCCGGATCGGTGCCGTCAAAGTTGTTGGCATACATTTCCACGTCGGCATAAAACTTTTGGAACGTATCGGGCGATCCGGGATCACCGCCAAAGAAGATCGACGCATCAATCTGCTTCAGTTCCACTTCGACGCCCAGTTCATTCCACCAGCCCTTGATCAGCGCCTGGAAATCCTGACGCACCGGGTTGACCGATGACTGGTACAGGATGAACAGCTTCTTGCCATCCCTTTCGCGCACGCCGTCACCATCACTGTCAACCCAGCCGGCCTCTTCCAGCAGCGCCTTTGCCGCATCCATCTGCTGTGGAATGCAGCCCGTGTTATCGGATGCAAACATTTCCGGTGCGGGCACCAGATTGCAGGTTGGCCGGCCCGCGCTGCCATAGCCCACTTCGACCAGAAGCGAACGGTCAATCGCCATGGACAGCGCCTGACGCACACGGATGTCTGACAGAATCGGGTGCGGATGCGCGGTGGTTGACCGCATGCCCTCGGCAAGCTCTGCCGATGGGTCGGTCATGTTTATCTCGATCCGTTCGACCAGCGTGCCGAACGCGTTGACAAACACGCCCTTGCCGCCGCCCGCCATGGCCGCCTGCATGTCTGGCGCAATCTGGGTGTTCCAGGCGTAATCAAACTCGCCGGTTTCCATGACCGCACGCGCGGCAGCCGCCGCATCGCCGCCGCCTTTCAGCGTCATCGTCGCAAAGGCCGGTTTGGCCGGATCGCGGTAGTTGGGGTTGGCGGCCAGCGTGACCACGTCATTCACCTTGAAATCCGTCACCATGAACGGCCCGGTGCCGATGGGCGCATTGTTCTGCGCCGTGCATTCGGGCATCTTTGGCCCCATGCAATCCTTGAACTGCGCGGCCTGCAGAATGGGTGAGGTTCCGCCCACAAAGGCCTGATAAGGATTGGGTTTTGGTGCAGCAAAGGTGATCTTGATCGTCAGGTCATCCACCGCCTCGACCGTCGAAATCCCCTCATAGCGCGACGCCTGCGCGCAGCCGCCGTCAGGTGCTGTGCAATACTGCCAGGTGAACACGGCATCGGCTGCGGTGACGGCGGTGCCATCAGACCACAACAGGCCCGGCTGCAGTTTCCAGGTGATCGTGGTCAGGTCAGCCGACACGCCGCCATTTGCAACGGTGGGAATATCAACAGCCAAACGCGGGATCACTTCGCCCACTTCGTTAAAGCCTGCCAGACCTTCCACCACCAGCGACCCGGCTTCCACGTCCTTGGTGCCGGATGACAGATAGGGGTTCATGATGGATGGCGCCTGCCAATACAGCACGTTGACGTTGCCGTCGGCACCCCGTTCGGCAAAAGCGGCGGGTGCAAGGGCCATGCTGGCCACCGCACCCAAAAGGGCGGTTCTCAATGTCATTTGGACACTCCTTGTTGGTTAGGCTCGGGTACCTCAACGCCACCGGTTGATCCGGCGGTCGGGCTGTTGAACAGATGGCAGGCGACCATGCGGCCGGGTTCCACCTCTGTCAGGACGGGGCGCTGCGTGCGGCACAGATCAAACACCTGCGGGCAGCGTGTGCAAAATGCGCAACCCTGTGGCGGGTTGGCCGGTGAGGGCACATCACCTTTCAGGATAATGCGCTGGCGCGTGGCCTCGCGCACCGGGTCCGCCTCGGGCACGGCGGACAGCAAGGCTTTTGCGTAGGGGTGCAGCGGGCGCGCATACAGCGCATCGCGCGGTGAAAGTTCGGCGATCCGGCCCAGATACATCACCGCCACCCGGTCAGCGATATGGCGCACCATTGACAGATCATGGCTGATGAACAGGTAGGTCAGCCCGAATTCCGCCTGCAAATCCTCAAGCAAATTCACCACCTGCGCCTGAATGGACACATCAAGGGCAGCAATCGGTTCATCGCAGACAATGAAGTTCGGGTTCAGCGCAAGGGCGCGCGCAATGCCGATACGCTGGCGCTGGCCACCCGAAAATTCATGGGAAAACCGGCTGGCAAAGCGGCGGTTCAGGCCCACGGCATCCATCAACTCATGCACGCGCGCCAGACGTTCGGTTGCCGTCAGGCTGGTGTGTTCCAACAGCGGCTCGCCAATGATTTCCGACAGTTTCAGCCGCGGGTTCAGGCTGGCCTGTGGGTCTTGAAACACCATCTGCATGGCAGGGCGGATCTTGCGCAGGGCTTCCGGGTCCAGTGTGGCAATATCGGTGCCGTTGATGGTGACAGACCCCGCTGTCGGATCATACAGCCGGATCACCGCGCGCCCGACAGTGCTTTTGCCGCAACCGGATTCGCCCACAAGGCCCAGCGTTTCGCCTTGCATGATGTCGAACGTCACGCCGTCTACGGCCTTTACATCGCCGGTATGCCGCCGGAA
>JAYUZO010000204.1:0-31077 GCA_043751715.1 Rhodobacterales bacterium | reverse complement strand
CAGGGGTGCGGGCGCGTGGCACGGTCGGGACGTTCTCGCATGCGCAGGCGGTGCGCCGCGGTGGGTGGGTGAACGGGGCGATGGGGCGGGCGATGTCGGCAGGCGGTGCATTTCTGCCCGGCACCGGCCCACAGCCCGGCTGGCAAACCCGCGCCTTTGATGCCGCCCTGCATGAGGCGATTGCTGCAGGTGCGTCACGTGAACAGGCAGAGGCGTTCTTTGCGCCGCTGTTTCACACGTATTAGGCAGCGCGCAGGCCCTGACAGCGCAAGGCAGGGCCTGCACGACCACAAATCCACACCGGCCAAAGATCATGTCCGCCACCCTTTCCCAAGGATTGGCCTTTCACGCGCGTCTGATGTTTGAACCAACCCTGAAAGGCCCGCCCATGCGCCGCATTTTGCTTGCCACTGTCTTTTTCCCGACTTGCGTCTTTGCCGACCAGATCACCGCGACCAGCCGTGTGACCGAGGTGACGATCTATGCCTACGGCGCACAAATCACCCGGCAGGTCACGTTCGATGCGCCCGCAGGCCAGCATGATCTGACCATCGCCGATCTGCCGCAGGAAACCTATGCCGAGGCGCTGCGCATTGCACCCGGCGCGGGGGCACAGGTGGCAAGTTTTGCATTAAAGCTGGAATTTGTACCGCCTTCGCAGCCACGCGAAAACGCCGCCCTGCTGGCCGCCGAGGCCAATGTACAGCAGCTGGAAGCGGCCGAGCGCACAGCGCTTCTGGCGCTGGACGGTGTGCAGACACGGATCAATGCAGCCAATGCGCAGATCGCTTTTCTGCAAGGGGTCAAGGTGGAACCGGCGGTTGATGCCACAGCGGCGGCCAACCTGCGCGACATTGCCAAGATGATTGGCGATGAGGTGTTGCTGGCGGGCGAAGCTGCACGCACCGCCAAGGCCGATCTGATGCTGGCCGAAGGCTCGCTGTCGGATGTGCGGCGCGATCTGAACGCGGCGATCAACCTGCGTGATGGGCTGGGCACGGACCAGACGCTGTACGCCGCTTTGGATGTCGCCCTGATTGCCAAGGTTGCAGGGCCACAAACCGTAACCATCACGCAGTTCGTGCAGAACGCCAGCTGGCGCCCGGTGTATGACATGCGCCTATCGCGTGAAGGTGGCGATAGCCTGACCCTGCAACGCGGCGTGCTGATCAGCCAGACCACGGGCGAAGATTGGGATGATGTGGCGCTGACTCTCTCAACGGCGAACCCGTCAGCGCAACCCATGCCATCCATGCTGTCACCGGAATACCGCGCGATTTATGATGGGACGGTGGCCTATGCAGCGGAACCGATGATGGAAGACGCATTGGGTGGCAGCCTGAACCGCGCTGTCACGCTGGAGGCCCAGCCTGCGCCGGCGGCAAATGTGGGGCAGGCAACGCTGCGGGGCGATGTGGTGGTGTATGAATATGCCACCCCCGCCGATGTAAAGACCGGGGCCACCGATCTGCGGCTGGCACTGGATGAGGTGGTGTTGACCCCCGAAATCACCGCACGCGCCGTGCCGCGCTATGATCAGACGGCGTTCATGATGGCCAGTTTCACCAATACCGGGGCCGAAGTGCTGCTGCCCGGCTATGCCTATCTGTACCGCGAAGGCACGCTGATTGGCGGCATGCAGCTGGGTGCGATCCAGCCGGGAACCAAGGCGGAACTGGCGTTCGGGGCGATTGAAGGCCTGCGATTGACGCGGGATATGCCGGTGCGGGCAACGGGTGAGCGGGGGCTGATCGTTTCATCAAACCAGCAAGAGGAAACGGCGGTGCTGCAAATTGAAAACCTGACGGATCAGGCATGGGATGTGCGGCTGATGGATCTGGTGCCCTATTCGGAACAAGAGGATCTGGAGATCAGCTATGGCGCCGACCTGCCGGTGTCCGAGGAAAATGTAGACGGCATGCGCGGCATTCTGGCCTGGGATTTCCCGCTGATGCCGGGTGAAAAAACGGCAGTGACGTTGACAACGACGCTGTCCTGGCCAGATGGGATGATGCTGCAATAGGCCGAATTCAGCGGCGTCCCGGCGCGGGACGCCATTGGGACCCGTGGGTCATCAGTGTCTAAGGGTTTAAATTCGGGAATGGGCCGTGGCGTGGGTTTCACCCACCTTACCGCAATGTGAACGGGATCATTGCAAGTGGCGCGTTACGGTCAACCGACTGGCGCAGCGCGGGAAAGAAATCCGCCGCAAGGAAACCCACATGCGTATCCAGCGCCGTTGGCCGCCCCGCCGTGACCACCGCCATCAGCAGCGCCTGCGTATCGCGTGCAGGGCCAAACCGCGTCATCGGCACATCAAACTGCACCGTATCACCGCTGAATGACAGAAACGGCGCAAGGTCCTGCACCACGCCATTATCATCAACCACGATCAGCGTCACAAACCGCCCCTGCGCCCCCTGCAACGCCCCCACCAACCGCCCGCCACTTTCCACCGTGTCCGCCTCAACCGCGATGGCCAGCGGAAAGGTCGGATAGCGGCTACCCTCGCGGATAAAGTTCAGGGCCGGGCATTGGCGCTGATCCACCAGCACATTGCGTTGCGCGGGTGGGTCTGTGAGACCTGCAAGCAGGTCCGTCGCAAATGATGTCACATCGTTTTCATTGGCCGCCAGAAATTCAAGCGTCACATCCCCTGCCGCGTCCCGACGGGGTGTAGCCACGATGCAGGGCAGTGCCAGTTGCCCCCTGATGCGCAGAATGAATGCGTCCACCTCACCCGGCGCGCCGATGGCGACCTCGGGGTCTTGCAGGGCCGCCACGTTGACCGATGCAGGGGCCTCGGCCCCTTCGGGTGGCAGTGCCACGGGCGGCAGACTGGTGACCGCTGCCATGCTTTCGGCCGCTGGTGCCACGGCAGCAATCTGTTCGGGTACGGATTGGGCCACCACGGGTGCCGCTGCCACGGCATCCAGTGCACCCACGGGGGCTATGCCCGCCCCATCATCACCTTCAGGGTTCACCGGTGAAATCTGTGACGGATCCACCGCTGAAATCGCCTCGGGCAACAACTCGTCCACCGGATCAACCGGTTCGGGCTCTAACGCAGGTTCGGGCTCTGGTTCAACCTCGGGCACGGGGTCCGGCTCGAGGGCTGCCAGTTCCTCTGGCACAGGCTCTGCTTCGGGTGTGACCTCTTCTGCCGGCACGTCGTCTGCCGGGGGCGGGTTATCAATGGCGGCAGCAATCGTCTCTGGCGTGATTTCCATCACCGACAGCGTGACAGCCGTAGGATCAAGGGCCGGCTTGTACAGGCTGAACAGATCAATCGCCGGGGCCAGCAGGAACCCGCCAACCGCCGCATGCGCCATCACCGACAGGCCAAAGGATTGCACCCACAGCCCGCCTTCGCGAAACACTGGGCCGATCATGGCTGCACGCTGCGGCGCAGGGTCACCAGGCGCAGTTCGACATTCGCCAGATCAGGCCGCGTGACCACGGACAGCAGGCTTTCTGCCGGTGCCTCTTTCCCGATCAACACATGCAGGATTACCGGCTGTTCCAAGCCCTGCAAGGCCAAAGCCAGCAGATCAGGTGCCACCGGATTGCCATCCAGCGCCCACGCCCCGCCTTCGCCCACAATCAGAATGGGTGATGGCAACCGGTCCAGCGGCAATTCCGACGTTTCAGCCAAAGCCATGCCTTGCGCCGCTTGGTTCTGCATCTGGCCGGTCAGCAGGAAAAAGAACATCAGCAGGAACACGATACTGACAATGGAATAGGACACATCCATTTCAGATTTCTTGCGTGGGCGCGGAAGTGGTGTCATGCCCCCCGCCCCGCAAGTTGCACCTGCGTGATGCCGCCCGCTGACAGCGCCTCAAGCACCGAAGTCAGATCCTGCACCTTCGCCTCGGGCTGCACGATCAGCACGATACTGGTGGTGCCCAGCAATGTCAGGCTTTGGGTCAGCTCGGCAATCCGGTCAATGCCAAATGACTGCCCGCCTGCAATGATCTGCCCTTCGCTGACTGTCCAGATTGCGGTTTCGGTGCCAAGCGGTTGGGGTGCCATGGTGCCGCCTGCACCCGCGTCGGCACCCGGCAGTGCGGTGGTGCCCTTCAGCGGCAGCAGCGAATAGGGTGTGATGTTCGATGACAGCATGAAAAAGATCAGCAGGTTGAACATCGCATCGGCCAGGGGCGTCAGCGAAATGCGATACCGCCGTGGGTTTCGCCGTTCTGTCAAAAGATCGCGCGACAGCGCCATGGCGATGATGCCCTAGCGTTTGCCGGGGGCTTCGACCCGGCCATGGATGGCGGCAGAGATCAGGGGTTCAATCGTCTGCCGTTCATTTTCGATGCGGCCTTCCAGCCAGGTGGCGACAAAATAGGTCGCCAGCGCAATGGCAAGGCCCGCCGCCGTAGTGGTCAGCGCTGTCCAGATACCGCCCGCCAGTTGGGCAGGGTCAGCCACGCCGCCTGCGGATGTCGACAGCGTGCCAAAGGCATCAATCATCCCGATGACGGTGCCCAAAAGGCCAAGCATCGGCGCCGCCTGCACCACGGTTTCCAACACGCGCATGCGTTGGGTCATTGCGGTCAGTTCGGTGATGGCAACCTGACGGCCAAGTTCCTCGGCATAGGCCGGTTCATTGGGGCGCGCACGCAAGCACAGCATCACCGATTGCAGGATGCGGGTCAGCACTGTCTTACGCTCGGACGCGACAGCAAGCGCCTGATCAGCGCGGCCACCCAGCCAGTCATTCAGCACAGATTCGGCGACGCGGTGGCGTCCCACACCCATACGGGCGAACTGAAAGATCTTGAAGAAGAACACGGTAACTGCAACCAGCGAAAGCACGGCAAGGGCCGCAAACACGATCAGCGTCGTTGGGCCAAGGGCCGAAATATCAGGCATGTTCATGGTGATTACAGCCCGAACTGAATGCTGCTGCGCGACGCGGTGGCAAGGGCTGTCAGGCAGCCATCAACGGCAACACCGCCTGTGGTGGTACATTGCGCCACATCATTGACGACAATGCGCGAGATTTGGGCGCAGGTCTGACCGGGGATATCAAACTGCACGACCTTGGTCTTGCCCGTGGTCAGCGCGCCGAAATCCAGCACGATCAGGCGGGTTACCGCACCAGCAGTATCAAACACCGCCATCTGAAAGCTGGTTTGTTCAAGGGGGGCGGCAAGGCCATTGTTGGCAACATAGGTCAACCTGCAGGCACCTTCGGGCGTATCGGCAGCACCGTTCAGTTCCAACGCGAGGGCGGGTACGGCCTCTTGCGCAAAAGCCGGGCATACGTTCAAAGCCAATGCGACAATCGCTGACAGGCGCAAATTCATCCGATCCCCCATAACTTTGGCGCGAGGGCTGCGAACCCGTGCGCGATCAATTACGGAATGGTCGCTTTTCAAAGCCACCTGTCAAGATGGGATATGCGGACTTTGCAGGATCAGACCTTAACGGTAGACCCCGATTGCCCAATTGATACGCGCTTTGCGTCCATCCAGCATTACAGCTTCAGCTTGCAGGGGCAAAGGTGACCGACGGACTGCAGGCGCATCCAAAGGGAAAAGCAGCGGATCAGCAGCTGTTTCACGGTTCACGCCGCGCTGAAGTGCAATGATCTCTTGTTGCGCAGACGCCGAAAGAGACGAAAACGGAACTGTAATCTGGTCATCGCCACGATTTTGGGCAAAGGCCGGACCACAGAGCGAAACAAATACCAAAGCACCTACACTGGCCGAATAACGCAAGCTGCGTGCCATTGAAAAAGCCCTTGTGTCCATAATTTACGCCTCCATGATAGCGAAGACAGGGGTGTGTCGCAATGAAAGAGAATAGGCGGTGATTCTGTCCAAAATGGGGCTGATCCGTGCGACAGCCGTGCTGATGGCGGCAAACGCATCACCGGCCCATGCCGAATTCGCAGTGTGCAACCAGTCTTTTGACGTGGTCAACGTGGCAATCGGGCAGTTTGAACGCGAAGAGTTTGTGACACGCGGGTGGTGGACGGTCGGGCCAAACCAATGCGCCAACGTCATCAAGGAAAAGCTGGACGCGCGGTATGTGTATGTTTTCGCACAAGATGTGTTTGGCAACGCCATTCTGAACGGCGGCACAAACATGTGCGTAGGCCCCAAGAGATTTGAGATTCAGGGTGAAAAGGATTGTGCCGTTCGCGGATTTATTGAGGTATCATATGTAGAGGTTGATACGCAGCGCACCGAACGCTGGACATTGTTTCTGACACCGTAAGGCGCGGGAGGGTGATTGTGGCACGAAAAGCACTGATTGCGCTGATTGTCGCCTATGGCCTGCCTGCTTTTGCGCAGGATCGGGTGGCAATTGTCGTGTCGTCCGATGCAGGTGCTGCCCCGACCGAATCAATGCGCAAAGATGCGTTCGCGCTGTCTGAATCGTTGTTCGGCATGGGCTTTGCCGTCACGCGCATGGAAAACCCCGAAGCGGCGGCCTTGACGCAAGCGCTGACCAAACTGCCAAAGGATGCAACGGCGCTGTTGTTTTTCAGCGGTGCCGCGCGGCCTGAGGGGACGGAAACCATGCTGGTAACCGGCGCAGCCCCCCTGTCGCTGACCGCCACACTGGCGGCACTGCAATCGGGCGGTCGGGCACAGACGCTGGTGTTTCTGGATACATGCCGCACGGGGGCGCAGCCTTTGCCACCACCCGCGCCTGCGGCCGGGGTGTTTCTGGCGCTGCCGACGGCACCTGGCGCGGCGTGCCCGGCGGATGCACCCAGCATGGCGCAGGAAATGCTGACACGGATCACCGCCCCCGGCATGGCCCTGTCAGAACAGTTTCCGGCCAGCGAAGCGGTGGCGGCATCCGGTGTCTGGGTGCAAACCGGCCTGACCCAGCCCTTTACCTTTCGCGCGGCAACCAGCACCACCGTGCTGATGGCGTCTGACTATCAGATGCTTGACCGGCTTTCCCCGGCCGATCGTGAAAAGATGCTGACCCTGTGGTCAGAAGCGGGCATCGTGGTGGATGTGGCAGGCACGCGACCCGCACAGGCGGCACCCGGTAGCGGGGCTGTTGCCGTGGCCCCGGCGTCACCGGTGATTGTTCAGAACGCAGGCATCATATCACCGGTGCAGACCGTGGTTTCGCCCGTTGTGGCAGGGGCCGAGGTGCAGGGTGAGGCGCTGGCAATTCTGGCGGCCGCACCCGCCACACGCACCACCACTGCGCGGCCCGTGCCCGGCGCTGGTGGGTTGCCGCAACCATCCATCATCTTGGGTCAAGAGGAAACACTGGCATCGCTGGCCGTGCCAGATGTGCCAGAAACGCCAGCCGTGCAGCAACTGGACTATACCGATTTTGACGCCCGCACGGCGCTGAAGGCCTCAGATGCCACGGGCTATGCCGACCTGATTCAGACCGGGGCCTATGATCCGCCGCCCGACCAGCTGGCCTTTGCGGTGCAGGCCGAACTGGCGAGGATGAACTGCTACACGCGCACGATTGACGGTGATTGGGGCAACGGGTCACGCCGGGCGCTGCAGTTGTATTTTGATACGCTAAAGGTGGCCGCCACCACGCAGGAACCCACGGTGGAGGTGTTTCGCCAACTGCTGACAGATGATGCCGTGGCCTGCCCTGATGTGGTGGCCCCTGCCCCGGTGGCCGAGGCTGCGCCGCGCACAACACGCACCACCCGCACGCAGACCGCCCCGGCGCAGGCAGCACCTGCACCGGCGCCCGCCCCTGCCCCGGCAGAAACCGGGCGGCGTATCCGCACCAACAACGGAACCGGGGCTTTCCGGTAGGAAACGCGGGGAAACATGCAAGCTGACCCGCAGTTCAAGGCCGCCGCCGCCCCTGCGGCCCGCCGCCGGGCTGCGCGCATGCGACGCAGGTTTGCAGGCGCCGTCGTCATTCTGGGGCTGCTGGGTACGGCGGGGTGGTATGGCCGTGCGCTGTGGCCCTTTGGTGGCGGCGATTCCGACCCAGGCTTGACTGCCGATGCAGGCGATCAGCCAATGCAGGTTGATCTGGGCGAACAAACCGGTCAGGCGATACGGGTCGAAACACCGTTTGTGGATATTGCGGGCGACCCAATGATCCTGCGTTTTGAAACGGCGGGGGCTGCGCGCGCGCAGGAATTGCCGGGCCCCCCCACGCTGGATGCGGTGCGGTTCGGGCCGGTGCTGCCGGGGCGGTTCGTGCTGGTCGAAGATGAAATGGTGGTCAAGGAACGCGCGCTGATGACGGCGCTGCCCTCCAGCCGTGAGGACTTTGCTTTCTTTCAGGCCACCCAAAGCCTGACCTTTCAGGCCGAAGCCCTGCCGCCCACCGGGGCCGAAACCGCTGTGCAAAACCCTGATACCCCTGCACCCGGCCAAGAGGTGGTGGTGGCGGATGGTGATGCAAGCTGGGGTGAATCGCTGGGTGGAGAGCCTGTCACCGTCAGCTATACCGAAACCGCCATTCAGAACACCACGAGCATTGCCTATGTCCGCAGTGAGGCTGACCGCAAACCGGTGTTCAAGGATATTGTGCTGCGGGTGCAGACCACGCGGACTGTGGCCGATGTGCTGGCATCGAACGGGTTTCCACAAGATGTGGCAACGGCGTTCATGACCACGGCTGAACCGCTGTTACCGCTGCTGTCAGCCATGCCGGCGGGCCATATCATTGCGATCCGCTACCGCCCGGACGACACCAAGCCCGAGGTGCTGAACCTGTCTTTGTACAGTCTGGAAGGGTATATCGGCAGCCTGTCGCGCACGGGGCCGGGGCGGTATGTGCAGGGGGCGGATGCGTGGATCGACGATGATCTGCCACGGCTTGCATCAGCCCAGGGTGCGGCAGAACCGCTTGTGGTGCAGGATTTCCGGCTGCTGGATGCGTTCTACAGCGCGGCAATCCGCAACGAGGTGCCAACCAATCTGGTGGGCGAGGCGATTGTGCTGTTGTCCAAATCATTCGACATGGAATCCATCGCCGCCGAGGGTGACCGCATGACACTGCTGTATGCGCCCGACCCTGCGGATTCGGGCGGCGGGCCGGGGCAGATTTTGTATGCGGGCATTGCCGGGCCTTCGGGGGAAAAGGCCTGCTATGTGACAGTTAGCGCAGCAGAGGGTGGGGCTTATGCCTGTTTCCGGTCAGATGGCGGCGGTGGCGGCGGTGGGGGCGGCGCGCTTGGCGGTGGTTTTGTAACGCCGGTTCAGGGCACGCTCACATCAAAGTTCGGGCCACGCTTTCACCCGATCCTCAAGGTCACCAAACTGCATGCCGGGGTGGACTGGGCCGCACCCACCGGCACACCAATTGTGGCGGCGGGCGCAGGCACCGTGACGGCAAGCGTTTCATCCAGCTATGGCAACGTTGTCTACATTGATCATGCGGGCGGCCTGCAATCGCGCTATGCCCACCTTGATGCCTTTGCCCCCGGCATTCAGACCGGGGTGGCGGTGCAGCAGGGTGATCTGATCGGGTATGTTGGCACAACCGGGCGGTCAACCGGGCCACATCTGCATTTCGAAATCCATCAAAGTGGCACACCGGTTGACCCGCTGAATTTTAACAGCGGGGGTGGCGGGGGTGGCGGTGGCGGTGCGACAGGGGTTGCATCGGCGGCGGTGGAAACGCTGACCGATGTGATCATCCATGTAGAAAGCGGCGGCAACGCATCAGCGCGCAATCCGCTGTCATCGGCCACCGGGTTGGGGCAGTTCATTGAAAGCACATGGTTGCGAATGATGCGGGATTACCGGCCTGACCTGTCGGCAAACATGACCCGGCAAGAGGTGCTGGACCTGCGGCTGGACCCGACACTTTCCCGCGAAATGGTAATGAACCTTGCACGCGAGAATGAAAGTTTCCTGCGCGGCAAGGGGCATCAGATCACCGCCGGGCGGCTGTATCTTGCACATTTTCTGGGGCCATCGGGGGCGGATCAGGCGCTGTCGGCGCAAGATGGGCAGACAGTACTGGCGGTGATGGGGGCGGGTGTGGTGGGTGCAAACCCGTTCCTGACCAACTACACGATTGGTGATCTGAAGGCTTGGGCCGACCGCAAGATGGGCAGCGCGCCCGCTGCTGGCACGGCTGCACCGGCGGCAGCGCCCATTCCACCCGAAGTAAAGGTGTATATGGACGTGGTGAACCAGATATTGGCCGAGGCGCGGGGCGAGGGCGCTGCAGAAACGGAAACGGGCCAGCCCACCGAAGGGACTGACCCGCCAAATCCGTAGTCAGGCACGATCTATGAAACGAAAGACATCTGCATCGCTTCAGACAAACGCGCGTTCATCCATTTCCATACGGCCTCACCGCCAGACTTTTCTTTATCAAGTGTTACATTGGTAAAATCATGGATATCAGCCTGTTTCTTGGTGTCTTGCAGTTTACGAACATCAATGGTCAACCCAACACCAGCAATCATCGCCGCCTTTTCCCCATCTGACATTTCTTCAATCTTGCCCGTTTTACCGACTGTCGTCCAAGGTGTGCCGCCCATTGCACCATGCGTGCAAAAGAACTTTGCCCATTTGAAATTAACGCCTGCCGCAGCCTTGGTGGCGCAGTTGCCAAAAAACTCACGTGAACCAGCTGCCGGGTCACGCATGGCGTGAAAACAATTGGTGACGTTGGATGGTACAACATCGGCATTCGTAATGGCGGACTGATCCACCGCGTCAAACAGCATCAGGGTATGAATGGTTTCGCCTTTGCTTTTCAACCGGAACGCAATCTCCGTCACGGCGGCACCACCACGGCTGTATCCTGCCATGAATAGCCGATAAGGCACCTTGTGGCGTTTGCAATCTGCAATCTGCCCCGCAATCCATGCATGACCAGTCACGACAATCGACATTGTTTCAACGCCTGTCATGCTTGGTCCGCGCAGATAGTGCCGCTTCATGAACGGGCCTTTTGTCGAAAGCAGCGTGACAAAGCTTTTCTTAAAGTCGCTTGCGTAGGTCGCATTGCTAAACGCACCAGACCCATCAATTCCCAGAAAAATATCCATTCAACCCCTCATTTTGCTCTATCATGCAAATCGATAACCAATTGCGCCTTCGTCCATCACCACCTCGACGGCTGTCATTTTCTCACCCGATACCATCCGGCTAAGAACTTGACGTGACAATTCCGGCAGGATCGAATTGGTGATAATATTGTCAATCATCCGACCGCCTGAATCCGGGTCACGGCATTGATCCACAATATGCGCCAGAACATCCGGCCCATACGTCAGCTTGGCGCCATGTGCATCGCGCAGCCGCTTGGCCACTGCCCCCAGTTTCAGCTTTGTAATGCCGCCCAGCACCTCGGTGCCCAGCGGGAAATAGGGGATCGTCACGATCCGGCCCAGCAATGCGGGCGGGAACACCTTTTGCAGCGGCGGCTTCAGTGCCGCCTCGACCTGTTCCGGGTCGGGCGTGATGTTGCCCGCCTCGGCCATATCCATGATCACTTCGGTGCCGACGTTGGAGGTAAGCAAAATCACGCAGTTCTTGAAGTTGATCGGGCGGCCGTTGCCATCTTCCATGATGCCCTTGTCGAACACCTGAAAGAACAGCTCATGCACATCGGGGTGCGCCTTTTCAATCTCATCCAGCAGCACCACCGAATAGGGTTTACGCCGCACAGCCTCGGTCAACCGCCCGCCTTCGCCGTAACCCACATAGCCGGGGGGCGCGCCTTTCAGCAGGGAAACCGTATGCGCCTCCTGGAATTCGGACATGTTGATGGTGATGATGTTCTGCTCACCGCCATAAATCGCCTCGGCCAATGCCAGTGCCGTTTCGGTTTTGCCCACACCCGACGGGCCGCACAGCATGAACACGCCGATGGGTTTGTTCGGGTTCGACAGGCCCGCACGGCTGGTTTCAATCCGCTTGGCGATCATCTTCAGCCCGTGGTCCTGCCCGATGACTCGTTCGCGCAAGTTATCCGCCAGCTTCAGGATGCTTTGCAGTTCATCCGCCACCATGCGGCCCGCCGGAATACCCGTCCAATCGGAGATAACCGATGCCACCGCCTGTTCATCCACATGCGCATAAACCATCCGGTCATCCGGGTTGGTGCCATCAAGACGGCGCATTTCGGCGGTCATTTCGGCGCGCGCCTCATCAGGCGCGTCCTCGCCCGTCATGGCGGTGCGCAGGCGCAGGATGTTATCGACCAGCTCCTTTTCGGCGCCGTATTTCGCCTCAAATTCCACCAGTTCCGCCGCCAGCTTTTCAATCTGACCGCGCGCCTCGGCAATCCGTTCGCCCGCGTCTTCACCCAGATCAGCCTGGCCTTCCTTGCCCTTGATCTCGGTTTCCAGCGCCGCGATGGATTCCCTCAGGTCCTGAATCCGCGCCGGTGTTGCCGCCTGTGAAATCGCCACACGCGCGCAGGCCGTATCCAGCAGGGATACCGCCTTGTCCGGCAACTGACGTGAGGGGATATAGCGTGCCGACAGGTTTACCGCCGCCACGATCGCCGCATCCGAAATCCGCACGCCGTGGTGCTTTTCCATTGGCCCAAGGATACCACGCAGCATGTAGGCGCATTTCGTCGTATCCGGTTCATCCACATTCACCGGCTGAAAGCGCCGGGTCAGCGCCGGGTCTTTTTCAAAATAGTTGCGGTATTCGGCAAAGGTCGTGGCCCCGATGGTGCGCAGGGTACCGCGTGCAAGCGCCGGTTTCAGCAGGTTGGCCGCATCGCCCGTGCCCGCCGCCCCACCTGCACCGATCAGCGTATGTGCTTCATCAATGAACAGGATGATCGGCGTCGGCGATGCCTGCACCTCGTCAATCACAGAACGCAGGCGCTGTTCAAATTCGCCCTTCATGGACGCGCCAGCCTGCATCGCCCCGATATCCAGCGCCAGCAGGCGGATGCCCTTTAGCGCGGGTGGCACATCGCCTGATGCCAGCCGCTGCGCGAACCCTTCGACCACGGCCGTCTTGCCCACACCTGCCTCACCCGTCAGGATCGGGTTGTTCTGGCGGCGGCGCAGCAGGATGTCGATGATCTGGCGGATTTCATCATCGCGCCCCACCACCTTGTCCATCCGGCCAGATTCCGCCTCGGCCGTCATGTCCTGCGAAAAGCGCCCCAAAGCCGTGGCCGCCGCCTTGCCACTGGCACCCGCCGCCCCCGCCGCCGCAGACCCCGCCGAAAGGCCAGACCCATCCATCGGGCGCATGTCTTCTTCCTCGGACCCCGCCCACAGCACGCGCGCATCGCGGCTGACCTGATCCACCGAAATGTCCATGAACACCGATGAATAACGCCCCAGTTGCTGTTTCAGCCCCTTGTCATTCAACAGCGCCACCAGCGCGTGGCCCGTGCGGATTTGCGCTTCGCCAAAGAACAGGCTGGCATAGGTCCAGCTATGGTTCAGCACCGATGACAGGCCTTCCGAAATGCCGGGGCTTTCTGTCACGTTCTTGTCCAGCGCCGCCATCGCCTTATCCAGATCCTTCAGCACCCGGCCCCGGTCCAACTTCAATTCATTCAGTGTCACCGACACATCCGAATTCTGATTGGCCACCACATGGAACAACCAATGGCACACTTCGACATTGCGGTTCTTTTCACCCCGCGCATGACGCATCCCTTGCAAAAAGGCGTCGTAGCCCAGACGGTTCATCTTGCCCGCGTATTTTTCGATGTTGATTTCGGCCATAATTCTTTTCCGTTCTATGCAGCTTCGGGGGTATTCAGAGGCAGGGTATAGGCAGCGCCGGGCACAAGGCCCTTGCGGTTTGCAGGGGGTGCCAAGCTGGCCAGCCAGCCCAGTTCAACGGTTTTGCCCAGCACCGCGGCAGGCATCTGGTCAGCGGGCAAAGACAGTTGCACATCCACATCCACCGACCGGCCCAGATACCACCGCACAATCGCCTGCAGCCGCGCATGCAGTGCGCCGCCCGGCAGAAAATCGCGGTATTCGCGCAGATTGCGCGTGCGCAGGTTCAGCCTGATCTTGTCATTCACCGTAGGCACCCGCGCGCCCAGATACATATCACGCCCCAGCGTGCTGCCCGCCTGACCCAGCCGGTTCATGTTGTCAGGTTCCAGCACCATGTAAGACAGGCAGTGTTCTTCCACATGCACATCGGCGCGCAGGTCCATTTCCAGCATCTGCTCCAGCCGTTTTGGGCTGTGCACCCGGCCAATGACCAACGGTGCCAGATAAACCTTGTTGATATCGGGAAAGATATCGCGGCCCTGAAAACCTTCGGTCCCCATGCCGATCAGTGACCCGATGTAGTGCCGGAACCGGTCACCCTCTTCGTGATCAAACTGGGTGATGGCCCGCGCATCAGACCATGCCCGATAAAACAGTTGCAGATAGCGCGTGGCGAACACATCGGTGAACGCGACAAAGGCCTTGTCGCCCTTATCCAGCCAGCGCCGCACCTCTTCCGTTGTGTTCAGCGGCAAGGCCCCCTGCGCACCGTAAAAGCCAAGGATGTTATTGCGCACCACGGGCCGGGTTCCCGGCTCAATTGCCGAAACCTCTTGCGCCGGAAAGGACAGGGATGGGTCCTGCCCGATCATCAACGCCTCTTCCTTGAGCGTCGTGTTCTTGCCGATGCGCGGCTTGCCCCGCGATTTACGTTCCATCAGGCGCAGCAGCGCCAGAAACCCATAGCTTTCCGGCGCGCCAATATTCATATCAGCGGCCCCGTGCCCGTGCGCGGTTGAAACGCCACGATCTGCCCCCGGTCCGCCGATACCAGCACCGTCTGGGTAAAGCTGTTTACGCTTGCATATTCCGCAAAGAACCGGTCCAGCACCGCGCCCAGCAGCATGATCCCGCTGCCTTCAAATGCCGCGTCATCCATCACCAGCTTCACCTCGATCCCGCGTGCGGCGAAATACCCATCGCCCCGCCGGATTGAACGGATGATCGGCCGTGTGGCCACCGACACGATACCGCGCAACTGCGCCTCGGTCGTGGTATCCAGGGGATCAATGAACAAGGACAAGATTTCGCGCAGGGATTCCGCCACCTGTTTGGCATCCCCCACATCCAACGCAAAGTGCGACATCGACAGATACGATATCAGCCGCCAGTAATTATCACCCGCGCGCATCCGGTGCGGGCCAAGCCGTTCCAGTTCCGCCAGGGATTCGCGCGGGCGCGTGGGCCCGGCGGTGCAGGCCAGCGTCACTGTCACATCTTCGCACAAGAAAAAATCATCCGACCCGCTGGCAAGTGGCAAATCTTCGGGCAGATGGCGGTTCGAACATAAGGTCCGCACCTGCAACCGCTGGGCGCGCACCGATTCGTCGGTGTCCGGTTCAAACAGCGTGATGAATGTTTCCGTGCCCCGATAGCGCTTGGTTGATCCGAACCGGCGCTCCTTTTCGGTCAACCGCCGCAGTTTGCGCCGGGCCGTAAAATACAGCGCCTCAGCCGCCTTCACGCCCACCGGCGGCAACCCATACAGCGGGTACACCGGCACCCGCGCCTGCACCGTGGCGTAATGCGCATAAACCGCCACGATCTGATGCACTTCGTAATGCGTGATCGGGCTGGAATCCGGCGTAACCACAAATTCGTGGCGCTTGTTATCCAGCCGTATCTGGCTGGCGGTTTCTTCGAACAGGTTCACTGCGGGCGATGTATTGATCCTGAAATCCTTGGCTGATGTCCGCGCTGCAAGGTTCAGGTTGGCATTGCCGAATTCAATGATGATCTGCGCTTCACCCTTTGTGACGCGCGACAGGAATGGCCGCAGACCGGTCAGCCGGAACCCGAGGAAACGGCGCGGAAAGGCAAACGCCTCGCGCAGGCGCGCAAAGCCTGCAAATTCACGTTTATCACGCGGGAACAGCGGATAGTGCCCATCCAGCCCCACCTGCGAAATCTGGTTCGGGTTCAGCCGCATGAACACCGGATCGCCGCGTTTATCCAGGGTGCGGATGGAAATACGTTTGATATCGCTGAATAATTGCTCATACAGCGCAATCGCATCCGGCAAATCGGCGGTCAGATACACCGGCAATTCATCAATCGCCACCTCGGACAACGGCCCGCCTTCGGCTGTCAGCGTGGCATCCAGCGGGCGCAGCAGACGCAATACCAGCCCCGCCCGCGTGCCCTGCGCCACCTCTTTTTCACCCAAGGCCATGATCGGTGCCGGACTGGCGTGGTAAGTGGCGGTTGCAATGGCCAATGGCCAGATGGTCAGCGGTTCACACAGACGAAACCGGCAGGATACCCGCTGATCCGCATCGACAAAGCGCGCATCCAGATATGCCCCGGCGTCAAACCGCAAACCCTCCACCAGATCCTTGTTGTCAAACGGTGGGTTGGCTGTTGCCAGAATGGCTGATGGCGTGGGTGCAAGTGAGTCTGGGAAAATCTGGTTCAGCAGTTCCGCACTGAATGTGCGAAACTCTTCGTCCATTTTCAGCTGCACACGCGCCGCCAGAAAGGCCGATCCCTCCAGCAGGCCCGCAACTGCCGGATCAAGGTTTTCCTTGACCAGCCCGCCCAGACGGTCAGCAATGCCCGGATATTCCTTGGCAAACTCCGCAGAGCGTTCATACAGAAGCGCCAGTTCGCGATTGTATGAATCCCGGAACGCCTTTTTCACGTCTGAACCCGTAGCTTGGTCATCTGAATTTTACCGGCACCCATGTCGACTTCGGCCACAAAATCCAGTGGCACGTCTACCGGGCTGGCCACCATGTCGGCACTGATATCAAACGTCAGGCGCTGCGTGACCGATTCCGCATCCTTGTTGACATGAATTTCAATCGTGGCCGGGATCAGCCGGGGTTCATGGCGGATCAATGTTTCACGGATGAACCGAGACATCTCTGCCGCGGCATATCCCTTGTCCGACAGGCCAGACAGATCACCAAATCCAAAATTGATGATGGATTTTTGAATATAGGGATATTCGGCCAGATCAACGATAGCGTCCAGACTGATGGTATTCATCAGGCTGGCCAGATCATTTGAAAGATGGCGGCGCAGGGATTCTTCGGTGGTACCTTCGCGGCGTTCTTTGCTGCGCGTCGAGATTTCGCGATCACCATCGCGGTAGTTTGCCTTGCCATCCTTGCTGTCACCACGTTCAACGGCGGACCGGAACACATGCATCAGTGACACCTGCTTACGGTCGCGCGGTGCCCCGGAGTCTGAGGATGCAGGGCTGCGACGTTGGCTCATGTCAGGCGGTCACCTTCGTGCCGGCATTGAAAAGGGTTTAACAAACAAACCGGCGGAACCGCAGCTGCGCTGTCCTGCCGAAATAGTGCAAGGCTGGCAGGGTTCCCTGCCAGCCTTGAGAGTGTCAGATCAGATCGACCAAGCGGCGTTCGCCGCCACATCCCAGCCCGCTTTGGCTTCGGTACCGGAGATGCCAGTCGCGTCCTGCGTGGTGTAGGTGATGTCGAACTTGCGGAAGTTCAGCGTAAAGTTCTCTGTGATACGGTCAAGACCGTCTTTCGAACCGCCCGTCTGATACGACGTCACCATGAGCATTTCAAAGCCGATCTTGAAGTATTCAACCGGAGCGTCGCCGCCCGATTTGCGCACTGTCAGCAGGCCCGTATCAATGTGGGTACCGTTTGCGCATTTCTTGATGAGGTCATTCGACGCCAGGTCAACGTATTTCGTAAAGCTGATATCCTGCACGTTCACCTTGCCGCCGCCACCGCCGGTAGCCATGTGCGTGGTGCCGCTGTTCGACATGCCCCAGCTCCAGGCAAGGATATCGATTTTGTCAACGTGGACGGAATCCTGCGATTCACCTTTGATGTTGTTGGAAAGTTCCAGAAAAATATCGACGGCCATATCATTACTCCTTGTTGCAGTATGGCAAGTTTAACACAAAACCAGCGGTCTTATTTCCCGCTGGGCAGTTTGGAAACCAGGCTCATGCCAATGTCCATCCCTTCCATCTGGAAGTGAGGCTTGAGAAAGAATTTACCCATGTAGTATCCGGGGTTCTCCTCATCGGCAACAACCTGCACGGTCGCCCCAGCAAGGGGCTTCTTCGCCTTTTCTTTCTCGGTAGCGCTTTCAGGGTTGGCTGTGACGTATTTGTTGATCCAGCCTTGAAGATCTTTCTCCAACTGGCCCCGGTCAGGGCTTGTCCCGATTTTGTCGCGCACCATGCATTTCAGATAATGACTGAACCGCGAAACGGCAAAGATGTAGGGCAACCGCGAAGACATGTTGTCAGAAGCGGTAGCCAGATCGTCCACATACTTTTTGGGACGATACAGCGACTGCGCACCAATAAAGGCCGCCTTGTCGGTGTGCTTGCGGTGGATCAGGCCAATCAGACCGGCCTTGGACAATTCGCCTTCGCGACGGTCCGTAATCGACACCTCGGTGGGAACTTTCATGTCTTTCGACCCGTCCCCGGTATCAAACGTGTGGGTTGGCAAGTTCATCACCTCACCACCCGACTGCACACCGCGGATTTTCACGGTCCAGCCATGTTCCTTGAAGGCCCGGTTGATGTTGGCTGCCATCGCATGCGCAGCGTTCATCCAGGCGTACATGTCACCCGCATGGCCATCAGTTTCTTCTTCAAAGTTGAATTCCTCAACCACGGCGCTGCCGTTCTGGCTGTAGGGCTCACGCGACAGCACGCGCGGCATCACAAGGCCAAGATAGCGCGAGTTTTCAGAATCGCGCAGACTGTTCCAAGCGGCATAATCCGGCGTTTCAAAAATTTCCGACAGGTCTGGCGGGTTGCCGATTTCATTCCAGCTGTCCAGGCCCAACAAGGTTGGGTTGGCCGCCGAAATGAACGGCGCGTGTGATGCAGCGGCAATCTTGCCCAGATCGCGCAGCAGGTTCACGTCACCGGTCGACTGGTCAAAGTAGTAATCGCCGACAAGGCAGCCAAACGGCTTGCCGCCCAGTGTGCCGAATTCCTGTTCGTAAATGCGCTGGAACAGTGGGCTTTTATCCCACTTGGCACCCGGAAAGCGCCGCAGTTCCGATTTCAGTTCGTCCTTTGCGACGTTCATCACCTTGACGCGCAGGCTGGCATCGGTTTCAGAATTGTTGATCGTGTAGGCCAGCCCGCGCCACGAGCTTTCCAGCGTCTGGAATTCCGGTGCATGGATGATCTTGTTGATCTGATCGGTCAGCTTCTGGTCAATCTTGGCCAGCATCGCCTGAATGGTGTCGATCACATCATCTGAAATGACGCTGTCATCCGCCATCGCCTCACGCACAAGGGCGACAACGGCGTTATCCACCTCTTTGGCCGCTTCTTCGGTGCGCGGCTTGATCGTTTGCTTCAGGATATCGGAAAATTCGTCAAGTTCGGCCAAACCGCCGCCACTGACCTGTGCTTCCTTTTGCGTGCCATCATTCGCCATGTTCAATCCCTGTCATCAAATTCCGCAAAAGCCCGCGCTGCGGACCAGATCATTCTTCGGTTTTGCCACGCAAACTGCGTTCGGCCAAAGCGGCCATCAGGTCAGGGTCGTTCAGCAGCGATTTGATGTGATCCTGCGCCTTTGACTTGCCCGTCATGTAACGTGCCAGATTGGCCAGCTGTTCACGCGCCTCCAGCAGTTTGGCCAGCGATGGCACCTGCTTGGCAATCTGTGCAGGACCAAAATCAGCCATGCTGTTAAATTCGAGGTTCACGCCCAACTTGCCACCAGCGGCCGGATCAAGCGTGTTATCCACCGTGAAAGACAAGCCGGGCGCAACGCTGGACATGAAATCATCCAGCGTGGACCCGGTCACATCAGAAAATCCGCGCTCGGCCATCGGGGCCTTTTCAACCTTGGACGCATTGCCCGAAAGATCGGACATTACCCCCATCACAAACGGCAGTTCCACCATCTTTTCGCTGTCATAGGGATCAGCGTAAGAAATCATGACACGGGGGGGGCGATTGCGCTTGATAAAACCGGTAGCCGAATCCGAAGCCATTCTAAAATCTCCCTGGTTGGGTTTGGCCGGGATGAAACGGCCTAAACGCCATAAAGTCAACGGTCTTGCAGGCTTACCATTACCCTACGTTTTGGGTTTGGCAGGCATAAGTTCTGAAATCAACGCACCAAAATCTTTATCAAGATACGCTTTTGCACGCGACAAGAGAAGGGGAATTGGTGAAGCAGGCTCGCGTTTTCTGAAATAGTCGTCCACATCGCGCAACCATGCGGCGACTTCGGCCCGGTTGGCTATGACTGGCACAGGTCCGGGATCAGGTTCGGGCACGCTGGCCGTCAGGCTGGCCATTTCGGCAGATAGCATGCGTAAACGGTCCATCGACATGGAAAATCCCGTATCTGCCCCAAAATCGATTCGCGCCTTGGGGGCATCTTCGGGCAACAGGGTTTCGATCGCCTCGATCAGGGGTTTGCCCACCAGAAGGCGCGCCTGAATGACCAGAAGCAATGCCGCAGATGATTGTTCATACTGTGCAAAATAGGTTTCAATCGCCCGCAGCGCCTGCCGCGCCGCGCCTTGCGACGGGATCAGCGTAGGGGCCAGCGATGGCACCGTCACCATGGAAACCGGCGCCGGCGCATCACCTGTTGTGTTGCCTTGCACGGCCTCATCTGCAGCGGGCACCGGGGGCGGGGCCATGTCAGCCTGCAGATCGGGCCGCGCCTGCACGATCAGCTTTTGCATTTCGCCCAAGGTATCCATGCTGGCCGAAAGCCCCAGCGTAAAGGGCCGGTCGCCCCGCAGGCAGGCCCCCTTGACGCGCTGCATCAGGCCCAGTGCCTCACCAATCAGCCGGAAACTGGTATCCACCGCCGCCTTGTTGGACGGCGCGCCAAGTTCATTCAGCAGCGTACCTGTCATCAGATCGGCCTCACCCGACCGCTTTTCCGACTGGCCGCTGGCCGCCATGTACTTGCGCAGGCTAACTTCGCCCCCGCCCGCAATGTTCATGTATTGCAGCGGTGTGACCAGTGTCGTAGTCGCCGCCAGTTCCTCCAGCGCGGACCGCCGGTCAGCCCCGTTTTGCGGATGCACGTCCGCCGGAAAGGTTTCCAGCAGGGCCGCAATGCCTGCAACCGCCTCCACAAAACCTTCCAACCGCCCGGCCAGTGCCTGTTGCCGCGCAAGCAGCGTCAGCAGGCGCACATCGCGGGTTTTTTTCAGCAGGTTCAGGATGGTGGCCTTTTCGGCCGCGTGACTGATGGATTTAGGATCAAACACCGAACCGGGCGCAAACGTATCACCCGGTGCCTTGATGCCTGGCACGAAATAGCGTTCCGGCAGATTTGCCTCAGCCTCAAAGTAGTAGCCGACAAAGGCATCATCATCACCGGCAACCATATCCGGGCCGCAGGGTTTATCTTCGGAAATCGGTTCAGCCAGCCAATCAATTGCCATCAGTCGCGCCCCGTTCAATCATTCCATCATTGAATGGCATGACCCTATCAGCGGCATACCATCCGTCAACCTTTGCCATCCTTGCGCCCGGCTGCCACTGCCGCGCCATAGCTTTCGGCAAAATGCTGCAAGAACACATCCAGCATGCCGTTTTCATGCGCGCCCGCCTTGGCATCCCAACGTTCCACAAAGGTATCCCACGCCTTTTTCTTGTTGGCCCCACCACTAAGGATCGACACGGCACCACCGCCAGACCCGTCATCTATGGAATCGGGTGAAAGGTCTTCCAGCAGTTTCAGCAGGGCTGGCTGAATGGCCGCAAATACCGCCATCTGGTGCAAACGAATATCGGCCATACCTGCGGTCACTGATTCCCCCGCCTTCATGAAGCCCTCACGCGGGGCCACAAACATGACCTCCATCGCCTGTTTGGCATCGGGCAGAAATTTCAGCGGGTTGTTGTTCTTGGCCCCGATCATCGTGCGGTCACCGCCTTTGGTGAACCGTTTGGTGGTGGCGCGGTCCTGCAACATGGCCATCATTTCAGTTGATACCACGCGCAACGTGCTGCCCAGTTCACGGGCAAAATCCTGCGGAGCGATCTTGCCCACCGCGTCAGTTGAAAGCCCTGCCCCTTCGCAGAAGGCCCGCACAAAGGCGCGGCCTGCATCGTCATTCACTGGCACAGCGGCCATGGGTGGTGGTGTCGGGGCCACGGGTTGGACCAGCGGCATCGGTGGTGGTGGTGGCGGCGGCATGCCGATTGGCATGGCAGCAGGCGCGGGCGTTCCGGCAAAACCGGGGCTGGGCCCCAAATTCAGCGGCGAGGGCGGCGCTGTGTAATTTTGCACGGGCGGTGGTGCAAACGGCGGCGGCGCGGGGGGGGGTGGCTGCAAGGGTGTGGGGGGCAGGCTGAGTTGTGCTCCGCCAAATGCGTGGGCAGCGGGCGCACCAAACGGCGCAGGTGGCGGCGCGCTGATCGGGGGGGCACTGATTGGGCGCGCACCAAAACCCACGGGGGCGGGCGGCGCGACAGGTGGCACGCCAAACCCGGTTTGCGGGGCAGGATGGGCGGCAAAGCTGGGCGGGGCCACGGGGGCTGCACCAAACGAAGGCGGGCGCGCGGGCGGCGCACTGATAGATGGCGCTGCAATGAATTCATCACCGAAATCATTGCCACGCCGCACATTGCCGCTGCGCGGTGTCGGGTCAACCGGGGCCACAACACCGCCGCCCACGGCCCACGGATCTGAATAATCAATCGGTGGCGGGGCGGCCATGGCGGGCATCGCGCCAAACCCGGTTTGTGCACCAAAAGGCTGCACAGCGGGCGAAACACCCAACAGCACCACCACAAAATACGGCCCTATCTGAAACCGGTCCCCGGTTTGCAGCCGGTAAGGCCCATCCAGCCGGTAGGGCTGGCCTACCAGAAAGGTGCCATTGGTGGATTTGTCGGTCAGAAACCAGGCGCCATCACGGAAATCCACGTCAAAATGGTGGCTGGAGATAAACCGCGTGGGATCGGGCAGCACCCAGTCATTGCCGCTGGCCCGCCCAACCCGCAAAGACCGGCCGGTGCTGGTAATTTCAACCGGGCTGCCGCCTTCCAGGCTGCGATAATTCTCAATTCTCAGGGTCAGTGTCATCGGCCACCGCTATGTCTTGCCGCCCCTACCTAGGGTGCGAAAAACGATTCCGCCATGGTTATGACATGTCTGCGCGCGTAACACACGCTATTGGCGCAATTTTCCTGCCCGATGGGTCAATCCCGCGCGCCAATCTGGCGCGCTATTCCGAGGCAGATGATTTCGCCCACAGGTTTACATCCTTTTCCTCGGATATGCGGTCAATCTGCGCCAATTCATCATCGGTAAAGTCCAGATTGCCGATCGCCCCACAGCAATCTGTCACCTGTTCGGGCCGCGATGCCCCGATCAGTGCCGTTGTGATGCCGCCGCGCCGCAGCACCCAGGCCAGCGCCATTTGCGCCAGCGTCTGCCCACGCGCCTGCGCCATTCCGTCCAGCGCGCGCACCGAAGCCAACGCGCTTGGCGTGATCACCGCCGGATCAAGCGATTTGCCTTGTGACGCCCGGCTGCCACCGGGAATGCCGTTCAGATACTTGCGCGACAATATCCCCTGCGCCAGCGGTGTAAACGCAATCGACCCCACGCCCAGATCGCGCAGCGTATCCTTCAACCCATCCGTTTCGACCCAGCGGTTCAGGATATTGTAGCTCGGCTGGTGGATCAGACAGGGCGTGCCAAGCCGGTTCAGAATGGCAACCGACTCACGCGTCTTTTCGGAATTATAGCTGGAAATCCCGGCATACAGCGCACGCCCGGACCGCACGATGTAATCCAGCGCGCCCATGGTTTCTTCCAAGGGCGTGTCGGGGTCAAAACGGTGCGAATAAAAGATATCGACGTAGTCCAGCCCCATGCGTTTCAGGCTTTGGTCACAGGATGCCACCATGTACTTGCGGCTGCCCCATTCGCCATAAGGGCCGTTCCACATGTGATAGCCCGCCTTGGATGAAATGATCAGCTCATCCCGGTGATCCTTGAAATCGGTGCGCAGAATCTCGCCAAACGCCGATTCCGCACTGCCAGCGGGCGGGCCATAGTTGTTGGCCAGATCGAAATGCGTGATGCCGTGATCAAACGCCGTCTGGCAGATGGCGCGCTTGGTCTCATGCGGCGTGTCATGGCCAAAGTTGTGCCACAACCCGATGCTGATGGCGGGCAGCATGACGCCGGATGCGCCGCAACGGCGATATTGCATGCGGGAGTAACGATCAGCGTGGGCGGTATAAGTCATCGGGCACCTTCATGGCAGGCGGCGGCACCTGATGGCACCGCCGGATTTGAGTATTTTCGCAAAGAGAAAACCAGGAAGGTAACGCGGTCTAGACGTAGTAGTTCCAGATATTCTCCAGCCGTTCCTGACGGCCCGACCGTGGCTGCGGATTGATGTTGGTATCCACCACCGCTTGCGCGATTACCTCCAGCGGTTGGTCCAGCATGGCTTGCGCGCCTGTCCGTTCCCAGCCCGCATAGCGCTGCTTGCGCGCGTCCTCCAGCAACCCGTCCTCCAGCAGATAGGCCGCCGCCTTCAGCGCCCGCGCGCAGGTATCCATGCCGCCAACATGCGCGAGGATCAGATCTTCCGGGTCCAGCGATTGCCGCCGCACTTTGGCGTCAAAGTTCGTGCCGCCGGTGGTATAGCCGCCTGCCCGCAAGATCTCATAAAACGCCACGGCCTTTTCGGCATGGTTGTTCGGGAACTGGTCGGTATCCCAGCCTGACTGGTAATCATTCCGGTTCATGTCAATCGACCCGAAAATCCCCAGTGCTGCCGCCGTCGCAATTTCATGTTCAAACGAATGACCTGCCAGAATCGCATGGCCCTGTTCGATGTTGACCTGCACTTCCTTTTCCAAACTGAAATCCTTGAGGAACCCGTAAACCGTGGCCACATCATAATCATACTGGTGCTTTGACGGCTCTTGCGGTTTCGGTTCAATCAGGATTGCGCCCTTGAAGCCGATCTTGTGCTTGTATTCCACCACCTGTTGCAGGAACCGCCCCGCATGCGCGCGTTCCTGTTTCAGGTCCGTGTTCAGCAGCGTTTCATAGCCTTCACGCCCGCCCCACAGCACATAATTCTGCCCGCCGAGTTTGTGCGTGGCATCAAGGCAGGATTTCACCGTGGCCGCCGCATAGGCATAAACCTCGGGGTCCGGATTGGTGGCAGCACCCGACATCCAGCGCCGGTGGCTGAACATGTTGGCCGTGCCCCACAAAAGTTGCGTTTTGTGGTTGGCCTGCTTTGCCCCAAGGTAATCAGTGATTTCCTCAAGATTACGCAGGCTTTCGGCAAAGGTCGCGCCCTCGGGGCGGGCGTCGGCATCGTGGAACGCATAGAACGGCACGCCCAGAATATCGAACATCTCGAACGCGACATCGGCCTTCATCCGCGCCATATCCATACTGTCACCAAACCATGGGCGTTCGAATGTCTGCCCGCCAAACGGATCACCGCCCGGCCATGCGAAGGAATGCCAATAGGCCGCCGCAAAGCGCATATGATCTTCCATCCGCTTGCCCATGATCACCTCATCGGCGTCATAATGGCGGAAGGCGAATTCATTGGTGGATTCAAGCCCTTCGAATTTTACCTGCGGAATGCCTTTGAAAAAATCGGTCATGATAGCCCCTTCAGCAATGTTTGGGCCGCACGGTACCGCGCATGGCCTTCGTTGAATGATGCGGTCAACGACGCCACGGGTTCAATCGTGCGGGCAATGGCTGGCAACGTGGCAACGTCCGCCCCCGCCCCTGTCGCTGCCATGATCGCCAGCCGGGCCGCGCCAAAAGCCCCGCCAAAATCACCCGCCACCGGCAGTTGCACCGGGCAATTCAACGCCGTTGCAATCGCCGAAAGCCAGTAGTCTGACCGGGATCCGCCGCCCACCGCCAGCAGCCGTTCAACCTTCGTGCCCGTCGCCGCCAGCGCATCACGGCAATCACGGATGGCAAAGGTCACGCCCTCCAGCACAGCGCGTGTGCCAGCCGCGCGGTCAGTGGCATGTTCCAGCCCGAAGAACGCCCCACGGATGGCCGCGTTGTTCAGAGGTGTGCGTTCGCCGCCTAGATAAGGCAGGAACGTGGCCTTGCCCGGTGCCTGCAATTGGTCCAGACCCTGCGTCAGCGCCGATGCGGTTTCACCCACCAACCCGGCATACCAGTTCAGCGAATCCGTGGCAGACAGGATCACGCCCATCTGGTGCCATGTGCCCGGCAAGGCATGGCAAAATGTGTGCACCGCCGTGGCCGGATCAGGCTGATAGCCATTGTTGGCGGCAAACAGCACACCCGATGTGCCAAGCGACACGAACGCATCACCCGCCCGCACCACGCCCACACCCACACCGCTTGCTGCGTTATCCCCACCGCCGCCCGCCACCACAACCGATGGCATAAGACCCCAGCGGCTGGCAAGGGCGGCGCGCAATGTGCCCGAAACCTGCGATCCTTCCACCAGCCGCGGCATCTGTGCGCGGGCCAGCCCCGTGGCCATCAGGCAATCATCCGACCAATCCCGCGCGCCCGTATCCAGCCAACTGGTGCCCGCCGCATCAGACATTTCCGCCACATGTTCGCCCGTCAGCCAAAGACGCAGATAATCTTTTGGCAGCAGCACCTTTGCCACCCGTGCCCAGACCTGCGGTTCATGCCGCTGCACCCACATCAGTTTGGGCGCGGTAAAACCCGGAAACACGATATTACCTGTTACCCGCCGGAACAGCGGGTCTGCGTCCATTTCCGCCGCTTCTTCGAAACTGCGCGAATCGTTCCACAGGATGCATGGCCGCAGCACCTGATCAGCCGCGTCCAGCAGTGTCGCCCCGTGCATATGCCCCGAAAGGCCAATGCCGTGCACCGCACCCAACCCATGCACGGCCAGCTGATCCAGCACCGTTTCCGCCGCTGCAATCCAGTCTGCCGGGGCCTGTTCCGACCAGCCAGCCGCCGGGCGCGCCACCGATAGCGGGGCTGTCGCCTCGGCCAGCACGCGCTGTGCATCATCAATCAGGATGCCTTTCAGCCCCGATGTGCCCAGATCAAGCCCGATATACATCAGTAGGCCTGCGCAGGTTTCTTGCCCATGATGATCATGCCAAGGATGTCTTCATCCGTAACATCGGGGATGTTGACCGTGCCCACGCGCTGACCGTTCTTCATGACCACCGCGCGGTCACACAGCTGCATCACGTTGTGAATGTCATGTTCGATCAGGAAAATGCCCAGACCCTGCGCCTTTAGTTCCTGAATAAGCTCTGACACCATCTGGGTTTCTTGCGGCCCAAGTGCTGCCGTCGGTTCATCCATGATCAGGATTTTCGCGTTGAAATACACCGCCCGCGCAATTGCCACCGATTGCCGCTGCCCGCCTGACAACGCCGAAACCGGCACGTTGAATTTGCGGAAGTTCGGGTTCAGCCGCTTCATGATCTTGCGGGTTTCAGCCTCCATTGCGGAATCGTCAACCATCCCCATGCTGTTGACCAGCTCACGCCCCAGAAACAGGTTCGATGCCGCATCCAGATTGTCAGCCAGCGCAAGTGTCTGGTAAATCGTCTCGATGTTATGGGTCCGCGCGTCGCGTGGATTTTGAATATCTACCTCTTGCCCGTCAATCAGGATCTGACCGGAATCCTTTTGATAGGCCCCCGACAAACACTTGATCAGCGTGGATTTTCCGGCGCCGTTATGGCCCAGCAGACCCACCACTTCGCCTGCGTGCAAATCAACCGTGACATGGTCAACCGCGCGGATACCCCCAAAGGAAATGGAGATATCGCGCAATTCGACCAGCGGGGTTCTTTTGGTATCGCTCATGGCCTGTTGCCCCCCTTATTTCGCGCTGCGGCGGTAAAGATTATCAAGATACACGGCCAGCACGAGAACCGACCCCACCACAATCTGCTGCACCGCGCTGTCAAACCCGATCAGCACCATGCCTGATTTCAGCGATTGCATCACATATGCCCCAAGGATCGCGCCATAGATCGTGCCGACGCCACCCGCCAATGACGTGCCGCCGATCACCGCTGCGGCAATCACATACAGCTCGTCAATCAGGCCAAGCGCGTTGGTTGCACTGTTCAGACGCGCCGATGCGATGACCGCTGAAAGCCCGGCCAGCGCCCCCATCAGCGCGAAAATCTTCAGCGTCATCCATTTGACGTTGATACCAGACAGCGCCGCTGCCTCGGGGTTGCCACCAATGGCAAAGACATAGCGGCCAAAGCGCGTGCGGTTCATCAGGATGGTCATCAGAATGGCCACCCCCACCATGATCAGCACGGGAATGGCAAAGCCATGGCTGACCACAACATCCTCGGCCAGCCCCTGCTGTTTCAGAATGCCCTTGGGCCAGGGATAGGCGTTCACCACCAGTGTGGCCGCGATGACCAAACCACAACCGATACAGGCCATCGTCACCTCGGCCCACATCGGACGCAGCGGGAAATCATGCCGCTTGCGCGATTGCCGCCCCGACCAGATCAGATACAGGATCGCCACAATCGCAATCGCTGCCACAATGTAGCTGCCCCATTCACCCACAGCGCCATAAGGCCCGCCGCCCAGCAACTGGAACGTCGCATCCACCGGTGAAATCGTACGCCCGTTGGCCGACAAGAACGCAGCCCCGCGCCAGATCAGCAACCCACCCAGCGTCACGATGAACGAAGGAATACCGCGGTAGGCAATCAAAGATCCCTGAAACGCCCCGATGGACGCACCCACGGCAATGCCCAGAATAACGGTCAGCACCCAGATCACCGGGCTACCCAGCCCCACGAACTGCGGCAGCCATTCCACCTGAAACAGCCCCATGACCATGCCGGTCACACCCAGAATGGCCCCGACCGACAGGTCAATGTTGCGCGTGATGATGACCAGCACCATGCCCGTCGCCATGATTCCGATGGACGCGCTTTGCACGCTGAGAAACCACAGGTTCTGCGGTGTCAGGAACGCGCCCTTGCCCCAGACCGTGGCGGGCGACAGCATGGCAAACGCATCACCCCAGCCCAACGTTTCATCAAACAGCGCTGATACGAAATCGCGCAAACCGGGATAGATGTGGAACCCGACCCAGATCAGCAGCAATGCGCCAAACATGCCCAGAAGGCGGGTATCAATTTCGGTGGCGCGCAAAAACCGCGTAAACGGATTGACCGGCGCATCGGCGAACTGCGGTTTGTGGGAAATATCTGTCATGACCTCATCCATGTGGCCGCGTGTGCGCGAAGGGGCATGAAGAACGGCGCACAGCAGGCGCGGATCATGGCCTTGGGACAACGCCAGTTTGGGATATTGAAACAGGTGCCGGGGTTGCCCCGGCACCTGCAATTCAAACGTTACTCGCAGCCGACCACGCCAGCGGCAGCGCCTTCACAGGCCTGCTCTTTGGTGATGTGGCCTGCGTCGATGGCAACGTTCAGGTTTGCGGCCGTCAGCGGCGTTGGGGCCAGCAGGATTGCGTTCATTTCAACGCCCTTCTCACCACCCGAGAACTTTGCCGCGCCAGCGATGGCGTCCAAAGCCGTGCCGTCTGCCAAAGCCGAGGCGATTTCGCCAGCTGCCTTGCCCAGCTGACGCGCATCTTTCCAGACCGAAACGGTCTGGCTTCCGCGTGCCACACGGTTGATTGCAGCAAGGTCACCGTCCTGGCCACCGACCGGGATCACCAGACCCTGTGCGCCAAGTGCAGCAACCACACCGCCGGCCATGCCGTCGTTCTGCGACAGAACTGCATCAACCGCATTCGCGTTTGCCGTCAGGATCTGCTCCATGTTGGTCTGCGCGCTTTCCGGCTTCCAGCCGTCCGAGAATGCCTCGCCAACAATCTTGATGTCACCTGAATCAACAGCGCCCTGAATGACCGACATCATGCCCTGCAGCAGGAAGCCCGCGTTCGGATCACCTGGATCACCCTTGATGATCGCATAGTTGCCCTTTGGCACAGCTGCGAACACGTTTTCAGCAATGATGCGGCCCACACCGACGTTATCAAACGTCAGATAGAACGTGCGGTCATCTTCGATCAGGCGGTCATAACCCACAACCGGAATGCCCTGTGCCGCTGCCAGTTCGATGGCCGGCCCGATGGCATCCTTGTCCCACGCGTTGATGATCAGCGCGTCAACGCCCTGGGTCACCAGTGCCTCGATGTCAGCCAACTGCTTGGTCGACGACGATTGCGCGTCAGCCGAAACATAGGTGTTGCCCGCAGCCTCGATCGCCGCAACCATTGCAGCTTCGTCAATCTTCCAGCGCTCTTCCTGGAAGCTTGCCCAGGACACACCGATCACTTTGCCTTCAGCCAGTGCTGCCGATGAAAAGCCAACCGTTGCAAGCACGGCGGCGATAATTGCATTCCGCATTGTAGTCCTCCCAAACATACGGCCAGCGCATGGCCGGTCCGACAGATTCGTCGGCACGGCGCGAAAATAGCCGCGAATAATTTCAGTTGTCAAAATATAAATGGCGGTCAATGCTTGTGATGCCCGGAAAAGCGCCAGATTTTTGCTGCATTGCAGCGCTTTGGCACTACTTTCATGATGAAAAGCCTGATTTTAAGTTTGAAAGCCGAAGAAATGGTGCTGCATCTGCATTCTGACCCCGGGGAAGGCGCGCCAGTGGGCTGTGGCCCGCTGATTCCCCCGTTGTCAGAAACGATGCGCCCCTTGCGTCAGCAGGTGTTTGATCGGATTCGTGCCGCAGGCCACATCCCGCGCGTGCAACTGGCACGGGAACTGGGGGTCAGCCCGGCATCGGTCACCACCCTGACGGGTGAGCTGATCGACATGGGCCTGATCCAGGAGGTGGCCGCGCCGCGCGACGCCGATTCCGGCCGGGGCCGACCGGCGGTCGCACTGGGTGTGCGGGCCGAGGCTTACCTGGTGGCCGGGCTCAAGATCAGTGATCGTGACATGTCGGCGGTGATTGTTGATTTTTCGGGCCGGTTACTGGCCGATCATCATGCCGAACGCCTTCCCGCCGCGATGAGCGTTGGCGAACTGGTGGATGCCATTGAATCCTTGCTGGATACCGTGTGCCAAAAGGCCGGAACCGCGCGCGCAGACCTGTCGGGCGTGGGCGTTGCCATGCCCGGCCATATTGACAGCCCCGGTGGCATTGCGCTGTGGTCATCGGTGCTGCGCGAACGCAATGTGCCCGCCGTTGCCGCCATCACGC
>JAYUZO010000203.1:0-8331 GCA_043751715.1 Rhodobacterales bacterium | reverse complement strand
AGCGTCAGCGGCACGCCCCAGTGGTTGTTATAGCTGGCCTCGGCGGCATGGGTGCGCCCCTGCCGTGACAGGATGGCGCGGAGCATTTCCTTGGTGGAGGTTTTGCCGACGGATCCTGTGACGCCAATCACCTTTGCCGTGGTGCGGGCACGGGCGGCTTTGCCAAGGTCGCCAAGGGCTTCCAGCACATCGGGCACGATCAGCAGGGGGGCATCCGCAGACACACCTTCAGGGATGCGGGACACAAGGGCGGCTGCGGCACCTGCAGCCAAAGCTGCGGCCACAAAATCATGGCCATCGCGCACATCTGTCAGGGCGACGAACAAATCACCGGGTTGCAGGGTGCGGGTGTCGATCGACACGCCATTTGCCTGCCAATCGGCGGTCGAGCGGCCATTGGTGGCAAGAATGGCGTCAGCAGAGGTCCACAGCATCAGATCACCCCATCAAGTGCAGCCACGGCAATGCTGGCCTGTTCCACATCATCAAACGGATACACCTCGCCCTTGATGATCTGGCCGCTTTCGTGGCCCTTGCCTGCAATCAACAGCGCATCGCCCGGCAGCAGCGCATCCACCCCGCGCAAGATCGCCTCGGCCCTGTCGCCCACCTCATACGCATCAGGGCAGGCTGTACGAATTTCGGCGCGGATGCTGGCCGGGTCTTCCGACCGCGGGTTATCATCAGTCAGGAACAGCACATCGGCATGCGCGGCGGCAGCTGCCCCCATCAGCGGGCGCTTAGTACGGTCACGGTCACCGCCTGCGCCAAATACAATCACCAGCCGCCCCATCACATGCGGGCGCAGCGCGCGCAGGGCCGTGGCAATGGCATCGGGCGTATGGGCGTAATCCACAAACACCGACGCGCCATTGGCGCGGGTGGCGGCCAATTGCATGCGCCCGCGCACACCCGAAAGCTGCGGCAGCGCGTGAAACACATCACCCGCAGCCTCACCCGCCGCAATCACAAGGCCAGCGGCAAGGCAGACGTTTTCCGCCTGAAAGCCGCCAATCAGGTTCAGGCGCGACTGGTAGGTCTTGCCATGCCAGGAAATGCGCAGATCCTGCCCTGTGGCATCAAACCGTTGGCCCGCAATGAAAATATTGCAGGCGGGATCATGGCCTACGGTCAGTACCATCTGCCCGCGTGCCTGTGCGACGGACGCCATGTCAGCCCCATGCGGATCGTTCATGTTGATCACCGCCGTGCCTTCGGATGGCAGCACCCGGTCAAACAAGGCGGCCTTGGCGGCGGCATAGGCGGCCATCGTGTGGTGATAATCAAGATGGTCCTGCGTCAGGTTGGTGAACCCCGCAGCGTCCAGCCGCACGCCATCCATGCGGCGCTGATCAAGGCCATGCGATGACGCCTCTATCGCGGCATGACTGATGCCTGCGTCGGCCGCCTGTGACAGCATACGGTGCAGGGTGATGGGGTCGGGCGTGGTGTGGGCGGACGGGGCCTGCCAATCGCCCTCAACCCCGGTGGTGCCGATGTTGATGGCCGCGTGGCCAAGGGTTTGCCAGATTTGCCGGGTGAAGGTAGCCACAGATGTTTTGCCATTGGTGCCCGTCACTGCCACCATGGTACGCGGCTGTGCGCCAAACCACAGCGCCGCAGCCCCCGCCAAAGCCTCACGTGCGTCCATCGCCACCACAATTGCCGCAGGGCTGCCCTCCAAGGCATCTGCAGCCAGCGCCATACCGGCCTGATCTGTCAGAATGGCCCCTGCCCCCGCCTGCAAGGCCGTGGCGATATAGGCCGCGCCATGCACGGCAGACCCCGGCAAGGCGGCAAACAGATGGCCCGGCAGCACCTTGCGGCTGTCAATGCTCAGGCCTGTGATGCGCGCATCGCGCCCAGATTTGGCGGTTAACCCCAGTTCGGCCAGGCTGACTGATCTTTCCTGCATGGCCACCCCTGTTGCGCCGCGTCAGTTATGGACAGCAGTTAGCCCATCCAGCGGGAGAGATTCAACCTGTGGCCGCAAGCCCAGCAAAGGTGCAGTGCGCCGGATAATTTCAGCCGCCACCGGAACCGATGTCCACCCTGCGGTGCGGCGCGGCTCTGGCCCCGATGTTTCAACCGGTTCATCCAGCGTCACAATCAGCACATATTGCGGATCGTTGGCCGGAAACATCGACGCAAAGGTGTTGACCACCTTGTCATCATAATACCCCCCCGTCGGGCGCGGCTTGTCTGCCGTGCCGGTTTTGCCTGCCACCGCGTAACCCGGCACCTCGCCCAGACTGGCCGTACCGCGTGTCACGACCTGACGCAGCATATCCACCGATGCGCGCGCCACGTCTTCCGACAGAATGCGCGGGCCGGTCATCGGCCCTTCGCGCCGCAGGATTGTGGGGGTTACCTTGATACCACCATTGGCAATGGTCGCGTATGCGGCGGCCAGATGCAGCGGGCTGGCTGACATGCCATGGCCGTAAGACGCTGTAATCGTAACAATATCTGGCCAGCGCGCCGGGATAAGGGGTTTGGCCCCTGCCGCCTCGACCAGTTCAATCGGGGTCGCCTCGAACAGCCCGAGCGATCGCAGAAACGCCTGTTGGCGCACAGCCCCGATCTGCAAGGCAATATGGGCCGTGCCCACATTGGATGATTTCACGATCACATCGGTCACAGACAGCAGCGGGCCATAGTTCTTGCCCTGAAATTCCTTGATCAGATGCCGCCCCCACCGCAGCGGCGCATCTGCATCAACCAGCGTTTCGGGGTTGACCAGCCCCAGTTCCATTGCCTGCGCTGCAGCAAAAATCTTGAAGGTGGACCCCAGTTCATACACGCCCTGCAAACCCCGATTGAACAAGGGACTGTCGGACGGATCACCTGATGTGGGCAGATTAGGACGATCATTGGGATCAAAATCCGGCAGGCTGACCATGGCCAGCACCTCGCCTGTGTTCACGTCCATCAGAATGGCCGCCGCACCCTTGGCGTTCATCATGGTCATGCCGGTATCCAGCACCTCTTGCACCGTTGCCTGCACTGTCAGATCAATGGACAGCGCCAGCGGCGTGCCCGCCTGTGCCGGGTCGCGCAGGCGCGCATCCAGCATCTTTTCCACACCCGCCGTCCCGATCACCTCGGCGCTGTCCACACCTTCCGCACCAAAGCTGGCACCACCAAGAATATGCGCGGCAAGGCGGCCGTTGGGGTAAAGACGCACCTCGCGCGGGCCAAACAGCAGGCCGGGATCGCCAATATCATGCACCTGCTGCACCTGTTCGGGCGATAGCACACGTCTGATCCACATAAAGCTGCGCCCGTCGGTAAAGCGGCGCTCCAGCGTCGCCGGCTCCAGATCAGGGAATATCGCGGCCAGTTTGGCCGCCACACCGGCCGGATCGACCATGATCCGGGGCTGGGCATACAGCGCATGCGTGACCATGTTGGTGGCCAGCACCCGGCCATTGCGATCAGTGATATCGGCCCGTTGGGCAATGATTTCCGCCCCCGTTGCCGCACTGGTGGGTTCCACCGGTTCTGTCGCCGCCATCACGCCCATCCGTACACCGATGGTGCCGAACACCATCACAAACGACAGGCCCAGAAACAACAGGCGCGCCTCGGCGCGACGGCGGGCCTTGTCGCGCAGCGCCTCATTCCGTTTTGCCAGGTTTTCGCGTTCGATCACATCGGGGTTTTCGCCCTTTTGCCGGGCTGACAGGATGCGCGCCAGCGGGCGCAAGGGTGTGCGGATCATGGCAGGGCTCCTTCGGTTTCACCTTGCACATCAAATGTCAGCGTCAGTTCCGGCAGGGCCAGCGATGGATAGCCCACATCCTGCGGATGACCGAACTGCTCGGGTTGCAGCGGCAGCAGGCCCAGCCTGTCAAAGTTGATGGTGGCCAGATCGCGCAGGCGGTCAGGGCGGTTCAGATAGGCCCATTCGGCACGCTGAATCGTCAGCGCCTCACGCAGGCCCGCGATATCATTCTGCAGGGTGCGCACCTCGCGCAGGGCGGCTTGGGTGGCGTAATTCTCGCGGTAGGCCCAGAACGCCAACGCAAGCACAGCAAGGGCCGACAGCACATAGATGAATGATCGCATCAGCGGCGTCCCTTTCTGCTGGATTGGCCTTTGGTAAATTGCGGCACACCCAATGCCGCAGGGTCCAGCGGGCGGGTGGGCACATCGGTGCGGCGGCCCACACGCAGTTTGGCCGACCGGGACCGCGGGTTGCGTGCAAGTTCATCATCATCCGCCACCAAGGCGCGGCGGGTGGTCAGGGTAAAGCGCGCCGCATCTTCCGCGCGGGCGGGCGCATATCGGTTGGCATTGGCCTCTGCCCCCGACGCAAGCTGAAAGAACCGCTTCACGATGCGGTCTTCAAGGGAATGAAAGGTGACCACGGCCAGATGCCCGCCCGGCTTTAATGCACGCTCGGCCGCAGCCAGCCCTTCGGCCAGTTCGGTGAATTCGGTATTCACCGCAATGCGGATGGCCTGAAAGCTGCGCGTGGCCGGGTGGCTTTGCCCCGGTTTCGGGCGCGGCAGGCAGCGCGAAACGATTTCAGCCAGTTGCAGCGTGGTATCAATGCGGCCTTGCGCGCGGGCCATCACAATGGCGCGTGCAATGCGGCGCGACGCGTGTTCTTCGCCGTACAGATACAGAATATCGGCCAGATCACCTTCGTCAGCGTCATTCACGATGTCAGCAGCGCTTTCGCCGTCCTGGCTCATCCGCATGTCCAACGGCCCATCCTTGGCAAAGGAAAAACCGCGCGCGGCCAGATCAAGCTGCATGGACGACACGCCCAGATCCAGCACAATGCCATCCAACGGTGTGCCCGCATGCTGGTCAAGTTCGCTGAAGACGCCGGCGACAAGGGATAGTTTTGCGCCATAATCGGCGGCCCAGCCCGCTGCCATTTCCAGCGCCAGCGGATCACGATCAACACCGATCACATGATCTGCACCCGCCGCAAGCAACCCGCGCGCATAGCCACCTGCCCCGAAGGTGCCATCCAGCCAGCGGCCCGTCACAGGTGCTACGGCGGCCAGAAGCGGGTCCAACAGGACCGGGATATGGGGTTGGCGATCAGGCAGCAGATCGCTGTGCATCGGGCTATTCCTCGGGGTCAGGCGGCAGAAGCGAAAGCATGTCCATGCCGTCTGCAAGGATATCAGCGCTGAAGCTTGTGCTGATTTCAGCCTCATACGTATCGCTGCGCCAGATCTGGAATTTGTCCAGCGTGCCTGCAAACACCGCTTCGGTTTTATCCCCGATCGTGGACAGCCCCATCTTTTCGCGCGCCTTGGGCGACAGCACGATGCGCCCGTCACCATCAATATCAACGGTCTGCGACAGGGTGATCAGGTTGCGTTCCAAATAGCGCCGCGCGGGCGACCCGATCTGCATTTTTGCGATCCGGCGTTCCAGTTTCGCCATTTCAGCCATCGTGTAGCATTCAACATAGGCCCGGTCGCCGCCATACACGATCACAACGCGCGGGGTCGCCCCCTTGGCCGGGTCACCATTTTCAAGGACACGCCGAAAAGACGCAGGGATACTGACCCGCGCCTTGCCGTCTACCTTCTGGTAGAATTCGCCTCTGAACGTTTCGGCCATCTGTCCGGCCTGCCCTTACCGTTTTTGCCCTGCATTCAGGGCCTTGAAATGAATGCGGCGGACCGAGCTGCTGCCACTGCTCGATCCGCCATCTGTCCCATCGCTGGGCGTCCAGCTGCGCGTGCCACCTGGGGGAGATGTCTGCTCGCCCGCGCGCCGGATCTCTTGTATTGATGTAGGCGGGTGCCTGTATGAAACCTGACTTCGCCTTGTTCGGGGTCTTGTAGCCGCCCCTGCCTCGTCACTGCCCGTCTGCATCTTCGTACGGAAAGGGATGCCATGGGAATTCATGGGAAGCAATGGAAATCTTTGGGCGAAGATGGGGATATCTGGTGTTCATAAGGGCCTTAAATCAGCATCTTGTGTCAAATACGGGCTAAATCTAGGCTAAATTCCGCCTCACAGGGCCGTGAGGCCGCTAGATGTAGTTAGGGCATTGTTTCCCATACTTTCCCAATCGGAACGCAAAAAAGTTTCGCCCAGTGGGCAATCTGGGACCGAATGTAACGGAAAATGGGGGGTCGAGAGGTGTTTTCGGCAAAAATCACGCGAATCACGGCAGCGCGCCACGGCGTGATTCGGCGTGATTTGGGCAACAGACCATGAATTCCCATGCGGATCGGGTCAGCGGGGGCCAGCAAGGCGGATGGGCAGATTGCCCATCCTACGGGGTCAGGCCATGCCACCTGCCACAAGGCGCGCAGCAAGTGCAGCATAGGCATCCGCCGCAGCGCCCTGCCCTGCCGCAATCGGCGTGCCGGCATCACCGGCAATGCGCACATCTATCGACAAGGGCAGTTCGCCCAGAAAAGGCAGGTCCAGCCGCGCCGCCTCGGCCCGCACGCCACCATGGCCGAACAGATGCGCCTCATGCCCGCAGTTGGGGCAGATATAAGTAGACATGTTTTCGATCAGGCCCAGCACCGGCGTTTTCAGCTTGGAAAACATATCCAGCGCCTTGCGCGCATCCAGCAGCGCCACATCCTGCGGGGTAGATACCACAATCGCCCCGGTCAGCTGCGTACGCTGGCATAGCGTCAGTTGAATATCACCCGTGCCCGGTGGCAGATCCACGATCAGCACATCCAGCTCACCCCATGCCACCTGTGTGAGCAACTGCTGCAAGGCCCCCATGATCATCGGGCCACGCCAGACCACGGCCTCATCTTCCTTCAGCATCAGCCCGATCGACATCATGGTCACGCCGTGCGCCACCAAGGGTTCGATGATCTTGCCATCCGGGCTGGCCGGGCGGCGGTTCACCCCCATCATGCGCGGCTGGCTGGGGCCATAGATATCGGCATCCAGCAGGCCCACCCGCCTGCCCTGCCGCGCCAGTGCCACGGCAAGGTTGGATGACACGGTCGATTTGCCCACCCCGCCCTTGCCCGATGCAATGGCAATGATGCGGTCCACGCCAGACAGTTTGGCAGGCCCGCCCTGCTGCGGCGTGGGATGCTGGCCGATTTTCAAGGATGGCGGCTTGGCCGCCGGGCCATGCGCGGTCAGCACGATCTGCACCGTGTCCACCCCCGGCAGCGCGCGCAAGGCCGCCTCCATCACCGGTTGGGCGGCAGACAGCTTTCGCGCCTCATCCGCATCCGCCGCTTCGATCACAAAGCGCACTAGGCCGCCTTCAACCGTCAGCGCACGAATCAGATCGCGGCTGATCGCATCGCCGCCACCCGGAAGTGTGATCCGCGCCAGTGTGGCAAGAATGTCGTCGCGCGTTACAGCCATCGTTCGTCCCTCGCATACAGTTCAGGCAGGGTTCTTCGGTTTGTTGCAAAGGGCAAGAGGCGTTTTACCAAATGCTCAAATTTCGCGCGAACCGATGGATAAATATGAATTTTTTGTGACTTTTCGCCATGCGTTTGCTGCATGGCAGCATTGCGTGATGGCACTATTGTGCAGGTGCAGCATTTGCCCCATCTTCCTGTTATCGGAACACGCCGGATGGCATCGATGACCTTGCCGGGCTCCGCCACAAAGAAAAGAAGTGAGGCTTAAAATGGCATATGTGAACAATTCCCGCGCCGCATCCTTTGGCCTGTTTGACCGCGTGTCGGCGATGATCGCGTCGTTCAAGGCTCAGCGCGCCCAGCGTGCGATCTATGTGCGCACAGTCTACGAACTGGAGCATCTGACGGACCGCGAGCTTTCGGATCTGGGTATCGCCCGGATTTCGATCCAGGACGTCGCCAAGGTTGCAGCCTACGGCGCATAAGATTATTGCGAGGGTTGCCACCTCCTCCCGGTGACCCTGTAGCAAACGCGGCGGTGCTTCTCCTCCTCCCTGGCACCGCCGCATTTTGATCCGGGTCTGCGTGGCCCACCGGCAACAAGACTGCCCTGAAAATGCAGATGTCTTGAAACACCGCCACCACGCGCCCACCTGATTGCAAGCGGCCCTTCCTCCTCCCTGGGCCGGTGGCAAATGCGGCGGTCCTCCCCTCCTCCCGAGGATCGCCGCGTCCCTTTTCGGGGCAGAAATGCCCACACCAGTTGCGACAGGCTTCTCCTCCCATTGGCCTGATGCAAATCGCGGCGCGCCCCACCTCCTCCCGGGGTTGCGCCGCACCAGTTTCGGGCAGCAATGCCCACATCGGTTGCACTTGGCCCAACCTCCTCCCTGGGTCGGTCGCAAACGCGGTAACCACCACCTCCTCCCGGTGGTTACGGCACACAGACTGCGCCCTTTCCTCCCATCGGGTGCGGGATATGACGGCGGTGCCATCC
>JAYUZO010000202.1:0-7067 GCA_043751715.1 Rhodobacterales bacterium | reverse complement strand
TCGGCGTTCTTGACGAACAGGCCTTTTTCCGGCCCCTCGGTTTCGTTGATCAGCAGCCCGGCATTTGTCCAGCGCGCCAGATAATCAAGGTCAATCTTGCCCGCCACCAGCAGACAATGGATCAGCGACATGATCAGCAGCCCGTCCGTGCCCGGCGTGATCCCCAGCCAATCGTCCGCAATCGCATTATACCCCGTGCGGATCGGGTTCACCCCAATCACCCGTGCACCGCGTTCTTTCAAACGCCCCAGCCCGATCTTGATCGGGTTGCTGTCATGATCCTCGGCCACGCCGAACATGATGAACAGCTTTGTCAGATCCCAATCCGGCTGGCCGAATTCCCAGAACGCCCCGCCAATCGTGTAAATCCCGGCAGCCGCCATGTTCACCGAACAAAAGCCGCCGTGTGCGGCATAATTCGGCGTACCAAACTGCTGCGCCCACCAGCCGGTAAAAGACTGCGACTGATCCCGCCCGGTAAAGAACGCAAGCTTTTCCGGCGCCGTTTCGCGCAATGGCTTCAGCCAAGACACCGCCAAAGCCAGCGCCTCATCCCACGAAATCTCCTCAAACGCCCCAGACCCCCGTGGCCCCACCCTGCGCAACGGCGCGCGCAAGCGTGACGGTGCTGTGATCTGCATGATCCCCGCCGCCCCCTTGGCGCACAGAACGCCCTTGTTGATGGGGTGGTCGCGGTTGCCCTCAATATAGGTGACGCGGTCGGTTCCGTCAGGGCCAGCCTTCAGATGTACGTTGATCCCGCAGCGACAGGCGCACATATAGCAGGTGGTCTGGCGCACCTTGTCACCGATGGCGGCAGTCAGCGTGATCTTGGGTTGGTTCATCTGCCCTCTGCCGCCATGACCGCACCGGCCTCTTGGGCAATGTGGCGCTCTTCCTGCGCCGACACTATCCAGATTGCGACATGGCTTGCGCCATCATGCAAGTGCTTTGCATGGGTGTCATTGGCCGCAGGCATGTAAGAGGCCCCCAGATGCGCCAAACCATCCAATATGCCGCCCCGCACGCCTGCATCATGTTCACCAATTCCACCCGTGAATGCCACCCCGTCCACACCCCCCATCGCCGCCACCATCGACCCCGCATGGCGCACCGCCCAATAGATGAAATGATCGCGCGCCTGCGCCGCCGTGTCACGCATATCGGCACTGCCGCCCAATGCCAGCAGGCCTGAGGCGCGGTTCAGCACGTTGCCCGCGCCGTCCAGCCCATGCCGCGCGGCCAGGGCCAGCACCGCATTGCCATCAATCCCGCCCGCCCGCGTGCCCATCGTCAACCCATCCAGCGGTGAATATCCCATGGTTGTCGCAACCGATTGCCCGTCCAGAATGGCACACAGCGATGCCCCGTTGCCCAGATGGCAGGCCAGCAGGCGGCGTGGCACATCCCCGCGCACGCGCAGGGTGCTGACCAGTGACGCATATGACAGCCCGTGAAAACCATAACGCCGGATGCCCGCGTCATGGTCGGCCTGCGGTATGGCATACCGCACTGCCACCTGCGGGTTCGTGGCGTGAAAGGCCGTATCAAAGCTCGCGTAGTGTGGCAGGGCCGGGTGCAGGGCGGCCAATACATCGATCCCCGCCAAGGCCGCCGGGTTATGCAGCGGGGCCAGCCCCACCAGTGCTGCAATCTGTGCGCGGACCGCAGGCGTGATCCGGCATGGCCCGGTCAGTGCGGCACCCCCATGCACCACCCGGTGCGCTGCGGCCAGAAACACCGGGTTGCCCATGGCCGCCAGCCCCGCCTGCAAGGCCGCGCCATAATCAGCCGTCACATCCACCCGCGCCTGCGCCACCTGATGGGGGCCATGAAACAGCCCCAGCTTCAGCGATGATGATCCCGCATTCACCACCAGCAGCATCACAGCACCGCCTTGCCCAGACCCAAGGCCGCAAGCCCCGCCAACAGGATAATGGCAAACCGCCTGAACCCCTGCGGATCAGTAGCAAAGAAATGCCGCCCGCCCAGCCAGTTGCCCAGCAATGTGGGCAGCAGCAGCCACAGGCTCGCCCACAGCGTATCCCATGTGACCAGACCCGCCAGCCAGTACAAAGGCGCGGACACCAGATCAAGCAGCGGGAAATAGGCAATCAGCGTGGCCCTGAACACCGCCGCCTGCATGGGCTGCGCCGAAAAGAATGCAGCCACCGGCAGCCCGCCCATGCCCGGCGCATTGGCAAGGCCCGAAACAACGCCAGCGGCAAGATTGCCCTCGGCACCCCGAACCTCGGCCTGCAGTCGGAACCCGGCCAGCAACACCGCGCACATCACCAGCACATAGCCCGAAATGATGGCGCGCGCCGCCGTTTCGCTGATCCCGGTCAGCGCCCACAGGCCCAGCGGCAATCCCACCGCCGCACCCGCTATCAGCCATTTGACCCGGCCCCAGTCCACATCCGGCCCCGCCCCCTGCCAGGCCTGCACCGACATGACGGTTTCCAGAATAACCACGACCGCCACAAAATGCAGCGGGTTGGTCACCAGCCCCGAGGCCGCCACGATCATCGCCGAAAACCCGAAACCCGAATAGCCGCGCACAAAGCCCGCAACCAGCACAGCTATCGCCATCCAGACAGTCGCGCCAAGGCCAAGGTCAAACGGCATGACGCCACCGCTCTGAAATTTTTCGTCGAAAAATTTCAGAGCCGCTCACCCCACTACCTGCACGCGCATGTCGCTGGCTGAAATGCCCGCCACCTCCACCGGCTTTTTCATCGCATCACGGCGGAAAGGCTCACCCAGTTCCTGATTGATCAGCGCCTCGATCAGCGTTGTCTTGCCCGCCATCTGATCGGCCACCGCCTGTGTCAGCATGTCGCGCAATTCATCCATCGTGCGCGCCACAATGCCCTGCAATCCGCAGGCCCGCGCGATGCCCGCATAGCTGACCTGCGTGTCCAGTTCGGTACCCACAAAATTATCATCATACCACAGGGTGGAATTGCGCTTTTCCGCCCCCCACTGGTAATTGCGGAACACCACCATGGTGATCGCAGGCCATTCCGGGCGGCCGATGGCTGTCAGTTCCGTCACCGCAATGCCAAACGCCCCGTCCCCCGCAAAACCCACCACCGGCACATCCGGGCAGCCGATTTTCGCCCCGATGATGCTGGGCAGGCCGTAACCACACGGCCCAAACAGCCCCGGTGCCAGGTATTTGCGCCCCTCTTCAAACGTCGGATAGGCATTGCCGATCGCACAGTTATTGCCAATATCACTGGAAATGATCGCATCCCGTGGCAAGGCCGATTGTATCGCCCGCCACGCCATACGCGGGCTCATCCAATCGGGTTTATCCGCCCGTGCGCGGCTATTCCACGACGTGCCCGGATCATCATCCTCATGGTCCATGGATGTCAGCGCCTGCGCCCATGCCGATTTGGTCTGTGCGATTTTTGCTTTGCGCGCGCTTCGCGCATGGTTACCAGCGGTAGGGGCCAATTGCGCCAAAACCGCCTCGGCGACCTTCTTAGAATCGCCGACAATCCCGACTGTCACCTTTTTCGTCAGCCCGATCCGATCCGGGTTGATATCGACTTGGATGATCCTGGCCTCGCGTGGCCAATAGTCCAGCGCGTATCCCGGAAGTGTTGAAAACGGGTTCAGCCGGGTACCCAAACACAATACCACATCTGCACCGGAAATCAACTCCATTGCCGCCTTTGACCCGTTATACCCCAACGGCCCCGCAAACAACGGATGGCTGCCCGGAAACGCATCATTGTGCTGATAGCCCACACACACCGGCGCATCCAAGCGTTCCGCCAAGGCCATGCTTGCCGGGATTGCCCCCGCCAGCACCACCCCCGCGCCGTTCAGAATAACCGGGAATTTCGCCGAAGACAGCAGGTCCGCCGCCGCCTTTATCGCCGCTTCACCGCCCGCAGGCCGCTCAAACTCCACCACCGCCGGCAGATCAATATCAATCACCTGCGTCCAGTAATCGCGCGGCATGTTGATCTGCACGGGGGCCGACATGCGTTTGGCGTTCAAAATACAGCGGTTCAGCACCTCGGCCACGCGGCCTGGATCGCGCACCTCCTCCTGGTACGCCACCATATCGGCAAACAGCGCCATCTGTTCGACCTCTTGAAACCCGCCCATGCCAATCGTCTTGTTCGCCGCCTGCGGTGTCACCAACAGCAGCGGCGTATGGTTCCAGTACGCCGTTTTCACCGCCGTCACAAAGTTCGTCACCCCCGGCCCGTTCTGCGCAATCATCATGCACATGCGGCCCGTCGCCCGCGTATAGCCATCCGCCATCATGCCCCCGGACCCTTCATGCGCGCAGTCCCAGAACGTGATGCCCGCCCGCGGAAACAGATCCGATATCGGCATGAACGCTGATCCGATAATGCCGAACGCATGTGCGATCCCGTGCCGTTGCAGCACCTTTACAAAGGCCTCTTCCGTGGTCATCCGCATGGCACATCTCCTGTTCGTTCCGTGCTTTGTAGCGGGCTGCGCCGCCCCCCGGTTAGGGCCAGTTGCCATGGCCCATTAGGTCCAATCTTGCAGCGCTTTGGCAATCAGGCCAACCCCTTCGGCAATCCGCGGTGCCGCAATGCTGGAATAGGCCAGCCGGTAATGATCATCCCGCGCCCGTGCCGGATCAAAAAACGCCCGCCCCGGTTCAATCAGCACCCCCTTGTCCCGCAAAGCCAGCGCCAGCCGCCCGGTATCCACCCCTGCTGCCTGCATCCAGAACGATGATCCGCCAAAGCCCCCCTGCCCCGCCACGCACAGGCCCTGCGCCGCAATCGCATCTGCCATCGCCACCCGCCTGCGTTTGTAGGCCTGCTTCATGCGGTTCACCAAGGCATCATAATGCCCAAGCGACAGGAAATACGCCGCCGTCCGCTGCAAATGCCCCGGCGGATGGCGCAGCACCTGCGCCCGCAAGGCCCGCGCCTCTGCAATAAACCCCGCTGGCGCCACGATATACCCCAGCCGCAAACCCGGAAACAAAGACTTTGAAAATGACCCGATATGAACAACCCGCCCGCTCGCATCCAATGATTTCAGCGAAGGCGACACCGGCCGCAAAAAGCTCATCTCGAACTCGTAATCATCCTCGACCACCACAAAATTATGCCGCTCCGCCGCCGCCAGCAACGCGCGCCTGCGCTCCAGCGGCATCGTTGCATTCGTCGGGCAATGGTGGCTTGCCGTCGTGAACACCACATCCGCCGCAGGCAAGGCTTCCGGCGGCAGCCCGCCTGCATCCACATCCACCGATACCACCTCGGCCCCCGTCTGCCCCAACATCGCCCGCAACGCCGGATAGCCCGGATTTTCCATCACCGCCCGCCGCCCCGGCATCAGCAGCACCTGCGCCGTCAGCCACAGCGCATTCTGCGCCCCCATCGTCAGCAAAACCTCGCCTTCCCGCGCATCAATCCCCCGGCGTGGCAAAATCGCCCGCAGCAGGTATTCAATCAGCAACGGATCATCCCGGTCATAAAAATCTGCCGTCAGCGTCTCCAGATCGCGCCGCCCAAGGGCGCGCAATGCACATTGCCGCCAGTTCTGATGGTCAAACAGCGCGAGGTCGGCCTGCCCATAGATGAACGAAAACGGATAGCGCGCCCAGTCATCCGGCCGGTCCAATGCGGCCACTTTGCTGAACCGCGCGCCGGTCAGCGCGGCAAAATCCACCGCCCCCGGCCCCGGCTGCCGCACCGCCCGCAGATCAGGCTGCACCGGGGCGCTGTCCGACACATAATACCCCGACCGCCCCTTTGAGGACAGATAATCCGACGCCACAAGATCGCCGTAGGCCAGCGTCACGGTAATGCGGCTGATCCCCAGATGCTCCGCAAGGCCCCGCGACGAAGGCATCTTGTCCCCCACCCGAAACCGCCCCGACACAATCCCCTCCGCCACCAGCGCCCGGATACGCTGCTGCAGCGTGCCCGCCGTGGCGGGTGGCAGAAAGAAGGATTCGACAGGGATCGGCATGCTGGACCTAACGGGGTGTTGGCGCTGGTATTATTGGGGGGAGTATCGCACGCCGTCAACGCAACTTCTTGCTTGCCCGGAATCAAGGCGCTTGCGCCGCCGGGCAGCGCCTGACCGCCCCCTCGGGCAGGCGCTTCTCCACCACCTCCGCCTAGAACTGCCCTTCGGCGTGGCTGCACCATAAAGTGCCTAGAACCAGCGTCGCAGCGCCCACCCGGCGGTCAGGCGCAGCCCTCGGACATTCGTACCGAGCGCAGCTTAAGCCGCCCCCTCCTCGTTAAAGGCGGCGCTATGGCCAGCCGTCGACCCGAATGAATTGAGGGGGGATAGTCGGATTGGCAAACATGTCTGGCCGGATAATTACTTGGCCGTCACATATCATAACGGCAGGTCCCACGCAGCGATGCTGAAAGCGCGGAGCGATTTCTTCTCCCAAAGATATAAGCTTCTTGGAAATTTTTTCGGCAGACATGCTCGGAGGATACAGTTTTTGTGCTGATGGCAGAAGCACAATGTGGTCGTAAATCACAGCAATCGGGAAATAATCTTCATCAAACCTCATTAACCCGATGCGCGGCTCTGCAATTTCTCGGGCAGGGATTTCAATGAGAAAATTCCAACCTATAGTGTTTTTGTCTGGGTCTAGAATCTGCCTTCGGACAGTGTCCAAGTTTGACTGAAGGATAAAGGAGTACCCGAAATTCTTGAACCAAAGACCATACGCAGCAGTAAGATAACCCACGCGCAGCGATTCCTCGTTGGCAAAGACTGGCATCGAAAATTCGATCTTGATCTCCGAGGGTTTTGGTTCGCTCCAGTGCGCATCGAAGTCTACTGGATTCGAACGTTTTCGGTCTGTGTAAAACTCAAGCGCTCCATCCTCTCTAAGACGCATTGAGCCATTCAATTTGCGCCCATTGGCGCTCATCCTGGCTTTCTGCTTTTTGGGATCTATCAAAAATGGTGCGCCGTCCTTATTCAGCTCAATCCACTCGGCGAGCCATTTTGTTTGCTTGTGTCCAAACGTGCTATTGCATCTCTTGCAGAGAAATGTCGTTTGTCTTCCTCCGACCGAAGCGGGT
>JAYUZO010000201.1:0-3557 GCA_043751715.1 Rhodobacterales bacterium | reverse complement strand
GACGTGTTCACCTATGACCCCGGCTTTACGTCAACTGCGGCCTGCGAAAGTGCCATCACCTATATTGATGGCGATGTGGGCGAATTGTTGCACCGCGGCTATCCGATTGATCAGCTGGCCGAAAAAAGCACCCATCTGGAACTGTGCTACCTGCTGTTGTATGAAGAACTGCCCACGGCAGCCCAGCTGGCCGATTTCCGCGAACGGGTGACGAAACACACGATGGTGCACGAACAGATGCACTATTTCTTTCGCGGTTTCCGCCGTGATGCGCACCCGATGGCCACGATGGTGGGTGTTGTGGGCGCCATGGCGGCGTTTTATCATGACAGTACCGATATCACCGATCCCTGGCAGCGCGAAGTTGCAGCCATCCGCATGATCGCCAAACTGCCGACGATTGCGGCGATGGCCTATAAATACTCGGTCGGCCAGCCCTTTGTGTACCCCAAGAACAGCCTGTCCTATGCAGGCAATTTCCTGAACATGTGCTTTGCCGTGCCGGCCGAAGATTACGTTGTGAACCCGGTGCTGGAAAAGGCGATGGACCGGATCATGATGCTGCATGCCGATCATGAACAGAACGCATCGACCTCCACCGTGCGTCTGGCAGGCTCATCTGGCGCCAATCCGTTTGCCTGCATTGCCGCGGGCATTGCTTGCCTCTGGGGGCCGGCACATGGCGGGGCCAATCAGGCGGCGCTGGAGCAGTTGCGCGAAATCGGCACGGTGGACCGGATTCCGGAATTCATCGCCAAGGCCAAGGACAAGTCGAGCGGTGTCAAGCTGATGGGCTTTGGCCACCGGGTGTATAAGAACTTTGATCCGCGCGCCAAGGTGATGAAGGAAAGCGCAGACGAGGTGCTGGAACTGCTAGGCGTGCACAACAACCCGACGCTGCAGGTGGCGAAGGAGCTGGAGCGGATCGCGCTGCAGGATGATTACTTTATCTCGAAAAAGCTGTATCCGAATGTGGATTTCTATTCGGGCATCATTCTGGATGCGATGGGCTTTCCGACGGCGATGTTCACGCCGATCTTTGCGATTTCGCGCACGGTGGGCTGGATCAGCCAGTGGAAGGAAATGATCGCCGACCCGACACAGAAAATCGGCCGCCCGCGCCAGTTGTACATCGGGCCAGCCAAGCGCGATTATGTGGATGTGAAAAACCGCTAAGGGCCCGCTCATCCATCCCTGCGGTCTGTCTTCGCTATGCCGCAGCGCAGACAGACCGCAAGGGATGGATAAGCAGCCTAAACCGCCTGCAACCAGCCCCAGATGCGTGACGGGGTAAACGGCATGTCCACATGCCGCACGCCGCGCGGAGCCAGCGCATCACGCACGGCGTTTGAAATGGCCGCCAGCGCGCCCACGGTGCCCGCCTCGCCACAGCCCTTCATGCCCAAGGGGTTGCGCAGCGTGGGGACGGGTTCTGATGCAAAGCGGATCATTGGCAGATCAGCGGCGCGCGGCATGCCGTAATCCATGAAACTGCCGGTCAACAGCTGGCCCTGCGCGTCAAACACCGCATTTTCCGTCACCGCCTGCCCAAACCCCTGCGCCACGCCGCCGTGGATTTGGCCCATCACCAGTGCGGGCGCGATCAGGTTGCCGAAATCATCCACCACCGTATAGCGGTCCATCACCAGCCCGCCGGTTTCAGGATCAATCTCCACCTCGGTGATATGCACGCCGTTGGGATAGCTGCGCCCAGCGATTTCTGTGGTTTTCGTGGCATCCAGCAGGTCAACCCGCCCCTTGGCACGCGCCAAGGCCGCCGCTTCCAGCAGGGTCAGGCGGTGGTTCGTGCCCGGCGCGCCAAAGGCATGGTCATCAAAGGCCACATCATCAGCGTCCCATTCCGCGCTGAGAAATCCAGCCAAGCCGTCAATCATCGCAATGGCGGTCGCGCGCGTGGCGGTGCTTTGCACCGTCACCGACCGCGACCCGCCCGTGCCGCCACCCTTGGCAATGCGGTCACTGTCACCCTGCACGATACGAATCAGATCCTCCGGGATACCGGTTTGCGCCTGCAGCAGGCGCGGGTAGACCGACTCGTGCCCCTGCCCGTTGGATTGCGTGCCCACATACAGTGTCGCGCCACCATCTGCGTCCAGCGTAATACGCGCGGTTTCATCCGGATCACCCAAGATAGCCTCAATATAGATGCCGAGACCCAAGCCCCGCAGCATGCCCCGCGCAGCACTGTCGGCTTGCCGTGCGGCAAAGCCTGCAACATCGGCCTCAGCCCGTGCGCGCGCCAGAACACGGTCAAAATCGCCGACATCGATCACCTCATCCGTGGCGGTCGTATAGGGGAAAGCCCGGATGAAATTGCGCGACCGCAGATCAAACGCATCCGCCCCCAGCACCCGCGCTGCCTGATCCATCGCGCGTTCCACCGTCAGTATAGCCTCGGGCCGACCCGCGCCGCGATAGGCATCAACCGGGCAAGTGTTGGTATACACGCCCACGGCGCGCAGTGATGCCAGCGGAATATCGTAAACCCCCGTCAGCACCTTGGCGAACAGCACCGACTGAATCTCTTGTCCGGCTTCCGAGTTATAGGCACCCAGATTCGACACAAGATCAACATGATAGGCGGTGATCTTCAGGTTCTGATCGAACCCCAGTTCCACCTGCGCCACGAGGTCACGCCCCGCATTATCGGTCAGCATGCCTTCGCCACGTTCCGATATCCACGCCACCGGGCGCCCCAGTGCCCGCGCGCAGGCGGCTGTCACAAAATATTCCGGGTAACCCATCGCCTTCATGCCAAAGCCGCCGCCCACATCAGGGTTCGTCACCCGCACAGCATCAGCCTGCAGGCCCAATTGCATGGCCAGATCGCGCTTCAGGCCCCACACGCCCTGCCCGTTCACGCAGACATGCAGCCGCGCGCCGTCCCATTCGGCAAAGCAGCCGCGCGGTTCAATCGCGTTGGCCATCACCCGGTTATGCACCACCTCCAGCGTCACGCGGTGGGCTGATGCCGCAAGCACGGCACCGACAGCAGGTGCATCACCAATACCCCAGTCATACGCGCAGTTCGCCGGGGCCTCGGCGTGGATTGCATCACCACCTACAGCCCGGTCCAGCCACACCGGCAGATCATCAATCTGCATATCCACCAGTTCCGCCGCATCCTGCGCCGCAGCCAATGTATCTGCCACAATCACCGCTACCGGCTCACCGGCAAAGCGCACCATATCGCGCGCAAGGATCGGGCGTTCGGGGGCCGCCCCCATGCTGCCGTCCCGATTGGTCACCTGATTGTGTCGCATGGCAAGGGTCACGCCCATTGCCTGCAGATCAGCCGCACCCAGCACCAGATGCACCCCCGGCACGGCGCGCGCGGCCATCAGATCAAGCCCCACAATCCGCCCACGCGCCACATAAGACCGCACAAAACAGGCATGCAGCGCGCCTGCCGGCACGATATCGGCCACATAGCGGCCTTGCCCTGTCAAAAACCGGGGGTCCTCACGCCGCAACAGCGGTTGTGCCGCGCCAAATTTTGCCCGCTCCATCAAAGCCCCCCGTAAATGGTCTGGCCC
>JAYUZO010000200.1:0-3395 GCA_043751715.1 Rhodobacterales bacterium | reverse complement strand
GATGCCCGCACGGGTATTGCGTTTCACATCAACACTCCGGTCGTCATGTGGCGTTTGGTGCCGAAACCTGTCTGACGGGTGACTGCGAAACCGGCATTGGTCAGGCTGGCACGCACATGGCCTGCGGCGGTGTAGGTGGCAAAGGTGCCTTTGGCTGCGGTGTGCCGGGCAACGGCAGCCATCAGATCGGCTGCCCATAGTTCTGGGTTCTTGGCGGGCGAAAAGCCATCCAGAAACCACGCATCGGCGCGGCCATCCCATGCGGGCAGGGTTTGGCGGGCATCGCCCATGATGATGGTGGCATCAAGGTCTGGCGTGATGATGCGGCCCGTGGGCCATTGGGTGAACAAGGGTTCAGCACAGGCCAGTGCCTCGGGAAAGGCAGACAGGGCGCGCCTGGTATCGGGCAGCGACAGCGGGAATGCCTCAAAACTGGTAAAGCGCAAGGGGCCGGGAATGCGGCTGCCACGCCACGCCATCAGGGCGGCCAGCATGTTCAGCCCGGTGCCAAACCCCAGTTCGGCGATGTGAAAGCCGGGGGTGAAACGGGCGGGCAGATGGTTGCCCGACAGGAAAACATGCCGGGTTTCGGACAGACCGCCGGACAGGCTGAAATACGGGTCATCAAACCGGGTGGCGACCGGAATTGTGCCATCACGCCAGTCAATGTCGGGGGAGTGGAAGCTGCTTGTCATTTGCCCTATGCCCGTATCTGCGGGCCTGAATTGCGGCGCGACCATGGGGTGGGGCGGCGAGAATGACAAGGCCGGATGTGACGGTACTGGGGGCAGGGATTTTCGGGTTGTCCATCGCATGGGCCTGCGTGCAGCGGGGCGCGCGCGTGGTGGTGATTGATCCGCATGGCGTGGGGGCGGGGGCGAGTGGTGGGCTTGTGGGGGCGCTGTGCCCGCATGTGCCCGAGGCATGGAATGACAAGAAGGCGTTTCAGTTGCACAGCTTGCTGATGGCGGATGACTGGTGGCAGGCTGTGGCGGCTGCGGGTGGGGGTGATGCGGGCTATGCGCGGTCAGGGCGGTTGCAGCCGTTGGCCGATGCGCGGGCTGTGGATGCGGCACAGGCACGCGCGGCCGAGGCGGCGGTGCTGTGGCAGGGCCGGGCCGCGTGGCAGGTGGTGCCAACAACGGGCCATGCGTGGGAGCCGCACAGCCCGACGGGCCTGCTGATCAAGGATGATTTGTCAGCGCGCCTGCACCCGCGCCGCGCGCTGGCAGCGCTGGTGCGGGCGATCTGTGCCAAGGGGGGCGCAGTTGTGCAGGACGGGTGCGAGGCTGGGCTGGTGGTGCATGCGACAGGCATGGCAGGGCTGGCGGCGCTGACCGGCGCAACGGGTGTACGGCAGGGTGGCGGGGTCAAGGGGCAGGCACTGACGCTGCACCATGCGGCAGATGGCTTGCCGCAGGTTTTTGTGGACGGGCTGCACATTGTGCCGCATGCGGATGGCACGGTTGCCATCGGGTCGACCTCGGAAAATCAGTGGGATGACCCCACATCCACCGATGCGCAACTTGATGCGCTGCATGCGCGCGCGGTGGCCGCAATGCCGGTTCTGGCGGGTGCGCCGGTGGCAGATCGCTGGGCGGCACTGCGCCCGCGCGCCACCAGCCGCGCGCCGGTGCTGGGGGCATGGCCGGGGCGGGCCGGGCATTTTGTGGCCAACGGAGGGTTCAAGATCGGCTTTGGCATGGCCCCGCTGGTGGCCGAGGTGATGGCTGATCTGGTGCTGTCGGGGGTTGACCGGATTCCGCCTGCCTTTCGCTTGTCGGTGAAATAGCAGGGGGCCGCCGTCCCTTTGGCCATTGAGGCCGCAGGGACGGCACTGCCGTGGACAACCCACATGCGGCGTTTCCGGTGTCACCGTGCAGATAGGTATTTTTGCTGAAGGAAAACCTGAAAGCGATTTCACTTTGCACAAATATCCACGGGGGAAGATGCCGCTTGGCGGCTTGGCGGCTTGGGGGCAGACGGCCCCCATCACCCTTTGTCAAACAGACCGGATCATGGCGCGCAAATCTGCCATCAGTTCGGTCAGCCCTGCGCGGCTTCTGGCGTCAATCAACCGGCCATCTGCATCAAACGCACTGCGCGCATGCGCGATCATGACTTCGGGGCCCGGCAAAACGCGCGCACGGAACGGCGTCAGGCACAGGCGCAACGAATATTGTGACCGCTCCCCCCCGGCGCGTCCTTCGGCGGCGGACATGATCGCCACCGGTTTGTCACGCCACGGCCCGCCCTTGGTGCGGCTGATCCAATCGAGCGCATTTTTCATCACGCCGGTCAGCGCCTTGTTGTATTCCGGGCAGGCGATGATGATCGCATCCGCCGCCCTGATCTGATCTGCCAGCTTTTGCACGGCTGCAGGAATGCCCTTGGCCACCTCCTGATCTTCATCAAACAGGGGCAGGCGCAGGTTGCCTTCGCGGTAGCGGCAGGGACCAAAGGCCAGACGTGCCTCGGCCAGCAGCAGGCGGTTCGTAGATGCCTTGCGCAGCGCGCCACACAGGGCAAGAACAACAGGATCAGCCATGCAGGGGCACCTCTTTGCGGAATGTGATTGTGGTCGGGCGCGTGTAGCCCGGATGGGCACTGCGCCCGGTTTCAACAAAGCCAAGTGCAGCGAAAACGCGGTGGTTTTCCACCAGTTCCACGCGTGTTTGCAATTCCAGCGAGGGCAGGCCCAATGCCTGTGCGCGCGCTAAAGCTTGGGTAAGCAGGCGGCGTGCATGGCCCCGGCCCTGATGCGCCGGGTCTACAGCCCATTTGCCCATATACAGCACCCCGTCACGCGGTGTCAGCACCACGCAGGCGATGGGCGGTGTGCCGATGGTCCAGACTTCGCCCATATCAAAAAGGCTGTCGCTGGTCAGGGTCAACATCGAGGACGGCGGGTCAATACGGCCCTGCATACCGGCAAAGGCGCGGTGCAGCAGGGACAACAGGCCGGGTGCCATGGTGCGGTCAAAAATGCGGTGCGGGATCATGGCTGCATCCAGCCCTGTCTGTGGGCCGGATGCAACAGGTTTAGGGCAGATGTGGTCGCGCCCTACAGGCCCAACGCCGCAACCACATCTGCAATCACCTGCGCATGGATTGCAGCCCGGTCGGCACCGGCGGGATCATCGCAGATCGGGTCTTCACCCAACTTGGGTGCGGCGCATGCGCTGTTCAAGGAACGGTGCGACTGGATTGATCAGCAGCATTCCAAGCTGGTGCTGGGCCAGACGGCCACGACCGACGCGGTGGTAGGGGGCCTCGGGTCCGGCAAGGAGCACCGCCAGGTGCAGGAAGATATCGAAAAGGCAGATGCCAAGGCGCTGTCGGCGATCCTGAACCGCGATCTGATCCGGCCATGGATGTGGCTGCGCGGCGATCCG
>JAYUZO010000199.1:0-11215 GCA_043751715.1 Rhodobacterales bacterium | reverse complement strand
ATCGTGCCGACCGCGCCGATGTTTGCCCAAGCCATTCTGAATATCTGGAATGGCACATCCGTGTCGTCATTGTTTGAGGTGGAAACGCTGGTGCCGATTTACGAAGGCATGTATTCGCGCTGAACCGCCGGGGGAAAGGGCAATTTGCCCATCCTACGCCACATCCCAGTCATCATCAGATTTCAATGCCCCAATCGCCATCCAATCCGCCCTGATCCGCGCCACGCGGGTATCACCCCAGGTGCGGAACACAATGTGAAACCCCTTGGCGGTGACATGGTCGGCATTGATATCGGCGCGTGAATTGGATTTGTGGTCCATGTCCCACATCCCGATCGACACCTGCACAGCGGGCGGTTCTGAAAACGCTTCCTTGAACGCCACAATATGGCGGCTTTCGCGCGGGCCATTGCCCGTCCACATCACGCCATCATCCGCGAAATCGGAAAATAGCACGCGGGTGCCCTGTACCACCCCGATCGTGCCCGACGACATGCGTTTCATGGATTGCTCGTTGCTCAGTTGCGCCTCCCTACCACGGAAAACAGGCAAAAATCAGGCATGGTCAACGCACAAAGCCCCCGATGTGCCGGGGGCCCTTTCACATGTCGAACCGGATCACTGACCGGCCGCGGCGCGCGCGGCAATCATGTCGGCCACCAGCTTTTCTGCGGTGTCCTTGTCGTCGGTCGTGCCTGCAGCCTCGCGCGCGTCGGCGATCAGCGTGTCAAACAGCGCACCCGTCGCCTCGGACAATGGCACAGCCTGTTCAGCCAGCACCGATACGCCGGTTGACGTGATTTCGGCAAACCCACCGGTCACCACATAGGCCGTGGTGCCGCTGGCCGAAACTGCGGTCAGCACACCGGGGCGCAGGGTGGTGATGGTGGGCGCGTGCCCCTCCATTGCCGTCAGATCACCATCAGCGCCGGGAATTTGCACCGATGTGACATCAGCCGAGGCAAGGCGGCGTTCGGGGGTTACGATATCAACACGCATGGTTTTCTCCTTCAGGCGGGGTTCTGCGGCAGGCGCAGAATGAATTGGTTACGGGCCTCGGTCACCAGATCAAGGCTGTGGGTGGCGGCGAATTCATCGACGGCACGTTTGACCCCGGCATGCTGACTGGCAGGGTCCATAAAGTAATCATCCCCCATGATCACACCGCCGGGTTTGATTTTGGGCAGGATCACCGTCAGGTCGGCCATGACATCGGCATAGGCGTGGTGGGCATCAAGGTAGACCCAATCGAAATGTCCATCCGGCATCGCACTCAGAAAGTCTGCGCCAAAATCCACCCGCACCTCAACCACACCGGGATAGCGCACTTCAAGATCGCGGGCGCGGTCCAGTGTTTCCTGCGTCGTCAGCTTGCCAAAGTTGGTATAGCGGCCCCAGCTTGGGTAGGTTTCGCCGTGCAATCTGTGCCAAGGATCCACCAGATACAGCTTGGCAGGCTGAAAATCAACGGCAAGCACATCGGCAAAATGCGCCCAGAACACGCCGATTTCAGCACCTGTCCCACCGGGCTGCACATAGTTTGCCATGAACCGCCGGGTGCCAGCATGCCAGCCTTCGCGGTGGTCCTTGCGGGTGAACTCTGCGGGGTCAGAAAACGGAATGGAGTTTGGATTGGGGGCGCTGGACGCGGCCATGTCAAGCACCCCCGGTTTCCTTAGGCTGCGGCGGCAGCCAGACGCTGCGCCTTTTCGATCACTTCCTGAATGCCGCCCACCATGTAGAAGGCAGCCTCTGGCAGATGGTCGTATTCGCCCGCAACCACGGCCTTGAACGACTTGATCGTTTCTTCCAGCGGCACCTGCTTGCCATCCGAACCGGTAAACACCTTGGCCACGTCAAACGGCTGCGACAGGAAACGCTGAATTTTGCGTGCGCGTGCCACCGTCAGTTTGTCATCTTCTGAAAGTTCATCCATGCCAAGGATGGCGATGATGTCCTGCAGGGATTTGTAGCGCTGCAGAATACCCTGCACCGAACGGGCCACATCATAGTGTTCCTGACCCACGATCGTCGGGTCCATCAGACGGCTGGTGCTGTCCAGCGGGTCAACCGCCGGATAGATGCCCAGTTCCGAAATGGCGCGCGACAGGTTTGTCGTGGCGTCAAGGTGGGCAAACGACGTGGCTGGTGCCGGATCGGTAAGGTCATCTGCGGGCACATAAATGGCCTGCACGGATGTGATCGAACCCGCCTTGGTCGACGTGATGCGTTCCTGCAGCGCACCCATGTCGGTTGCCAGTGTTGGCTGATAGCCCACGGCAGATGGAATACGGCCCAGCAGGGCCGACACTTCGGAACCGGCCTGGGTAAAGCGGAAGATGTTGTCCACAAAGAACAACACGTCCGTGCCCGACTGATCGCGGAACTGTTCGGCCAGGGTCAGGCCGGTCAGCGCCACGCGCATCCGCGCACCCGGTGGTTCGTTCATCTGGCCGTACACAAGCGCCACTTTGGATTTGGTCATGTCTTCGACGTTGATCACGCCGGAATCCATCATTTCATGGTAAAGGTCATTGCCTTCACGGGTGCGTTCACCGACGCCCGCAAACACCGAAAAGCCCGAGTGCACTTTGGCGATGTTGTTGATCAATTCCATGATAAGTACGGTCTTGCCCACGCCAGCACCACCGAACAACCCGATCTTGCCGCCCTTGGAATAGGGCGCGAGCAGGTCGATCACCTTGATGCCGGTCACAAGGATCTGGGACGATGTTGCCTGTTCGGCAAAGGTGGGTGCAGGGCGGTGAATGGGGCGATATTCGGTGGCCTCGACTGGCCCTTTTTCATCAATCGGCTCACCGATCACGTTGATGATACGGCCCAGTGTTGCGTCACCCACTGGCACCGAAATAGGCGAACCCAGATCAGACACCGGTGCGCCGCGCACCATGCCTTCGGTGCCGTCCATGGCGATTGTGCGGACAGTGTTTTCGCCAAGGTGCTGAGCAACCTCCAACACCAGCCGCTTGCCGTTGTTGGTGGTTTCCAGTGCGTTCAGAATTGCGGGCAGCGGGCCTTCGAACTGCACGTCCACCACAGCGCCGATGATCTGGGTGACCTTGCCTGCCGCAGCGGGTGCAGCGGCGGAGGCTTTGGTTGCTCTTGCCATGTTGTTTCTCCGGTTCGTCAGAGCGCTTCTGCGCCCGAAATGATTTCAATCAGCTCTTTGGTGATCGCAGCTTGGCGCGAACGGTTATACTGGATGGTCAGGCGGTTGATCATGTCGCCCGCGTTGCGGGTGGCATTGTCCATCGCGCTCATCCGCGCGCCCTGTTCGGACGCACCGTTTTCAAGCAAGGCCGTGAACACCTGCGTCGCAAGGGCGCGGGGCAGAAGATCGGCAAGGATGCCTTCTTCGCTGGGTTCATAATCGTACAGCGTGGATGGTGCCTCGCCTTCAAACTTGGCAGGGATCACCTGCTGCGCCGTCGGGATCTGTGAAATCACCGACTGGAAGCGGTTGAAGAACAGCGTGGCGATGTCAAACTCAGCAGCTTCGAACCGGTGCAGCACATCACGCGCAATCGCCTGCGCGTTCACATAGCCCACACGCTTGACTTCCGACATGTCGACATGGCCGATGAAATGGCTGGACAGATCACGCTTAAGCTGTTCGCGGCCTTTTTTGCCGACGGTCAGGATTTTCACCGTTTTGCCCTGCGCCAGCAACGCCTGCGCATGGGCGCGGGCCAAACGCGCGATGGACGAGTTGAACCCACCGCACAGCCCGCGTTCAGATGTCATCACCACCAGCAGATGCACACTGTCCGCACCCGTGCCCGCCAAAAGGCGCGGCGCGGAGGCAGACTGGCCGACAGACCCCGCAAGCCCCGCCATCACGGATGTCATCCGTTCGGCATAGGGGCGCGCGGCCTCGGCGCTTTCCTGGGCGCGGCGCAGTTTTGCCGCGGCCACCATTTGCATGGCCTTCGTGATCTTGCGCGTGTTTTTGACGCTGCTGATCCGATTTTTCAGGTCCTTAAGGCTGGGCATCTATGCCTCCCCAACCCTTAGACAAAGTCTTTGGCAAAGGCGTCAAGCTCGGCCCGGACTGCCTTTTCCAGATCACCGGAAACCTTGCGGTCCTTGCTGGTGATATCGTCCAGCAGGGCTTTGCCCTTGCCACGCAGGTGCTTCAGCAGGCCAGCCTCATATCGGCCCACATCCTTGACGGCGACCTTGTCCAGATACCCGCTGGTGCCGGCGAAGATCACGCACACAATCTCGGCGTTGGTCAGGGGCGAATACTGCGCCTGCTTCATCAGTTCGGTCAGACGCGCGCCACGGTTCAAAAGCTGCTGCGTGGACGCGTCAAGATCAGACCCGAACTGCGCAAAGGCCGCCATTTCGCGGTACTGCGCCAGTTCCAGCTTGACCTTGCCCGCCACCGATTTCATGGCGTTCGTCTGGGCCGATGAGCCCACACGCGAAACCGACAAACCGGTGTTCACAGCCGGGCGCACGCCCTGATAAAACAGTTCGGTTTCAAGAAAGATCTGGCCATCGGTGATCGAGATCACGTTTGTCGGAATAAACGCCGACACGTCACCGCCTTGGGTTTCGATGATCGGCAGCGCGGTCAATGACCCCGACCCCAGATCCTCGTTCAGCTTGCAAGACCGCTCCAGCAGGCGGCTGTGCAGATAGAACACGTCGCCCGGGTACGCCTCACGGCCCGGTGGGCGGCGCAGCAGCAGTGACATCTGGCGGTAGGCAACGGCTTGCTTGGACAGATCATCATAGATGATCAGCGCATGGCGGCCATTGTCGCGGAAGTATTCGGCCATGGCGGTGGCGGCATAGGGCGCCAGAAACTGCATGGGGGCCGGGTCAGATGCGGTAGCCGCAACGATGGTCGTATAGGCAATCGCACCGGTTTCTTCCAGCTTTTTCACCAGCTGTGCCACGGTCGAACGTTTCTGCCCGATGGCCACATAGATGCAATACAGCTTTTTCGATTCGTCGTCGCCAGCGGCCTCGTTATAGGCCTTCTGGTTCAGGATCGTGTCCAGCGCCACGGCGGTTTTGCCGGTCTGACGGTCACCGATGATCAGTTCGCGCTGGCCACGGCCAACCGGGATCATGGCGTCAATCGCCTTCAGCCCCGTTGCCATCGGTTCATGCACCGATTTGCGCGGAATGATGCCCGGAGCCTTGACGTCAGCCACGCGGCGCTCGGTGGTTTTGATCGGGCCCTTGCCATCAATCGGGTTGCCAAGACCATCGACCACACGGCCCAGCAGCGCGTCGCCAGCCGGCACGTCCACGATGGATTTGGTGCGCTTGACGGTATCACCTTCCTTGATGTCCTGATCCGACCCGAAGATCACGATACCGACGTTGTCCACCTCGAGGTTCAGGGCCATCCCGCGGATACCGCCGGGGAATTCGACCATTTCGCCAGCCTGAACGTTATCAAGGCCGTGCACACGGGCAATCCCGTCACCAACCGACAACACGCGCCCGACTTCGGACACCTCAGCATCCTTGCCAAAATTCTTGATCTGATCCTTGAGGATCGCCGAGATTTCTGCCGCCTGGATTCCCATCACCCAACCTCTTTCATTGCATTCTGGAGAGCCGCGAGCCGTGCCTTGACCGAGGTGTCGATCATGGTCGAGCCGAGCTTGACGATTAGACCGCCGATAAGGGATTCATCGACAGTAGCATTCAGTTTGACAGTTTTGCCGACCTTGGCTTTCAAGGTATCCGACAGTTTCTTGGCCTGTGCAGCGGTCAGCTTGGTGGCGGACACCACATCTGCCGTCACTTCGCCCTTTTCCACAGCAATACGCGCCTGCACATCGGCCACCAGTTGCGGCAGTACGAACAGGCGGCGCTTGCTGGCCATCAGGGCAATGGTGTTTGCAGTCAGGTCAGAAAGGCCCATCTTGGCGGCAATCGCGGCCATGGCGCGGGCCTGATCATCACGGCCCACGACGGGCGATGTGACCATGGCCACCAGATCGGGGCTAACGGCCAGCGCATCATGCAGGGCGGCCACATCGGCCTCAAGCGCCTTGAGGGTGCCGCCCTCTTTCGCCAGATCAAAAATTGCCGCTGCATAGCGCGCCGCAATTCCGGTCGAGATCGAAACTGATTCCGCCACGGTATCCCTTCCGCTGTTTTCGCTTACCTGTTGACCATGCTTTGCACATAGGCTCAGGTCCGAGTGTACCAAGGGCGCAAACGTGGTGTCTGCGTCTTGAATTTGAGGCGTCTCTAGCAGAGCGTCGCATGCCCCGCAACCACGTTAAGGCGTGATTTACAAAGCCCAAAGCAGCGCGTTTGACGCCACGTCGCTGCTGCTACAAATGCAAGCACAGAAACCCGGCACATACCGGGCGATGCGGGCCCGTCACCAGTTGTTCGGATTGCCTTGCAGGATCGTGCCGGTGCCTTCGACATTGCCGTTGGAAACCCAGGTCACACTGTCACCCAGCAGCCTTACATTCCAGCAGATGGCCGCGCCCTCGCCATAGGTAAAGCACATGGCATTGTCGGCAATCGCCCAGCTTGCACTGTAATCAGCCGCGCGAATGGTGCCGTCAGCCGCATAAAACTCGGCATAGGCCCTGGATGCGGCCATTGACCCCATCACGGTATTTCCCGCAAGGGCGGCCTTGATCTGGTCTGCCGTGGCAAGATCCTGCGCCATGGCCGGGCTGGCCAGAAACAGGGCGCTTGCAAGGATATATCGCATGATGCCCCCGGACCATTGCAGGCCTTTGACATTATCCGGCAACGGATGGTCGTCAATCAAAGAATGCAGGCGGTGCGGACAATTGCAATTGCGGCGCAAGGCCCGCAAGGATTGCGCGGGCCGTAGACCAGTCGGCGCTGCGGGCCGCATAAAGCGTGGCCTGCGATTGCAGGATCAGGCCATCCGTCAGCACCTTGAGGTGGTTGGCGCGCAGCGTTTCACCCGATGAGGTGATATCAGCAATCGCCTCGGCTGTCAGGTTCTTGACCGTGCCTTCGGTCGCACCCTGGCTATCAACCAGCTGATAATCGGCCACGCCATGGGCCGTCAGGAAGTTGCGCGCAAGGCGGTGATATTTCGTGGCAATGCGCAGGCGGAACCCGTGGCGCGCACGGAAGGCGGCGGCGGCGGCATCCAGATCATCCAGCGTGTCGACGTCGATCCAGACCTGCGGGACGGCGATCATCAGATCGGCATGGCCAAAGCCAAGCGGGGCCAGCGGGGTGACCTGGCTGGCCCAATCCGCAAGCTTTTCCTGCACCAAATCAGTGCCGGTGACACCCAGATGAATGCGCCCGGCGGCCAGTTCATGCGGGATTTCACCCGCGCTGAGCATCACCAGTGAAACACCTTTCGCGCCATCAACCGTGCCCGCATATTCCCGCCCATCGGCCGATTTGCGCATGCGCAGGCCGCGCGCACCGAACCAGTCAAACGTCTGCTCCATCAGACGGCCCTTGGATGGCACCCCGATCTTCATGGCGTGCCTTCCTTGCTTTCAAGGCCTTTCAGGTGGGCCACAAGGCCGGGCCGAATTACCCCGCCCACCGCCGGAATAGACCGCCCCTGCCCCAGCACCGCAGTCAGTGCATCATAGCGCCCCCCCGATGCCACGGCGGGCAAGGCGGGGTCGGCGGCGTGAAAGCTGAAGACAAAGCCGTCGTAGTATTCGAGGGTGGACTGCATGTGCGTGGTCGCAAACGGCAGCGTGTCCGTGACAATGCCGTGGCTGGCAAGGGCCGCAAGGCGCTGCTCCAGCCGCGCTACAGCATCCGCAATCCACGGCAAGGCAGGGATCAGCGCCCGCAAACCCGCTATGGCCTGTGGGGCAGGCGCTGTGATGGCCAGCAGCGCATCCAGCGCGTCTGCCTCGGCGGCGGCAATGGGCGGGGCGCCTGCGTCTTCAATCAGGGCGCGGGCACGCAAGGCGATGTCACCCTCATCACGCAGGCCCACGAACTGGCCTGCGGCGGCGATCAGGCCTTCGGGGGCATCCTGCGCAAGACGGTCCAGCAGCGCGGCACGGGCGGCAGGCACCGGTGCGCGGCCAGCAAACCGGTCCAGAAGCGCATGAAACCGCGCGGGCCGCCAGACGTGGCGCAGCAGCGCCGCCTTGCGCCGTTCGGTGGTCGACAGGCCGCGCACTGCGGCCATCAGAATGCCGATATCCCCGGTGCCGGGCTTCAGGTCCAAGGGGGCCAGCAGGCGGGCGAAAAGGGCAAACACCTCGGCATCGGCCTGCACGGGGGCTGTGCGATCAAACACCTCGTACCCCACCTGCAGGTATTCGTTCGGGCGCGTGGTATGGGTATCCTGCTTGCGGAACACCTCACCCAGATAGGCATAGCGCGCGGGATCAGCGCCGTGCGCCATGTGCTGTTGCACCACCGGCAAGGTGAAATCAGGGCGCAGCATCATTTCACCGCGCAACGGGTCTGCGGTGGTGTAGGCGCGGGCGCGAATATCTTCGCCGTACAGGTCCAGCAGGGTTTCAGCGGGCAGCAGGATGTCTGCATCCACCGGCACGGCACCCGCTGCCACGAAAGCCGCAAACAGCGCCTCGGCCTGCGCACGGATGGTGGATTTGGGGGTCATGCGCGCGCACCGGTCAGGAGCGGCCTTGTCAGGATAGCGCGCCTCCCCTCCCCCCTGTCGGGAGGGGCTGGGGGTGGGGGGGCGGCAGACGCTGCACAGGCAGCCCCCCCACCCTCTCCCACCCCCACGAGGGGGGGAGGGAAGCACTCAATTCCCAAGGCTGGCGCAGATTGCAACGTCATGCGCCCAGCATTTTCTGCACCGCTGCCACCAGATCAGCGCGGTCAACCTCTATCTGCGCGGGGCGGTCTTTCCATTCCTCCAGCGTCGCGTTTTCAGCGATCTTTGCGCCAAGGATCAGGTCCTTCAGAATGACCTTGCCCGCGTCCCGTTCATTGCCGCCCTGAATGATGGCAATCGGGCTTTGGCGTTTGTCGGCGTATTTCAACTGGTTGCCAAAGTTCTTGGGGTTGCCCAGATACACTTCCGCCCGGATGCCCGCATTGCGCAAGTCTGCCACCATGCCGAAATAATCGGCCATCCGGTCCCGGTCCATCACCGTCACCACCACCGGCCCTTGCGCCTGCACCCCCGCCCGCCCCTTGGCCCGCAAGGCCGCAAGCAACCGGTCCACACCGATGGAAACGCCGGTAGCCGGCACCGCCTGCCCGGTAAAGCGCTTGACCAGATCATCATAACGCCCCCCGCCCGCGACTGAGCCAAACTGCCGCTTGCGGCCCTTTTCATCGAGGATTTCAAAGGTCAGCTCCGCCTCGAACACCGGGCCGGTGTAGTAGCCAAGGCCACGGACGGTGGAGGGGTCGATGATGATGCGGTCGGGGCCGTAATCTAGGCCACCAAGCAGGCCTCCGATCTCCCGTAATTCTTCAACGCCTTCCCGGCCAATTTTCGAGTTTTCAATCAAGTCATTGAGATAATTTATAATCTCAGAGTTCCAGATGTCATACTCGATCCAATCATCACTTAACCCTAGGATGGATTGCAACTCCCTCTTCCCGCCATCGGATGCAGCAAGCAATAGTCGCGACTCTGGGTCATTGCCGCCAAATCTAGTCGCATTCTTCTTCAGGTCGGCTGCAACGCGGTCGTTGGCAGATACAAAACGCATGATTATTTCAATTTGCGCTGGACCCAACCCCGCCCCATTTGTGAAATCCCCGCTTTCATCCTTGCGCCCGGCCCCCAGCAGCGCGCGCACGCCCTCCGCGCCCAGCCGGTCCATCTTGTCGATCGCCCGCAGCACGATGCCCCGTTCGGCCTCCTTGTCCTCACCCGCAAGGCCTGCCACTTCCATCACGCCGTTCAAAACCTTGCGGTTATTCACCTTGATCACATAATCGCCGCGCTCAATCCCCACGGCCTCCAGCGCGTCCGCCAGCATCATGCAAATCTCGGCATCCGCCGCCACCGACCCTGCCCCCACCGTATCTGCATCGCATTGATAGAACTGCCGGAACCGCCCCGGCCCCGGCTTTTCATTGCGCCAGACCGGGCCCATGGCATAGCGCCGATAGGGGCTGGGCAGGTCATTGCGGTACTGCGCCGCCACACGCGCCAAGGGCGCTGTCAGATCGTACCGCAGCGCCAGCCAATCGCCATCTTCATCCTGCCAGCCGAACACGCCTTCATTCGGGCGGTCCACATCGGGCAGGAATTTGCCCAACGCCTCCACCGTTTCCACTGCACTGGTTTCCAACGGATCAAAGCCATAGCGCGCATAGACCGCCGCAATCGCATCCAGCATCGCCTTGCGTTCCACCACATCGGCGCCAAAATAATCGCGAAATCCCTTGGGCGTTTCGGCGCGCGGGCGGCGTGTTTGTTTATCATTGGCCATGGTGGCACCTTCGCTTTTGCTGCCGCCCCCTGTATCGAAAGGCAATTGGCGCGGCAAGCAGGGGTGGGCACATGGACCGGATCGACAGCATCGAAGAACGCATGGCGCATCTGATGCGGGTGGTCGAAGACCTGTCGGACGTGGTGGCAGCGCAAGCGCGCGAGGTGGACCGGTTGGTGCGCCTGACGGGGCTGCTCGCAGGCCGCGAGGCAGAGCGCGAGGCGATGGGCGACGGATCACCCGCGGCCGATCAAAAGCCGCCGCATTGGTGATGGCCGACGCAAGAATGAACATTTGGGCAACAAAAAAGCCATGAAAGGCGTGGATTTTGTGGCCCTTGGCATGACGCTGCTGATGGGTGCCATGGGGGGCGGGCTTGCGCATCTGGCGCGGTTTCCGCTGGGGTTTTTGCTGGGGTCCCTGCTGGCCGTGGGGGTGATTGCGGCAGCCGGATGGCGGCCCTCGGGGCGGCAGGTCACCTTGCCTGCGCGGCTGCGGTTTTCGTTTGTGCCGGTAATCGGCGTGGCGATTGGCGGTGGGTTCACGCCGCAGGTGGCGGGGCAGGTGGTGGCGTGGTGGCCGACGCTGCTGGCCTTGTGTGTGTTTGTGCCGGTGGCGCATGCGCTGGCCTATTGGATCTATCGCCGGGGCGGGCTTGCGCCGCGTGAGGCGTTTTATGGCGGCGTTCCGGGGGGGCTGATTGAATCTGTGCAACTGGGTGAGGAGGCGGGGGCAGATGTGGCCCTGCTGACGGTGCTGCAGTTTCTGCGGCTGATCCTGACCATCGTATCGGTGCCGATGATGTTCTGGGCGATGAC
>JAYUZO010000198.1:0-12129 GCA_043751715.1 Rhodobacterales bacterium | reverse complement strand
TTCGATGAGGCTGATCCCACGGCATCGGTATGGCCTTCGATCAGAAAAATCTCACCGGGGTTCAGGGCGACCAGATCATTGATGATGCCACCAAGGTCTGCCAGCTTTGCAGCCTCGGACGCTGTGATCCCGGCTGAACCGGAATCAAACGTGATCGCGTTCACCTCGACCGTCGCTGCCAAAGCCCGCACCTGCGGAATCTCGCGGATCTGGCGCAGGCTGAAGGTGCGGCCCAGCTCTTCGGCCTGCAGGCGGGCAAGGGCCGCCTTCAGTTCCGCATCCCCATCGGACGATGAAATGGTCACGCGGCCACGGGTGGGGGCGGGCAAGGTGGTGACATCAACGCGCACCTCTTCCACCAGATCATCAATCAGCACAATCTCGCGGCCCTGACTGTCATAGGTGGCACGGCGCAGCACCCGGCCTGTCGCATCACGGATCGTCACAACTTGCGCGCCATCTGCCCGGTCGACGATGGTGCGGGTCGACCCGTCGCCATAGGTTTCGGTGCGCACGTTGCTGCCGGGGCGGCGCAGCAGGGCATCATCATCCTTGTAGACATAGTACTGCCCGCTGGTCGACCGCACGACCACGCGGTCACCGGTATTGTCGACCACCTGATTGCCGTTGTTCAGCACGGCGCCCACGACGATGGCGCCCAGTGCGACCAACCCGACCTTTTCCAGATCAGACAGGCCACTGCGGCGGCGGCCCGGTTCGGGGGCGGCCAGCGTGGCAAACTCTTCGGCACTGGACCGGGTATCGGTTTCGGTCAGCACCTGTTCCAGCACAACGGGGGCGACGGCACCTGCAGGGGGCGTGGCATCGGGTGCCAACGGAATGGCAGCGGCTTCGGCCACGGGGGCTGCCACAACTTCGGGTGCCACGGCGGGGTCGGCGGTGATGGTGGGTGCAGCAAGCAGATCGCCCAGCGTTTCCACGGCTTCGGGGGCCACGTCGGGTGTCGCGGTGGTGTCAATCAACACGGTGGGTTCCAGTGGCACGTCGGGGGCGACAACCACTTCGGTGCCATCGGGGGCAACTTCGAGTTCCAGCACCTGAGGAATTTCAGGTGCAAGGATCACCTCTTCTGTCGTTGCCGTTTCGGTTGCGGCAGCGGCAGCAGCGGCTTCATCGGCCAGACGCTGTGCCTCAGCGGCGGCGGCTTCATCGGCAACGCGCTGAGCCTCGGCAGCGGCAACTTCATCGGCAAGGCGCTGAGCCTCGGCAGCGGCGGTTGCTTCATTGGCAAGGCGTTCGGCCTCGGCGACGGCGGCATCTGCGGCGGCTTGCGCCTCTTCGCTTTGTCCGGCCTCTTCGGTCAGGCGTTGGGCTTCTGCAGCGGCCTCATCGGCAAGGCGCTGTGCTTCAACGGCAGCGGCTTCATCGGCCACGCGCTGTGCTTCAACAGCGGCGGCTTCATCGGCAAGGCGCTGCGCTTCAATGGCAGCTGCTTCATCGGCAAGGCGCTGTGCTTCAGATGCGTCTGCAGCGGCTGCAGCGTCAGCCTGCGCTTGTACGGCGGCAGCTGCGTCGGCTTCTGCCTGCGCCTGTGCGGCAGCGGCTGCATCAGCCTCGGCTTGCGCCTGTGCGGCAGCGGCTGCATCAGCCTCGGCCTGCGCCTGTGCGGCAGCGGCTGCATCAGCCTCGGCTTGCGCCTGTGCGGCGGCTGCGGCATCAGCCTCGGCTTGCGCCTGTGCAGCGGCAGCGGCATCAGCCTCGGCTTGCGCTTGTGCGGCGGCTGCAGCGGCGGCCTCTTCCGCCGCGCGTTGCTGTTCGGCCAGTGCGGCCTCTACTGCCCGGGCCTGCGCTGTAAAGTCATCCGGATTGCATACCGCCTCTGCCGTTGGTGCACACAGCACTGTGCCATCAATGGCCACCACTGACCCGTCATCCAGCAGTTGCTGTGCGTAGGCGGGCATGGATGGCAGTGGCCATAGGGCCATCGACATCGCCGTTGTCGAACAAAGCAGGCGTTTCATTGACGCAATCCTTTCAAAGGTCCAGCAGCACGACACACCAACCCGCTCGGCGGTGTTTCGTTCCCGCATCACAAACAAACTCTGGCGTGTTATGCCATATCAGCCGCAGGTTTCTGCCCCGACATCCGATAGCAGGCCAGTTTTCGCTACCCCGCAGCAATCGCCCGCAAAAGCCGCCACTTTTCACCTGCATCCTGCGCATCTGCAATCGCCGCGCCCAACGCCTGCAAGGATGCAATCGAATGGCTGGCGCGAAAGCAATCAACATGCGGCAGCATCGCCCGGATGCCGCTGGCCTTTGGTGCAAACCCATCCCACCGCAGCAGGGGGTTCAGCCAGATCAGACGGCGGGCCGACAGGTGCAAACGCTCCATCTCATGGCCCAGCGCGCCTGCATCGTCACGGTCAAGCCCATCCGTGATCAGCAGCACCACCGCCCCCTGCCCCAGCACCCTACGCCCCCAGTCACGGTTGAACGCATGCAGGCAGGCCCCGATCCGCGTGCCGCCCGACCAGTCCTGCGCCTGCGCGCCCGCCTGTGCCAGCGCTGCGTCCACATCGCGGGTGCGCAGATGATGCGTGATGTTGGTCAGCCGTGTGCCAAAGGTAAAGCCGTGGACGCGCGCCCAGCCCTGGCCTTTGCGGTTGGCGACGGCATGCAGAAAGTGCAGCACCATGCGGCTGTATTGCGACATCGACCCCGAAATATCGCAGATCACCACCAGATTGGGCCAGCGGATGGCGGGCTTTTTGCGGGCCAGTTGTGTGATTTCACCGCCCTGCCGCAAACTGCCACGCAGGGTGCGGCGCAAATCAATGGCGTGACCGGTGGTGCCCGCCACATGGCGGCGCGACGGCAAGGGTTTGACAGGCAGTGACAGGCGCGCCAGCATGCGCTTGGCCTCGGCCACCTCGGCCGTGGACATTTGTTCGAAATCAAGGGTTTTCAGGCGTTCCTGCTGCGAATTGGTCTGTGAGGCGTCAATGGTGATTTCATCAATTCCGCCTTCGGGGTCTTTTGGCTGTGGCAAGCGGTCTTCGGCCCCTTCCAGCAGCGCCTCGGCGGCACGGCGTTCGGCGGCATCGGCCTTGCGGTCTTCCTGCGTGCCCCGCACGGCAGGCAGCAGCAGCGACATCATCTGTTCCAGATATTGCGGATCGCGCCAGTACAGGCGGAACACCTGCCCAAACACGCTGCGCTGTTCGGGGCGCGACACGAAACAGGCATGCAGCGTCCAGTAAAAATCGGTGCGGCTGGAAAACCCCGCCGCCTGCACCGCGCGGATGGCATCCACCACACGGCCTGTGCCGATGGGCAGGCCCGCCTTGCGCAAGGCGCGGGCGAAATGGGTGATGTTGCGGGCAAGCTTGCCGTCTTCGGGGATCAGGAGATCGGGGTATTGCATGATGCGTTACGGTTCTTTGCCAAAGGCCGGGGGTTTCACACCCCCGGACCCCCGTGGGATATTTATGGACAGATGAAATCAGGGAAGCAGGGATTGGCGCGCCTCATCAAGGATGCGTTTCGCCTCAGACCCTTGCAGTTTCTGGATATCATCCTGGTATTTCAGGATGGCACCCAGCGTATCGGCGATGACCTCGGGCGACAGCTGGATCACATCCAGCGCCAGCAGGCATTTGGCCCAGTCGATGGTTTCGGCCACGCCGGGTTTCTTGAACAGATCCTCGGCGCGCAGGCGTTGGACAAACGCCACCACTTCGCGTGACAGGGCAAGACTTGCTTCGGGCGCACGGGCCTGCAGGATGGCGAGTTCGCGGGTGGCATCGGGGTAATCGACCCAGTGATACAGGCAGCGGCGTTTCAGCGCATCATGCACCTCGCGCGTGCGGTTTGATGTCAGGATGACGATGGGGGGGGCGGGGGCGCGGATGGTGCCAAGTTCGGGGATGGTGACCTGAAAATCCGACAGCGCCTCCAACAAGAATGCCTCGAACGGCTCATCCGTGCGGTCAACCTCATCAATCAGCAACACAGGCGCGCCGCCGGGTTGTGGGCGCATCGCGGCCAGTAGCGGGCGTTCGATGAGGTACTCTTCGGTGAACAGGTCCCCCTTGGCCATGCTGCCATCAGCCGCGCGTATCGCCACCATCTGGGCCGCAAAATTCCACTCGGCCACGGCAGATGCGGCATCCAACCCTTCATAGCATTGCAGGCGGATCAGGCGGCGGCCAAGCGCGCTTGCAATCGCCTTTGCGATTTCGGTCTTGCCGGTGCCAGCCTCACCTTCCAGAAACAGCGGCCGGCCAAGGCGCAGCGACAAAAACAGCACCGTGGCCAAGGCGCGGTTGGGCACATAGCCCTGCGATGCCAGCATGGTTTCAGCCGCATCAATACTGTCTGGCAATCCGGTCACGGTGGCCCCCCCTGCTTTGGCCAAAGGTGGTGCCCGGTCAGGGCGGGGTCAAGCCATCATTCGCCATATCCTGTTGCAGCCAGGCCCGAAAGGATGTCAGCGGCGCGCGAGCGGGCAGATCACGCGGCCAGACGAGGTAATAGCTGCCTTGTGCGGGAACCGGCCCACCGCGCAGCGGCACAAGCCGGCCCTCGGCAAGTTCACGTTCGATCAGGAACACCGGCAGCAGGGCCGCACCAAGGCCCAGCAGGGTGGCCTGCATCATGGTGGCGAACTGATCAAACTGCATGCCGCCTGCGCGCGGTGCGGTAAGGTGATGGTAAGCAAACCAGCGGGGCCAATCACCGGGGCGCGATTCGAGTTGCAGGAGGGGTGGGTTTTCCGGGGAGGTGGGGGTGGGGGCGGTGACGGCGATGATGTCTTCATCCATCAATTTCAAGAAGTCGGCACCCGGCCAATCCTCGCGCCCGTAATGAATGGCGGCGTCAAAGCGGCTGTCTTCAAAGGCAAAGGGCTTGAGCCGCGTGGACAGGTTCACCGTCACCTCGGGGTGGGCTGCCGCAAAGCGTGCCAGTCGCGGGGCCAGCCAGTGCATGCCAAAGGCGGGCAGGATCGACAGGTTCAGGCTGCCGCCCAGCGGGTTGGCACGCAGGGACAAAGACGCAGCAGACAGGGTTTGCAGGGCTTTTCGCACCTCGGCCACATAATCTTTGGCGGCGGGCGTCAGGCGCAGGCGCTGCTTTTCAAGGATCAGCAGGGGCACGCCAAGCTGATCTTCCAGCGCCTTGAGCTGGTGGCTGATGGCCCCCTGCGACAGGCCAAGGCTTTGTGCTGCGGCAGCACCCGTGCCAAGGCGGTCGATGGCTTCCAGCGAAAGAAGCGCTGGGATGGAGGGGAGGTAGCGGCGGTTGAACATGTTGAGCCGGATTAAATATGCTATGACAACTGTTCGATAGCCCTACCCTGCCAGACATGCAATAATCATCTGTAAATCAAGGGAGCGCCCGCCATGAACAAACCCGCACAACCCATGTTGAAAGCCAAAGATGCCCCCGATCTGGGGCGGTTTGATTGGGAAGATCCGTTCCGGCTGAATGACCAGCTGACCGAAGAAGAGCGCATGCTGCGGGATGGCGCGCGGGCCTATGCGCAAGAGCGCCTGCAACCACGGGTGATTGCGGCCTACCGCGAAGAAACCACGGACCCTGCGATTTTCCGCGAGATGGGCGAGATGGGCCTGCTGGGTGCGACGATCCCCGAGGAATACGGCGGGCTGGGTGCAAGCTATGTCGCCTATGGCCTGATCGCGCGTGAGGTGGAGCGGGTGGACAGCGGCTATCGTTCGATGATGTCGGTGCAGTCATCACTGGTGATGTATCCGATCTATGCTTATGGCACCGAAGCGCAGCGCAGGAAGTATTTGCCGAAGCTGTCGGCGGGCGAATGGATTGGCTGTTTCGGGCTGACCGAACCGGATGCGGGGTCTGATCCTGCGGGGATGAAAACAGTCGCGAAAAAGACGGCGGATGGCTATGTGCTGAACGGTGCCAAGATGTGGATATCAAACGCGCCGATTGCGGATGTGTTTGTTATCTGGGCAAAATCTGATGCGCATGGTGGCAAGATCAAAGGGTTTGTGCTGGATAAGGGCACGCCGGGGCTGACGGCACCCAAGGTGGGGGGCAAGCTTTCGCTGCGGGCATCCATCACGGGCGAAATTGTGATGAAAGATGTGCATGTGGGCGAGGAGGCGCTGCTGCCGCATGTGGAGGGGCTGAAGGGGCCGTTTGGGTGTTTGAACCGGGCGCGGTACGGTATTTCGTGGGGGGTGATGGGGGCGGCAGAGTTCTGCATGCACGCGGCGCGGCAGTACGGGCTGGACCGCAAGCAGTTTGGCAAACCGCTGGCGCAGACGCAGCTGTACCAGTTGAAGCTGGCGAACATGATGACGGAGATTTCGTTGGGTTTGCAGGCGAGCCTGCGGGTGGGCCGCCTGCTGGATGAGGCGAATGCAGCACCGGAGATGATTTCGATCGTCAAGCGCAACAACTGCGGCAAGGCGTTGGATGCGGCACGGATGGCGCGGGATATGCATGGCGGCAACGGGATTTCGGAAGATTTTCAGGTGATGCGCCATATGGTGAACCTCGAAACGGTGAACACCTATGAGGGCACGCATGATGTGCATGCGCTGATTTTGGGGCGGGCGATCACGGGGTTGCAGGCGTTTTTCTAGGGGGGAATGGGCAGATTGCCCATCTTACGCATGTGTTGAGGGCTGCTCAACAATTCGAGCGATGTTACCGAAAGGTTAAGCGTATGGCTTTGGTATGGCTTTGGGCCAGAACAGAGCCATACGCAGGGCGGGCTTACAGCCCCTGCATTTCGCGGCGGATGTAGCGGTTATCGCCGCGGGTCAGCACCCAGCGGCCCAGCTTGCGCGCAAGGCCGGTGCGCCCCTTGGCCAGCGCGCGTTTGAACAGTTCGCGCTGATAGCGCTGAAAGGATTTGCGGGCGCGGATGGTGCGGTAAAATTCAAGCTCGGTCAGCGTGCCATTCAGGGCACCCAGCGTGATCGGGGCCAGCACGCCCATTTGCTGCAAGGTTGACCCCAGCCGGTGGCCCATCAGCGGCGCGCGCAGTTTGGTGACATTGCTGCCGGTAAAGCGGGCGATATGGGCGGCATCAAGCGGTTCATAAGGATCAAACAGCAGGGTCACGCGGCCAGCGGCGGCGCTGACCTGTGCAGCGTCACCGTAGGGGCCGGAATAATCACGCGCCCAAGCGGTGGAATAGCGGGTTTCCCACGGCACCAATGCCTTGTCCAAGGTGGATTGCGGGCTGATGGCGACCACATCTGCACCGGGGCAGGCAGCGACAAAGGCGCAGGCGGCATAGCCACCCATGGAAGCACCGTAAAAGACAACGCGTTTGAATTGTTTGAAAAATCCACTGTCGCGCAGATCATCAAACTGCTGCCAGACCCAGGGGTCACGATACCATGTCCAGCCATTGGCCATGACGCCAAGCATGGACCAGCCCTGCTTTTCGATAAAGGAAAACCCCCAGGGACGGCGGTCTTCGCGCTTTTCCATGGCGATATCAAGGTTATCAAAGGTAACGACAAGCGTATCTGACCGCTGCATGAACAGGAAACTATGCGTGGGGCTTTCACGGAAAAACCCGGTCTGGCCGGCCAGCATGGGGGCGATGCTGGACCAGTTTTCATCAGACACCGCGTTGGTAAGGGCAACCGGCGGGGCGGTATCGGCAGTAAGTTGCGCGCCTGCGCGGAACAACACGCGGGTGATGGTGTGGGTGGCGTGGGCGACGGGGTGCAGATCCTGCGTGGTGCCGAACGCCTTGAGGAACGGATAGGCACCGCTGCCCTTGCGGATATCCAGAACCATGATGCCGCCGGGTTGGAACAGGGCGGGCAGCAGGGGATCAAGATGTTTGATCTTGGCGGTATCGCCAAACAGGCCGGGGCAGGCGACCAGATCAGCGCGGCGCAGGGTGGCGGGGTCGGTGACAATGCGCACATGGTCGGCGGGCACGCCTGCGGCGATCAGGGCGTGCTGCAGTGGGGTGGGATCAGCCCCCTGCCCGATGGTGCCGGTGGCATCCAGTTGCACCAGATCAATGGCGCAGCGGAACCGCTGATAGGCCGCAAGTGCGAGGCCCGGTGCGGTGCCGCCCAGATCAGACAGGATGGCCACGGTCGTCAGGCCAAGCTGATCAAGCAAGGCATGATCGGGGGACAGGGTCATGCGTCCTGATCCTCGGGGTCGGGTTTGCCGCGCAGGGGGGCGGCGGCGGGATCAATATTGTGTTTGCGCAACAGGGCGCCAATCAGGCTGCGGGGCTTTGGCACGCCGTTTTCCTCTTTCGCGAGGATGCGCGACCGCATGCGGCGACCGTAAAAGTGAATGGAATAGGTGTCTGCGGTGACATAGGCGGTTTCGTCCAGACCGGGGCGCAGCATCAGGCGGCGGTCTTCGTAGGCAAAGGGATACAGGGCCACGCGCGGCAGGGCATGGCGCACCTCACCGGTGGTTTTCAGAAAATGCGTCAGGGCATGCGGGCCCCAGACGCCCCATGGCATATCGCCTGCGGTAACGGGGGTGCCTGCGGCGGCCTTTTCGGTCAGTTCGCATGCGTATTTGGCCCCATACCACGGGGGGATGGCATGTTCATCGGCGGTGAAATCCAACAGGGCGGCCAAGGTGGCGCTGTCTTGCGGCAGGCCGAGCACACCGCCATTCAGGCCGGTTTCGGATTCCCATGCGTAAAAGTGCCCGGTGTGGGTGGTAAAGGGTTTGACGCAATAGGCATCGGTATCGGCCCAGATGATACGATCGACCTTGGCAAGCATGTGATAGCGGAACAGATCGGAATGCAACGCAGGGCTGCCGGTGCGGCTGTGGCGCAGAAAGCCGGTCTGGGGCAGCACGGCATTGGCATCGCATTGTTCAACGCCGTCGGGGGCATTGGTGACGCCGTCATAGGTATAAAGCTTCACATGCTGGCCGGCATCGACAAAGGATTTGAGGCAGAGCTGTTCCAGATAGCTTAGCTCTCCGCCGATCCATAATGCGCCGATCTGGTATTCAGGTGTCATGCCTTGCCCTTTTGCCGCTGTGGCAGCCTTTGCGGCTGCGCTTTTGATGGGTCACACAGCGGACGTGCCGCGCATTATGACATAGTTTGGCAACAATGCGCAAAAATGGGAAGGATTGGAAACATTCTTGTGGCTTGAATGGTTTGCGGCATGGGTGGGCTGTGATAACCCCGTCACAGGTGGCGGCAAGATCACTGGTGGCAGGCAAAGGGAAAGTATGGGCAAGGCAGGGCACGGGGGCGCAAAGCCGATCTGCCGCCGCATGGTGGCGATTGTGCCGCAGGATGCACGCCTGCCGCTGCTGCTGGACGCGGTGCTGGGCGGCGATGGGCGGGTGCGGCTGTTCTTTGGGCAGGGGGCTGATCTGGCGGCGGTGGCACCGGATGGCGGGCCGCTTTGTGCGCAGCCGCAGGAATTGCGGGCGATTTCGGGCGGGCTGATGGTGACAACGGCGGCGGGCTGCCAGCTGGCGCTGACGGCAGCCCCCCCGCTGCCCTTTGTGGCAACCCCGGATGAGGTGGCGCTGTTTGCGGGGCTGAATACGGCGCTGGCCTTCCGGCTGGAAGAGGATGTGGCGAGTGTGGCCACCTGGCTGACCTGGCATGCGGAAATTCACGGGCTGCAGGCGGCACTGATCTTTAACCGCCTGCCAACGACGCCCAACTTTGCGGCTGATCTGGCGCGGGCACTGGGGCCAACCACGCTGCGCATTGTGATCGTGGATGCGGATGTGCCGCTGGGCAAGCCGGGTCTGGGGCCGGAAAACCACATCTATCTGGCACCGGATGCGCCGGGCAAAGACCGGATGACACCACCCGCACCGGATGCGTGGCGCGCGCCTTTGGGTGAGGGTGTTTTGTATGAGGCGTTGAAATGGCGCTATCTGGCAAGGTGCCGCGCGGTGCTGACGCTGGATGTGACGGATATCATTCCGCCAGACGCACCCAACCCGTTTGATGCCTGCGTGCAGGCGGTGGGCGGGGTGGTGCTGCTGGTGGGGCGGCGGATTTATCCGTGGCGCGTGCGCACGGGCCAGCCGCCGCAGTTTGGTGACCATATCTGCCTGCCCTTTGATACGCGGCGCGGCATTGCGCGGTGGGGGGTGGCACCGGGCGTGGCAGGCCTTGATGCGACATGGCGCATGGTGCGGGTGTCTTATGCCAAGCCAGACGCGAACGCGGTGATCCCGTTCTGGCGGGCAATGGGCCTGCGGGTGGCGGGGTTTGCCAGCAGTGAGCTTGCACCCAAGACATCGCTGATCGAAGACCCTGCCCTGCTGGCCTTTGCAGATGTGCTGGGCCATGTGCCGGTGCGCCCGCCCGTCAGCGCGCCCAAGGCGGCACCAAAGACGGCAGTGGCCGCAGGGCGCACGGCGATTGTGACGACAATGAAGAACGAAGGGCCGTTCATTCTGGAATGGTTGGCCTATCATCGTGCGATCGGGGTGGATGATTTTCTGATCTACACCAATGATTGCACCGATGGCACGGATACGATGCTGATGATGTTGCAGGAAAAGGGCATCGTGCAGCACCGCGAAAACCCGTTCCGCAGCATGGACCTGAAGCCCCAGCACGCCGCACTGCAGGCAGCCGAAGCCGAGCCCGTGATGCAGAATTGCGGGTGGGGCATTTGCATGGATGTGGATGAATTCATCAACATCAAGGTGGGCGATGGCACGCTGGCCGCCCTGTATGCGGCGATGGGTGAGGCGAATATGATTTCGCTTACATGGCGGCTGTTCGGCAATGCCGATGTGCATGGCTATGCGGACCAGTTCCTGCTGGACCAGTTCACCGCCTGCGCGCCCCAAGTGGTGCGCAAACCACATCAGGCCTGGGGCTTCAAGACGCTGTTCCGCAACATTGATATCTATAAAAAACTGGGTGTGCACCGGCCCAAGGGCCTCAAGCCCGACCTGTGGGATCAGGTGCAATGGCTGAACGGGTCAGGCAAGCCGTTACCGCGAGAGATGTTCCGCAATGGCTGGCGTTCGACCTTGGAAACCTATGGCTATGACTGGGTGCAACTGAACCATTATGCGGTGCGGTCAGCGGAATCTTTCCTTGTGAAACGTGACCGGGGCCGGGTGAACCATGTCGACCGTGATCAGGGCATGAATTACTGGTTCCGCATGAATTTCAACGCGGAAACTGACACGTCCATTCAGCGGATGATCCCCGCCGCACGCGCCGAATTTGCCCGCCTGATGGCCGACCCGGATATCGCCGCCGCCCACCACGCCGCAGTAGCCGCCCACCGCGCCAAGATTGCCGAACTGCGCACGCAAGATACCCCTGCGGCGTTCTACGCCGAACTGACCAGCCCGCGCATGCAAGCGCTGTGCCGGTTGCAGCATCATTTCGGATCAGCGGTGTTTGCGGCCGGGCCAGAGGTGATACCGCCCGATCTGCACACCCGCCCCCTGCCGCCGGATTTCTTTTTCACGGTGCCGCCGGTGGCCGACCCGGAGGGCGATGCGTGATGGCAGGCTATACGGTGATCACCACCATGAAAAACGAAGGCGCGTTCCTGCTGGAATGGGTGGCGCATCACAAGGCGTTGGGCTTTGACCATATCCTGATCTGCACCAATGATTGCGCCGATACCACACGCGATATGGCGTTGCGGTTGCAGGCGATGGGCCTTGCGCGGCATCATGATACAAAACCGTGGGCCGTGACATCAATTCAGCGGTCAGCGCTGAAACAGGTGCGGCGGTACCCCGAGGTGACCGGGGCCGATTGGCTGTATGTCTGTGATGCCGATGAATTTCTGGTGGTAAAGTTTGGTGATGGCACGGTGCAGGCGCTGACAGCGGCGGCATCAGCGGGCACCGAGGTGATTTCGGTCCCGTGGCGCGTCTTTGGACCGCACGGGCAGCGCGACTATCGCGAAGGGCAGGTCAGCCAGCAATTCAGCCATGCGCGGATGGCGCTGCCGCCCCACCGCATCACCCCCGCCTACCCGAAATCGCTGTTCCGGGGCCTGGTGAATATCCACCGCATTGGCGTGCACGCACCGGTGGCCCGGCCCGATCTGGGGCGCGATCTGCGGGCGGAACTGCCGGGGGGCCAGCCCATGGTGCGCCAGCATCACAAGATTTTTGTGCAGGCGGATTACCGCTTTGCACAGGTGAACCACTATGTGC
>JAYUZO010000197.1:0-15120 GCA_043751715.1 Rhodobacterales bacterium | reverse complement strand
AAACAGGTTACCCGCCGCAGCAAACAGGCTATCCGCAGTCCATTCCGCCGGGGCAGATATCCGGCATTGGCATGCCGGGCGGCACATCACAGGTACCTTACAGCAATCCGCTACTGGGTGGGGCTCAACCCACAACTGGCCTCGCGCAGCCGCCGGGCCGGGTGATTTCGGCATCGGGCAGCCCCGGCGTTATGTCGGCAGGCCCGGTCCCCACGGTTGAAAAATCAGGTGGGGGCGGGGTGGTCATGGCCTTGCTTGTTTTGGCCCTGATTGGGGCGGGTGCGGGGTTTGCCTGGCAGCAGGGATATTTTGGCGGTGCAGGATCCGAGGTTGCGGTTACTGATCCCGAACCGACACCGACGCCGGATGATGGGACACCGGCAGTTGACCCAGACGAAACGCCTGACCCGGATGCACCTGCCACACGGGAATCCTTCCTGTCGGGCTTTGGCGACGATACCTGCAGCTATGCATCGCGCGTTGATGCCGGGGCTTTGGCTGGGATGATTGAGGGGTATTCAACCAAGGCCGGGGCCTTTGCAGCCCTGCCCGCAGCCTATGAAACGGCGTTTGGCAGCAAGCCGGATGTGAAAGACCGGGTGGTGAATGATGCGCAATGCCCGGCGCTGACGGTGGCGCGGGCGGTACAGGCGCTTGGCGCACCCGCGCCGACAGTGACGCTGGACAGTGATGCCTTGGCACCGGGCGGTTTTGTGGTGGGGCAAATCCGCGAACGGCGGGGCCGTCCGACATGGATGGCGCTGATCACACCGGATGGGCGCGTGTTCAACCTGACGGGGCAGTTGTCCAACCAGCCCGACGGGTCGGCGACGTTCAGTTTCGGGCTGGCGGCCAGCACAGCCACGTCACCACAGCCGCATCTGATTGTGGTGATCGCATCGGATGATCCACTGACGACGGCGATTGCACAGGATGGCAAGCTGTCGGGTGATCTGATGCCGCTGATTCAGGCCGAGATTGAAGGCCGTGGTGGCAAGGCGGGTCTTGGCCTTGCATGGTTTGCACAAAACCCCTGAAACGCAGGATGGGCAGATTGCCCATCCTACTGGGAAAATAGTGGGTCTTAGCGTTTCACTGATGCCGTGACATAGTTGCATGACAAATCGCGCGCTGACAGGGACCAGCTCCACCCCAGCGGGTTGAACACCATGCCTTTGCGGTCTACCGGATCAAGGCCCGCGCGGCGGATCAGGTCATACAGCTCATCCGGGGTGATGAATTTGCGCCAGTCATGCGTGCCCTTGGGCAGCCACCGCATCACCCACTCTGCGCCCACTATCGCCATGGCAAAGCTTTTCGGATTGCGGTTCAGGGTTGAACAGATCATCAGCCCGCCGGGGTTCAGCAGTTGCTGGCACGCGGTCAGATAGGCCAGCGGATCGGCCACATGTTCGACCACCTCCATGTTCAGGATCACATCGAATCGGTCACCCGCGGCCGCCATGTCTTCGGCCGTTGTATGGCGGTAATCAATCGTCAGCCCGGACTGTTCGGCATGCAATTGCGCCACCGGAATGTTGCGCGGGGCGGCATCCGCCCCCACCACCGTCGCACCCAATCGTGCCATGGGTTCGCTGAGCAACCCGCCACCACAGCCGATATCCAGCAGGCGCAGGCCTGCAAAAGGCTGGGGTTTTGTCAGGTCACGGTCAAATTCTGCTGCAATTTGTGTGCTGATATAATCCAGACGGCAGGGGTTGAGCATGTGCAGGGGTTTGAACTTGCCATTCGGGTCCCACCATTCCGCTGCCATCGCCTCAAACTTGGCAACCTCGGTCGGATCAATCGTGGTCATGGCGGCTCCTCGTGCAATCAGATGATAGTGACGCGGCACTTTTCCGCTATATAGTGCTGTATGGATCACCGGTCAGGTCAAAAACGCGCAGTTGAATTCCTTTACCCGCCGATCGACCCGTTCGATCAGCGCGTGCTGGATGTGGGCGATGGGCACCGGGTGTATGTGGAACAATGCGGCAACCCGAATGGCGTGCCGGTGCTGGTGGTGCATGGCGGCCCCGGCGGTGGGTGTAGCCCGGCCATGCGTCGGTATTTTGATCCGGACGTCTACCGCGTCGTGCTGTTTGATCAGCGCGGCTGCGGACGGTCGCGCCCGCATGCATCGGTGGATCAGAATACAACCTGGCATCTGGTGGCGGATATCGAAGCGATCCGTCAGGTTCTGGGGATTGAACAGTTCATCTGCTTTGGCGGCAGCTGGGGGGCAACGCTGGCGCTGATCTATGCCATCCGGCACCCGGACCGGGTCAGCCAATTGGTGCTGCGCGGCGTGTTCCTGATGACGCAGGCGGAAATCGACTGGTTTTATGGCGGTGGCGCGGGCAATTTCTTTCCCGAACTCTGGGGTCGGTTTGTCAATGCGATCCCGGTGGCGGATCGTGGCGATATGGTTGGCGCTTATCACCAGCGGCTGTTTTCAGGCAACCTGATGGAGGAAACCCGGTTCGGCCGTATCTGGGCGAACTGGGAAAACGCACTCGCCTCTGTGCACAGTGATGGCCCGATGGGCGAAAGCCCGGCTGACTATGCGCGCGCGTTTTCGCGGTTGGAGAATCACTATTTCTACAACGCGGGGTTCCTTGAAGAGGATGGCTGGATCCTGCGCGAACGCCACCGCATCCGGCATATTCCATGCGTCATCGTGCAGGGGCGGTTTGACATGATCTGCCCGCCGGTTTCGGCACACAAACTGGCAATCGGGTGGGATCTGTGTGAACTGCACATGGTACCGATGGCGGGACATGCGTTAAGTGAGCCGGGCATCAGCGCCGAACTGGTGCGGGTGATGAACAGGTTAAGGGGGTAACGCCCCCCCTTGCAGACTCGGCTGCCTTTGCCTATACGGATTTCAACAGCGGCGTCGGGGTCCACACCCGAAGCTACCGATCGTCACAAGCGGGCCTGTGGGCCCGTTTTGCATTTCTGGAAGCCACATGTCTGAACTGATCGCCAAAACCGCCATTGACCGCCGCCTTGCCGATATCGTCGGCCCGGTGATTGAAGGCATGGGGTTTGAATTGGTGCGCATCCGCCTGATGGGCGGCAAGACGCGCACGCTGCAAATCATGGCGGACAAGGCCGATGGTGGCATTGATGTGGATGACTGCGGGCAGATTTCGACCGCCGTGTCACTGGTGCTGGATGTGGAAGACCCGGTTGAGGAAAACTATATCCTGGAAGTGTCATCCCCCGGCATTGACCGGCCGCTGACGCGCCTGAAGGATTTCGATGTCTGGCAGGGCTGGGAAGCGCGGATCGAGACGACCGAACTGATCGACGGGCGGCGCCGGTTCAAGGGCACGCTGGCGGGGGTTGAGGGCGACGAAGTGCTGATCGAGATCGAGGAAGGCACAGTTGGCCTGAAATTCGAATGGCTGTCAGATGCCAAGCTGATCCTGACGGAAGAGCTGATTACCGAAATGCTGCGCCAGCGTAAAATCGCGGGTGCAATCGATGAAACGCAGTTTGATGAGGTGCTGGATCACAGCACCGACCAAGAGCCGGGCAATGACAATGATGCGCCCGATCTACCCAACGCAGAACCGACCAAACACTAAGGGGAGCACGACCCATGGCCATCACATCCGCCAACCAGCTTGAACTGTTGCAAACCGCCGAAGCGGTGGCACGGGAAAAGATGATCGACCCTGATCTGGTGATTCAGGCGATGGAGGAATCGCTCGCGCGGGCGGCCAAGTCCCGGTACGGGGCCGAGTTGGATATCCGTGTGCGGATTGACCGCAAGACAGGGCGCGCGGCCTTTGCCCGTATCCGGACGGTTGTGGAAGATGATCTGCTGGAAAACCACCACGCCCAGATGACACTGAAGCAGGCGCTGCCGTTGAAGCCGGATGCCGAAATCGGCTCTGAGATCATTGAAGAGGTGCCGCCGGTCGAATTGGGGCGAATCGCGGCGCAATCGGCCAAGCAGGTGATCCTGCAAAAGGTGCGTGAAGCGGAACGTGACCGCCAGTTTGAAGAATTCAAGGACCGCAAGGGCACGATCATCAATGGTCAGGTCAAGCGCGAGGAATATGGCAACGTCATCGTCGATATCGGCCGTGGTGAAGGCATTCTGCGCCGCAACGAAAAGATCGGTCGCGAAAGCTATCGTATCGGTGACCGCGTGCGTTGTTTCATCAAGGACGTGCGGCGCGAAGCACGGGGGCCGCAGGTGTTTTTGTCGCGCACCGACCCGATGTTCATGGCCGAACTGTTCAAGATGGAAGTGCCCGAAATTTACGATGGCATCATCGAGATCAAGGCCGTGGCGCGCGATCCGGGGTCACGGGCAAAGATTGCTGTGATCAGCTATGATAACTCGATTGATCCGGTGGGTGCCTGTGTGGGTATGCGCGGCAGCCGGGTGCAGGCCGTGGTGAACGAGTTGCAGGGCGAAAAGATTGACATCATTCCATGGAATCAGGATCAGGCAACGTTCCTTGTGAACGCGTTGCAGCCTGCGGAAGTGTCCAAGGTGGTGATCGACGAAGAGGCGGGCAAGATCGAAGTGGTCGTGCCGGATGAACAGTTGTCGTTGGCCATCGGGCGGCGTGGGCAGAACGTGCGTCTGGCCAGCCAGCTGACGGGCCTGGATATCGACATCATGACGGAAAGCGAAGAATCGACCCGTCGTCAGGCCGAATTCACCGAACGCACCAAGCTGTTCATGGATACGCTGGATGTGGATGAAATGATGGCGCAGCTGCTGGTGTCGGAAGGGTTCACGAACCTGGAAGAAGTGGCCTATGTCGAGCTGGACGAACTGTTGTCGATTGACGGGTTTGACGAAGGCACGGCAGGCGAATTGCAGGCGCGTGCGCGCGACTATCTGGAAGAGCAGGCGAAAAAGGCCCTTGAGGCCGCGCGCGCAATGGGCGTGGAAGACAGCCTGATCAACTTTGAAGGGCTGACGCCGCAAATGCTTGAGGCGCTGGCCAAGGACGGCATCAAGACGCTGGAAGATTTTGCCACCTGTGCAGACTGGGAGCTGGCGGGCGGCTGGACAACCGAAGGCGGCGTGCGCAAGAAAGATGAAGGCGTGCTGGAGGCGTTTGAAGTCAGCCTGGAGGAAGCGCAGACATTGGTGATGACGGCGCGTGTGATGCTGGGCTGGGTTGATCCGGCTGAACTGGAAAAGATGAACGCAGCCGCCGCTGCTGATGAAGAAGAGGAGGCCGAGGCCTGATTTCAGGTCTCGGATCACGCGATGACGCGGGGCGGGCAGGGTAAACTGACTGAAGATCCAGAACGCCGTTGCATTGTAACGGGCGAGGTTCAGCCGAAGGCTGGCCTTGTGCGGTTTGTGGTGGGTCCTGACGGGCAAGTGGTGCCTGATGTGTTGGGTCGCCTGCCGGGACGGGGCATGTACGTTGAGGCGGTTGCGGACTCCATCGAAAAGGCGGCAAAGAAAAACCTGTTCAGCCGTGCGGCAAAACAGCCCGTTGCAGTGCCCGACGGGCTGGTTGCCCTGATCGAAGGGCAGATCACGCGGCGGGTGACCGATTTGCTGTCGATGGCGCGCAAGGCGGGTGATGCTGTGACGGGCTATGAAAAGGTGAAAGACATGCTGGCAAAGGGGCAGGCACGTGTGCTGATCCAGGCCAGTGATGGGTCAGAACGCGGCAAAACCAAGCTGCGCGCGCCCGAAGGAGAGAACAGATTCATCGGCTGTCTGACGGCTGGGGAAATGGGTTTGGCTTTCGGTCGGGAACGTGCGATACACGCCGCGCTTGCGGCTGGTGGACTCACACAGCGTGTTGTAGAGGAAGCGGCAAGGCTCGCAGGATTGCGCGGGCATATGGGCGGTAATTCCGCCGTGAAGGATACGAAAGACGCATGAGCGATACTGACGGCAAAAAACCCCTCGGCCTGGGTGGCGTTCCACGTTCCGGACAGGTGAAGCAAAGCTTCAGCCATGGTCGGACGAAAAGTGTGCTGGTGGAAACCAAGCGCAAGCGCGTGGTTGTGCCCACGGCCAAACCTGCAGCAACGACAACGGCGGGCGGCACGTCGCAGCCCATCGGTGATCCGTCTAAGCGCCCCGCTGGCATTACCGATGCGGATATGGAACGCCGCATGGCGGCCTTGCGCGTGTATCAGGCAGGTCTTGCCGAAGATGCCGTCAAGCGCGCCGCAGATGAGCGTGTGCGTGAAGAAGATCGTGCGCGCCGGCGTGAAGAATTCGAAACCAAAGAACGCGAAGAGCAGGAACGCATTGCTGCAGCCCGTCTGAAGGCTGAACAGGATGCGCGTCTGGCCCGCGAAGAGGCAGCGGCCAAGGTGGCAGCCGCCGATGCGCGCAAGGCTGATGTGCTGGGCACGCGGCCACGGTCAACCGCCCCGGCAGCCGAGGCGGCAAAGCCCGCAGCGCCAGAGGCAAAATCACCGGTTTCAAATATTCCGGGCGGCGATCCGCGCGGTCCGGCTTCGGCCAAGCCTGGCCTTGCGCCGCGCAAGACGGAACGTGAGCGTGAGGCAGAGCGTGACCGGGGTGCCAAGCGCGCCGTGGGTGGCGAAGACGCGCGTCGCGCTGGCAAGCTGACGCTGAATGATGCGTTGGCGGGCGAAGGCGGGCGTCAGCGCAGCCTTGCCGCCATGAAGCGTAAGCAGGAAAAGGCACGGGCCAAGGCGCTTGGTCTGGGTCAAAAGGCGGAAAAGCAATTCCGCGATGTGCAGTTGCCTGAAACCATCGTGATCAGCGAGTTGGCGAACCGCATGGCGGAACGCGCGGCGGATGTGGTCAAAAGCCTGATGAAAATGGGCATGATGGTGACCATGAATCAGGCGATTGATGCGGATACGGCGGAACTGGTGATCGAAGAATTCGGCCACAAGGCTGTGCGGGTGTCGGACGCAGACGTGGAACAGGCGATTGAAACGGTCAAGGACGCGGAGGGCGATCTGTTCACGCGTCCGCCGATCGTGACGATCATGGGCCATGTTGACCACGGCAAGACCAGCCTGCTGGATGCGATCCGCAAGGCAAATGTCGTGTCGGGTGAAGCGGGCGGGATCACGCAGCATATCGGCGCGTATCAGGTGCGCACGGATAACGGCTCGATGCTCACGTTCCTTGATACTCCCGGCCACGCGGCGTTCACGTCGATGCGGTCGCGGGGCGCGCAGGTCACGGATATCGTGGTGCTGGTGGTGGCGGCAGATGATGCCGTGATGCCGCAAACGGTTGAAGCAATTGCGCATGCCAAGGCGGCGAAGGTGCCGATGATCGTGGCGATCAACAAGATCGACAAATATGACGCGAACCCGACCAAGGTGCGCACCGATCTGTTGCAGCACGAAATCGTGGTTGAGGCGATGTCGGGTGATGTGCAGGACGTGGAGGTTTCGGCCAAAACGGGCGTGGGTCTGGACAAATTGCTGGAAGCGATTGCGCTGCAGGCTGAAATCCTGGAACTGCGGGCCAATCCGGCGCGGGCAGCACAGGGTGCAGTGATCGAGGCCAAGCTGGACGTGGGCCGTGGGCCTGTAGCAACGGTTCTGGTGCAGAACGGCACGCTGCGCAAAGGTGATATCTTTGTTGTGGGCGAACAGTGGGGCAAAGTGCGCGCACTGGTCAATGACAAGGGTGAGCGGATTGACGAAGCCGGGCCGTCGGTTCCGGTTGAGGTGCTGGGTCTGTCTGGCACGCCGCAGGCCGGTGATACGCTGAACGTGGTGGAAACCGAAGCGCAGGCGCGTGAAATCGCGGCCTACCGTGAGAAAACCATCAAGGACAAGCGCGCGGCACTGGGTGCGGCGACCACGTTGGAACAGCTGATGGCCAAGGCCAAGGCTGATATGGACGTGGCCGAACTGCCGGTGATCGTGAAGGCCGATGTGCAGGGTTCTGCCGAGGCGATTGTGCAGGCCCTTGAAAAGGTCGGCAACGAAGAGGTGCGCGTGCGCGTGCTGCATTCGGGTGTCGGCGCGATCACCGACAGCGATGTAAGTTTGGCTGAGGCATCAAATGCGCCGGTCATTGGCTTTAACGTGCGGGCGAATGCCAGTGCGCGCCAGTCAGCCAACCAGAAGGGCGTGGAAATCCGCTATTACTCGATCATTTATGATCTGGTGGATGATATCAAGGCGGCGGCATCGGGCCTGCTGAAGGCCGAAGTGCGCGAAACCTTCATTGGTTATGCCAAGATCAAGGAAGTGTTCAAGGTAACTGGCGTTGGCATGGTTGCCGGTTGCCTTGTGACCGAAGGTGTGGCGCGCCGGTCGGCAGGTGTGCGTTTGCTGCGCGATGACGTGGTTATTCATGAAGGCACGCTGAAAACGCTGAAACGCTTCAAGGACGAAGTGAAAGAAGTCATCAGCGGCCAGGAATGCGGCATGGCGTTTGAACGGTATGAAGACGTTCGTGAGAACGACGTGATCGAAATCTTTGAACGCGAAGAAGTGCAGCGCACGCTGGCCTAAGCGCGCGTCAGAATGCAAAAAGCCGGGCCCTTGTGCCCGGCTTTTTCATGCAATGGTGGCAGGGTCAGTTGGCGCGGTGTTGCACAACCGGATAACCGACAAAGGTTTTTTCATCGACACGGACGATCAGCTTGCCGTCCGTTTGCTGGCCAACAACCAGTCCTTGCACCGAAACACAGCTACCGATTGCGATTGTGCGCAGCATTGACGTTCTCCCCCCGAATAACGTGATTGCGAGGATAGCCATGAATTGCCTAAATTCCACCACAATCTTGCCACAATTGAAAAGATTTTGCCCGGTTGGTGAAGTTTTCGAACCTTTGGGTTACAACCAGTCGCGCAAGATTGGGATCAGCGGAATGTCGGCGGGGGGCATGGGGTAATCTTTCAGGGCATTCGCGCGCACCCATGCCAGCGTTTGCCCTTCACGCGCCTGCGGCATGCCCTGCCAGCGGCGGCAAGCAAACAGCGGCATCAGCAAATGGAAATCGGGGTAGCTGTGGCTGGCAAAGGTCAGCGGCGCCAGACAGCTGGACCAGGTATCAATGCCCAGCTCTTCGTGCAGCTCGCGGATCAGTGCGGCCTCGGGCACCTCACCCGGTTCTACCTTGCCGCCCGGAAATTCCCACAGGCCCGCCAATGATTTGCCCGGCGGGCGTTGGGCCAGCAACACGCGGCCGTCGGCATCAATTAGCGCGACGGCAACCACAAGCAGGGTTTTCAAGACCGGTAATCCGCGTTGATGGCGATGTAGCGGTCGGTCAGATCACAGGTCCAGACCGTGTGTTTGCCGCGCCCAAGGCCAAGATCAACCGCAATCACGATATCCTGCCCCGTCATATAAGCGGCGGCCTTGGCTTCATCATAGCTTGGGCTGCGCCAGCCATTTTCGGCCAGCACCAGATCGCCCAGCTTGATCGTCAGCTTGTCACGGTCTGCCATCGCCCCGGATTTGCCCACCGCCATCACGATGCGGCCCCAGTTCGGATCCTGCCCCGCAATTGCGGTTTTCACCAATGGCGAATTGGCAATGGCCAGTGCTACCTTGTTTGCGTCCTCGGGCGATGCCGCACCCGTCACCTGCACCTCGACAAACTTGGTCGCACCTTCACCGTCACGCACCACCTGATGCGCAAGGCTGCGCATGACGCCGTGCAGGGCTGCCTCAAACGCTTTGGCAACCTCACCCTTTACGGCGGCGGCGGTTGACTGGCCCGTGGCAAAGGCCAGCAAAGTGTCAGAGGTGGAGGTATCGCTGTCTACGGTAATGGCGTTGAACGTATCGGTCGTATTGCGCGCAATCATACGTTGCAGGGCGGCGGCGGGAATGATGGCATCGGTAAAGATGTAGACCAGCATCGTGGCCATATCGGGCGCGATCATGCCTGATCCCTTGGCAATGCCCGCAATATGGATCGGCCCGCCATCGCCCTGCACCGTGGCAGCCGCGCCCTTGGGGAAGGTATCGGTGGTCATGATCGCCTCGGCCGCCCATTGAATGCCGTCTTCGGACAGGGCGGTGACAAGGTCAGGCACCACACGGGTGATGCGGTCATAGGGCAGGGGTTCGCCGATCACACCGGTTGACGATGAAAACACGCGGTTTTCCGGCACATCCAGCCCGGCGGCAACTGCGGCACAGACCTCGGCCACGGCCTTGTCACCGACGGCCCCAGTGAATGCGTTTGAATTGCCCGAGTTCACCACAAGGGCGGCCCCCGTGCCGGGCGGCACCTTGATGGCCAGTTTCATCTGCCCGTCACGCACGCAGCCTGACCGGGTGGATGATGTAGTAAACACACCTGCCACAGTGGTGCCGGGCGCCAGATGCACCAGCATTACATCACGGCGGCTTTTATAGCGCACCCCGGCCTCAACTGCAGCAAAGGCTGCGCCCTTGATGGTGGGCAGGGTTGGAAAGCCCCCCTTGGGGGCAAGTGGTGACACAGGTTTGGCGGCCTTGGCAGGCGTGGCCACAGCAGGTGCAATCACGGCCGCAAGCTGTTTTTTCAGCTTTTTGGCTTTGGCCTTCCAGTCTGTCTTGCCCATCCTGATCTTCCTTACTGGTCCAGCAACGTGCCATCGCGCAGGATGGCCGGATCAATTCCCTCAGCGGATCTGGTCACGCCTTCGCCTACGGTAAGGGTTGCAACATGCGCGGCAACCGCAGCCTGTTCCACCCCGGCTGCCAGTTCATCTCGCAGATCGTCAATCGTGGGCTGTGCCGCCACGCGCGTTTCCTTGACGATCAGCAGGTGATAGCCGAAATCGGTTTTCACTGGGCCTGTTACTTTGCCCACTTCGGCGGCCAGTACCGCATCTTCAAACGGCTTGACCATCATACCCACGCCAAACCAGCCCAGATCGCCGCCATTCGCTGCCGCGCCATCGGTTGAATTCGCTTTGGCCACTTCGGCAAAATCGGCCCCGGCCTCAATCTCGGCTTTCAGCGCAATCGCCTTTTCCTCGGTATCAACCAGAATATGCGCAGCGTTGTATTCGGTCTGCGCCACGGCATCCTTGAACCGCGCGTCATACGCGGCCTTGATCGCGTCATCCGTCACAGCGGCCGTCACAACGGCCTGCAGCGCCACGCCTGACAGATGCTGCCGCGCGGTGTTTTCCACGATCAGCGTATCGCGCAGGGTTGGCGTGCCAAGCGATTGTTGCAACGCGGTTTGCTGCACCAGCTGATCCAGAATGCCGTCGAACAGCACATCATCGGGCAGCGACTGATACTGTTCGGGCAGCGTTTCACGCACCGCCACCATATGGCCCAAAGTGATGTCTGTGCCGTTCACCGTGGCCACCACCGTTGCAGCCGTGGGCGGTACCGCGTCCTGTGCAAAGGCCGGGATGGCCGCACCCAGCAGCAGGGCCGCCACAATTCCCAAATGTTTCGTCATCTCACAGGCTCCTGATCCGGTCGCACCCCGGCGCGACGTTGACTATCCCCGGCCTGTCCCTTACATCGCATTGGTCGCGTGCGACGGGGCCAGCCGGCCTTATTGGCCCTTCTATGGAAGGCAGTGAGAACGGGCAAGAGCACAGCCTCACACGATGGTGTCAAGAACGACGGGGCTAGGGATCACATGCTGGGTTTTGGGGCGATAGCGCGAAAGGTCTTTGGCACGCCCAATGACCGCAAGGTTAAATCGGTGCGGCCACTGGTGGCGCAGATCAATGCCTTGGAGCCTGAATTCACGGCGCTGACCGATGACCAGATCAAGGACCGCACGCAGGCCATGGCGATGCGCGCGATGAACGGCGAAAGCCTTGATGCGCTGCTGCCCGAAGCCTTTGCCAACTGCCGCGAGGCGGCGCGCCGTGCACTGGGCCTGCGGGCGTTTGATACGCAGCTGATGGGCGGGATTTTCCTGCATCAGGGTAACATTTCGGAAATGAAGACGGGTGAGGGGAAAACCCTTGTCGCCACCTTTCCGGCCTATTTGAACGCGCTTGCAGGCAAGGGCGTGCATGTGGTGACGGTGAATGACTATCTGGTTAAGCGCGATGCAGACTGGATGGGCAAGGTTTTTGCGCATCTGGGCATGACGACGGGCAAGGTCTATCCCTATCAGCCCGACGCGGAAAAGCGCGCTGCATATAAATGCGACGTGACCTATGCCACAAACAATGAGCTGGGCTTTGATTACCTGCGCGACAACATGAAGGGCAGCATGGCCGACATGGCGCAGCGCGGGCATTTCTTTGCGATTGTCGATGAAGTTGACAGCATTCTGGTGGATGAGGCGCGCACGCCGCTGATTATTTCGGGCCCGTCGCAGGACCGGTCTGATCTGTATACGTCAGTCAACGCGCTGATCCCTTCGCTGGAGCCTTTGCACTTTACGTTGGATGAGAAAACGCGCAACGCGACATTCACCGAAGAGGGCAATGATGTCATCGAACAGCAGTTGTCTGCGGCGGGTCTGCTGCCAGACGGGCAATCGTTGTACGATCCGGAAAGCACCACATTGGTGCATCATGTGACGCAGGCACTGCGGGCGCACAAGCTGTTCAACAAAGACCAGAATTACATCGTGCGTGATGGTGAAATCATGCTGATTGATGAATTCACGGGCCGCATGATGCGCGGGCGGCGGTTGTCTGATGGTTTGCATCAGGCGATTGAGGCGAAAGAGGGTGTGAAAATTCAGCCCGAAAACGTGACGCTGGCTTCGGTGACGTTCCAGAACTATTTCCGCCTGTATGACAAGCTGGCCGGGATGACAGGCACGGCTGTGACCGAAGCCGAGGAATTTGCCGAGATTTATGGCCTTGGTGTGGTCGAAGTGCCCACCAACCGGGTGGTTCAGCGCAAGGATGAACACGATCAGGTCTACCGCACGGCGAAGGACAAATATGATGGTGTGGTCAAATCCATCCGCGATGCGCATGACAAGGGTCAGCCGTTACTGGTCGGCACGACCTCAATTGAAAAATCGGAACAGCTTTCGGTTTTGCTGACAACGGCAGGCATCACGCATAACGTTCTGAATGCGCGCCAGCACGAGCAGGAAGCCCAGATCGTGGCCGATGCGGGCAAGCTGGGCGCAGTGACGATTGCCACCAACATGGCGGGCCGGGGCACGGATATTCAACTTGGCGGCAATGTGGAAATGATCGTGATGCAGGCGATTGCCGCCGATCCTGACGCGCACCCCGACGAAATCCGCGCACGGGTTGAAGCGGAACATGCCGATGAAAAGGCAGCCGTCATTGCTGCGGGCGGGTTGTTTGTGCTGGGCACGGAACGGCACGAAAGCCGGCGGATCGACAATCAGCTGCGCGGGCGGTCTGGCCGTCAGGGTGACCCTGGCCGGTCGGCGTTTTTCCTCAGCCTCGAAGATGATCTGATGCGGATCTTCGGGTCTGAACGGCTTGATTCCGTGCTGTCAAAGCTGGGGATGAAAGAAGGCGAAAGCATTGTTCACCCGTGGGTCAACAAAAGCCTTGAACGCGCGCAGGCCAAGGTTGAAGGGCGCAACTTTGACATCCGCAAGCAACTGCTGAAATACGATGACGTGATGAACGATCAGCGCAAGGCGATCTTTGGCCAGCGGCTGGAAATCATGCAGGCCGAAGACGTGAACGAAATTGCCGAAGACATGCGCCACGGGGTGGTGGGTGATCTGGTGGATATGTTCATGCCGGCCCGCAGCTATGCCGATGCGTGGGATGCGCCGGGGCTGTATGCGGCGGTGCTGGAAAAGCTGGGAATGGAGCTGCCGATCATTGGCTGGGCGGCAGAGGAAGGCGTGGATCAAGACGCGATGCGCGACCGGATTTCCGACGCCAGCGACAAGCTGATGGCGGAAAAGACAGCGGCATTCGGGCCGGATGTGATGCGGGCGATTGAAAAGCAACTGCTTTTGCAGACGATTGACGGCAAGTGGCGCGATCATCTGCTGCGGCTGGAACATCTGCGCGCGGTGGTGGGCTTTCGCGGCTATGCGCAGCGCGATCCGCTGAATGAATACAAGACCGAAGGGTTCCAGCTGTTTGAAAACATGCTCAACAGCCTGCGGGTGGATGTGACGCAAAAGCTGTCACAGGTGCGCCCGGTCACGGCAGAAGAACAAGCGGCAATGCAGGCCCGCACGGCGGTGCAAGAGGCGGTGCCGGTGGGTGACGTGACACCCGTTTCCGAGCCTGCCCCCGTGCGGTTGGCGGGCTTTGATGAGGCTGACCCCGCCACCTGGGGCAATCCGTCGCGCAATGATGCCTGCCCCTGTGGGTCTGGCAAAAAGTTCAAACACTGCCACGGCGCGCTGGTCTGATTGCGGCAAAACCGGGGCTGAACGGCGCGCGATTGCCCTGATCTGCGGAAACATTCCCCGGTTTGGCCACGCGATTGCCGCGATAGCCGGGTATGTGCTGACCCACGGAATGCGTTTTGCAGAGGTGGGTCATGGAACGGAAGCGGCGTTTGGCTATGGTGTTCGCCATGATTGGCGTGGCGCTTGGGACTGGCCATCTGGTGCAGCAAGGGGCTGCAGGCAATGCCGGACCGGCAGCTGCCAGTGCCACTCCCACACAGATCGTGCAGGTTTCTGCCGGACCCGAAGCTGCAGTCGCCCCCCCGATTGCTGCTGCCGCCACTGTGGTGCCAGCGTCACCCGTGGTGATTGCCGACATGCCGAAAGCCCCCGTTGTGGCAGACCCTGCGCCCATCGTGACTGCTGACCTAAGCCCAAGTGCCGCTGCACCCGCACCACCTGTGGTAGACCTTTCCCCTGCGCCCGCAGGCGTGGCCGGAAAAGCCGATCCGCTGATCGTGACCCCCCCTGCTTTGCCAAACCTTGCGCCCGCGCCGGTTGTGGCCGATGCCTGCGCGCCTTCATTGCGTCTTGCTGCCGCACCGCAAGCCATGATTGGCGTCAGTCTGGTCGCACCTTGCGCGCCCGATGCGCGGGTTGTGATTGGCCATGGCGGGCTTTCAATTACCGGCAAGACCAATGCCCAGGGATCTTTGTTCCTGTCAATTCCGGCACTTGAGGTGGATGCCACAGTCAGCGTGCGCTTTGCCGATGCGACCGAAACCGCACAATCCGTGCGCGTGCCGGCCATGGCCACGTTGCGCCGCATGGGTGTGCAATGGCAAAATGGCGATGCGTTCCAACTGCACGCTTTCGAAAATGATGCTGGCTATGA
>JAYUZO010000196.1:0-5963 GCA_043751715.1 Rhodobacterales bacterium | reverse complement strand
GATGGTTTGGGCGATGCAATCACCACCACGGCCAGCAGCCCGATGTCATACTGCCCACGCGCCTTGGCGGTTTTCTCGGCATCCGCGCCAATGCTGCGGGCGTGATCTTCGGCCAGCCCTGCCAGCCGGGAAAACGCACCACCCGACAGCACCACAAACCGCCAGGGTTCCAGCTTGCCGTGGTCAGGCACGCGGGCGGCGATGGTCAGGATATCGGTCAACTGGGTTGGCGTGGGGACGGGATGTTTGAACAGCTTGGCTGGCCGCGACCGGCGGTTGGCTAAAAAGTGCAGGGCATGTGGGTTTGGGTCTGGCATCGGGGCCTCCGGTTCATGGGCCGTTGGTGCGGGATGGGGCAGGCGGGGTCATGGGGGGGCGGGGGTGCATCATGGTGGCACAGGCGTGAATTGCGCTGCGCAAACATCGCGCACCGCGCCCAACAGGTATACGCATTGCAGTCCGCGCAAGATCATCGCAACCTGCGGTTCAGACCAACCCCGCGCGTGATGCTGTCGCCGCGCGAATTTGAGGGCCACGGATGACCATTGCGCAGCTTTTCGGACGGGTCAGCAGAAAGTGCAGCACTGCCTTTGATGTGCTGTTTCCCCAGATTGCATCGGTCAGGCACAAGGATAAATTTTCAAGTCACCTTCCGGTTCTGGTCGCCGTTGCCGCACTGACAAAGCCGGAACAGATTCTGGAACTGGGGGCCGGGCTTTTCAGCACGGTTGCGTTCGTTGACACATCCCTGTTCCCAACGCTGCAATCTATCGTTTCGGTTGAGGATGATCTGAAATGGTCATCCGTCATCCGCAAAAAGGTGCCCGCCGCTGACCGACTGACGCTTTTGAACACAGGTTCGGTTCCGCGTTGGGCCGAAACGGCCGATCTTGGCGCCTATCCGTTTATTTTTGTTGACGATTCAACGCAGATTTCTGACCGCGCACAGACAATCCGGGCGGTTTTGTCGCGCGCGCGGGCCGATGCCGTGATCGTCATTCATGATTTTGAACAGGCGGCCTATCAGGCGGCGGTGCCGTTGCCGTGGCTGGCGTTTCGCTTTGCTGCCTTTACGCCGGAAACCGCCGTTGTCTTTCAAGACCCGCAGATGCGGGATGATCTGGCACGCATTAACCAGATCATGCTGGCGAACCGCGATAATTTCCGGCCATCATCGGGGGCGGACTGGCGTTTGGCGTTCAGCGCCGCAGGCATTGGCGGAGACACCGATCCCGCTGCGAAAGGACCATGATGCCACTGACCGTTCCGCTGACTGTTCTGATTGTCATTGTCGCAGGCATGGCGCTGTCAACGCAAGCCCCGCTGAACGCATCGCTGGCGCGGGTGCTGGGCCAACCGGTGGCAGCTGCGGCGGTTTCGTTTGGCGTGGGGTTTGTGGTGCTGACGGTGATTTCGGTTGTGCTGGGGGGGGCGGGGCCGCTGACCCGGTTGGCCAGTGCCACATGGTGGCAGGTGACGGGCGGATGTCTGGGGGCGTTTTATGTGTGGGCGGTGATCTGGGGTGTGCCGACACTGGGCGTGGTCACCACGGTGGCCGCGTTGATTCTGGGGCAGATGGTGGCCGCACTGGTGCTGGACAGCGCGGGTCTGTTCGGGCTGCCGGTCAATGCGATCAGCCCCACGCGTCTGGTGGCTGCGGCACTGGTGGCCGCAGGGCTGGTGCTGTCGCGCTGGTAAGCGTGCGCCGCTATACCGGAATGGTCTGCGCCGCGCGTGTGATGGTGGTGGTGGCCACGATATCAGCGCTTGAAAACCCGGCCGACAGCATAAATGCCCCGGCATCCACCCGCCAGACCTGCGCTGCCACATCAAACCACGCAAAATCGCGCGCGTTCAGATCAATCGTCACGCGGCCTGATTGCCCGGCCTCCAATGCAATCTTGGCAAACCCCTTCAGCGCACGCGCAGGCCGTGGCGGGCTGGTCGCGGGGTAGGCCACATACAGTTGCACCACCGTGCTGCCCTGACGCCCGCCCGTATTCGTGACCATTGCCGTCACGCGCAGGCCGTCACCCTGGGGCGCTGCCATCAGGTCAGACAGCGCAAAGCTGGTGTAAGACAGGCCAAAACCAAAGGGAAACAACGGCTTGATCCCTGTCTTGTCATAGTGCCGATAGCCGATGAACAACCCATCTTCATACCTGACCTTGCCATTCAGGCCCGGATAAACCTCTCGGTCCTGACGATGCGCCGGGTTATCCTGCCACCGCACCGGAAAGGTTTGCGGCAAACGCCCGCCCGGATCAGCATCACCAAAGATCACATCGGCCATCGCATGGCCCGCCTCCTGGCCCGGATACCACGCCTGCAGCACCGCTGCCGCAGCAGGCAACCACGGCATTTCCACCGGCCCGCCGGTTTGCAGCACCACCACCGTGCGCGGGTTGGCCGCACAGACGGCGGCAATCAGTTCGTCCTGCCGCCCCGGCAGGCGGATATCCAGCAGGTCAGACCCTTCGGTATCCCATTCGCCCGATCGCCCCACAAACAACAGCGCCGTTTCGGCCTGCCGTGCCGCATTCACCGCCGCCGCAATGTCTGCATCACCAAGCCGGCGCGAAATATTTGCCCGCAGGCCGAAAATTGCCAGATTGGCCGTCGACGTGGCGGAAAATTCCACTGTGATGACATGGGCCTGCCCCGCAATCAGGTGCACATCGCCCACCACCTCATCGCAGCCTTCCTCAAAGAACGTGCGCCCTTTGGTCCAACTGGCCCAGGCATCGGCCAGCAGCACGCCGTCCACCAACACGCGCGACAGGCCCGCCGAATGCACGCCAACGTGGTGCAGCCCCGATGTTTGCGGCGTAAAGCGGGCGTTCAGCCGTGCAGAATAGCCCGCAAACCGCACCTTGCCCCCCGCGATTGGCGGGATCCAGAAGGTGTTGGCCGCGTCGATCTGTTCGCTATGGGCCGGCGGGCCATCCAGCGTCAGATTGTCAAAATAATCCAACGTGATCGCGCCTGTCAGCACAGCCTCCCAGCGGTGGTTGGTGCAGCCCTGCGCATGGATCACCCCGTCACCCAACCGCGCCTGCAAGGCCTGCAGCGGTGAAATACGGTAATGCGGGTTCAGCTGTGCCGATCCGCCGCCCATGATTTGCGCCACATTGGCATTCGGGCCGATGGCCGCAATCGTGCCACCGGGTGCCAGCGGCAAGATCCCGTTGTTCTGCAGCAGCACCGTGCCCGCCGCCCCCGCCCGCCGGATCAGCGCTGCATGGTCCGGCCGCACATCGGCGCGTTTCTCAAAGGCGCGCGCATCATCCATCGCTCCGGTCCGGTCCATCCAGCGCAGGATGTTCAGTGCTGCACCCCGCACGGCATCGCGCGCCACCTCACCCGCAGCCACCGCAGCCACCAGCTTGGCCCCCCGGTCCCGCGTCGGACCCGGCATTTCCAGATCAAGCCCCGCATGCACCGTGGGCGCCGTGCTGCGCGACCCGAACCAGTCCGACATGACAATGCCGTCATAGCCCCAGTCATCGCGCAGCACCTGTGTCAACAGCCAGCGGTTTTCCGCCGCATAGGTGCCGTTCAGTTTGTTGTAGGATGACATGATCCCCCATGTCCCCGCCACCTTTACCGCGTCCTCAAACGGGCGCAGATAGATTTCGCGCAAGGACCGCTCATCCACTTCGGAAATGATCGTCGTCCGCTCAATCTCGCTTTCATTGCCCGCGAAATACTTGATCGTCGCCGCCACCCCTGCGCCTTGCAGCCCCCGGATCACCGCTACCGCCAGATCGGCCGTCAGTTCCGGGTCTTCGGAATCGCATTCAAAGTTGCGCCCGTTGGTCACTGACCGGTGAATGTTCACCGTCGGGGCCAGCGCCACATGCGCGCCCTTGGATTTCAGCTCTTGCGCCAACGCCCGGCCAATATCCTGCGCAAGGGCCGTATCCCAGCCTGCCCCGATGCTGATGCCCACCGGAAACGCCGCCGCCGTGACACCCCCCACCAAAGACCCGCCACCGCGCGCGCCGTTCGGGCCATCCGTCATGCGCAGTTTGCCAAGCCCAAGGCACGGAATGGCCGGCAGTGACCAGAAATCTTCGCCCGACAACAGCGACACCTGTTCATCCAGCGTCAGCGCATCCACAACCGTGTGCAGGTCTGCATCGGTCATCGTCATCCCCCTTGGCAATTGGATCATTGATACGGCGCTTTGGCTGCGCTGTCAGGCCGCCATTCGGGCAGCAATTCGCACAGCAGGTCAGCCAAACGTGATGTCAACCTGCCCGAATGTACCAAAATCAGCGTGAAACCGGCTGCCGGGTGGCGCCTCAACCGGCCGGATGAACGACCCCGACAAAACGATATCGCCCGCCGACAGGCCCATGCCGCAGGCCGCCAGCCGCTGCACCAGCCACACAATCCCCATGACCGGATCATTCAGCACGCCTGCGTCCAGCCCCGTTTCCTCGACCAGCCCATCCCGCGTGACAATCGCACCCACCCACCGCAGATCACAGGCTTGCACTTTGTGCCGCTGCCGACCCGGCACCACGCCTGCATTGGCCGCATTGTCACTGACCGTATCCGTGATGATCCGCGCCCGGCCCGTGGCCCGATCAGCCCGCACAATGCGCGTATCCAGAACTTCCAGACCGGGGGCCGCATGGGCAGTGGCGGCAATCACCTGCTGCTGCGTCACATCCGCCCCAGACAGGTCTGCCGCCATGACAAAGGCAATCTCCGCCTCTACACGCGGCTGAATGAACCGGCCCGCAGGCACAACCGCCCCATCCGCAAAGGCCATATCCTCCAGCAAAACGCCCGAATCCGGTATGGTGATGTTCAGCGCTTGCTGCATCGCCCGGCTGGTCAGCCCGATCTTCCAGCCGATCCCCCGCAGCCCCACCGCCCTTTTCAGCGCCACCACCGCCGCCTGCACCGCATAGGCATTGTCCAGCGTCATGCCGGGGTATTCCAGCGACAGCAGACCACGTTGCACGCCCGTGCTTTCCGCGTCCAGCAGGGACCGTGCCGCCTGCATAATCTGCGCATGCGTCATCATTCGTCGGCCACCCCGTTGGTCAGGCTGCCAAGACCCGTCGCCGTCACCGTCACCTGATCCCCCGGCTGCAACCAGACCGGCGGGTCGAACCGTGCCCCCGCGCCCGTGGGCGTGCCCGTGATGATGATATCGCCCGGCACCAGCGTGGTGAATGTGCTGATACAGGCAATCTGGCGCGCCACCGGAAACAGCATTCGTCCCGTGCGGTCGGCCTGCCGCAGATCGCCGTTCACCCGCGTCTCCAGCGCCACATCCTCAATCTGCGCCGCATGCGCAAAGGGCACCAGCCACGGCCCCATCGCCCCGGACCGATCCCAGTTCTTGCCCGGCGTCACATTGAATGTCGCATGCCGCACCCAATCCCGGATCGTGCCTTCGTTGCACAGGGTCAGCCCGGCAATATGGCTCGGCGCGCGCGCCTCGGGATGCGCCGCCCGCCCGTGCCGATCACCACCGCAATCTCGCCTTCGCAATCCAGCTGCGCACTTTCGGGCGGCCGGAGCACTGGCTGGCCATGCCCGGTAAAACTGCGCGCAAAGCGTGGGAACAGGGACATGTGCGCCAGCGCGTCCTGCCCGTCGTTGTATTCGGCAATCCGGTCTGGAAAGTTCACCCCCACACAGATGAACTTTTTTCCGGATCAGGCACCGGGATGTCCCAAGTGAAACTGCCGTTCGGATGGGTCACGGCGCGCCCGAGTACCGCCTGCGTGACCGTTTCCACAGCCCCCGCTGCAATCACATCACGCAGGCGGCGCCAGTGCAGAAAATCCGGCGACAGCACGATTACGCCGTCCACCGTCGCCACGCCCCAGAATTGCTCGCTCGCCGTTAAAATCGTTGCCAGTCCCAAAGCCACTACTCTTTGCCTTTCATCTGTCCCCAAATATCCCACGGGGGTCCGGGGGTGTGAAACCCCCGGC
>JAYUZO010000195.1:0-10213 GCA_043751715.1 Rhodobacterales bacterium | reverse complement strand
GCAGCTGCAAGCCGCACTTCCGCCGGGGGCTGCGATTGCCACGGTCATCGGGCGCTATCATGCACTGGACCGCGATAACCGCTGGGACCGTGTCAGCCGAGCGTTTGCGGCCATGGTTTACGGCGTGGGCGACAATGCCCCGGATGCAGCCAGTGCGATTTCGACCGCCTATGCGCGCGGTGAGACGGATGAATTCATTGCCCCGGCCGTGGTGGCAGGTTTCAGTGGCATGTCGGATGGGGATGGTTTGTTCTGCCTGAACTTTCGGGGCGACCGCGCGCGCGAAATTCTGTCGGCGTTGTGTGACCCGGCCTTTACCGCCTTTGCGACCGGGCGCAGGCCGACCCTTGCTGCGCGGCTGGGCATGGTGGAATATTCATCGGCGCATGCGGCCTATATGGAAACGGCGTTCCCCAAGCGCAACATCGTCAACACGCTGGGCGAATGGGTGGCGGCGCAGGGCAAGACGCAGTTTCGGGTCGCAGAGACGGAAAAATACCCGCATGTGACATTCTTTCTGAACGGTGGGCGTGAGGTGCCTTTTGTGGGCGAGACGCGCTTTATGGCGCCGTCGCCCAAGGTGGCGACCTATGATCTGCAACCGGACATGTCGGCGGCGGCGGTGACACAGGCGCTTGTCGGGGCAATTCTGGGCGGGCATGACCTGATCGTGGTCAACTTTGCCAACCCCGATATGGTGGGCCACACCGGCATTCTGCCCGCAGCGATTGCCGCATGTGAGGCGGTGGATGCAGGGCTGGGGCAGGCCCTGGCGGCGTTGGAAACGGCGGGTGGGGCGATGATCGTGACGGCGGATCATGGCAATTGCGAACTGATGGTAGACCCGGTGACAGGCGGGCCGCATACGGCGCATACGACAAACCCTGTGCCGGTCATTCTGGTGGGGGGGCCAAAGGGGGCTGCGTTGCGCAACGGGCGGCTGGCCGATCTGGCACCCACGCTGCTGGCGCTGCTGGGTCTGCCGCAACCCGCTGAAATGACGGGGCAAAGTCTGATCCAATGATCCTGCGCGCGATTGCCATTTGCCTGATGCTGACAGCGCCGGTGCAGGCGGAAGATGTGGCAGCCGAGGCGGCCACCGCCAGTGCAAATCTGGCGCAGGCCGTGCAGGCGCTTGAGGCGGCAACGGGTGCGCGCGACAGGGTGGCAGCCCTGACCCAGACGATCCGCGCCTATGAGGCGGGGCTTGCAGCCCTGCGTGAGGCGTTGCGGCAGGCGGCGATCCGTGAGGCGGCGTTGCAGCTGCAGTTTGATGCAAAATCCGAACAGGTGGCGCAGTTGCTGGGCGTGCTGTCGCAGCTGGAATCCGAACCGGGGCCATTGTTGCTGCTGCACCCGTCAGGCCCGATTGGCACGGTGCAATCGGGCCTGCTGCTGACCGAGGTGACACCGGCCTTGCAGGCCGAGGCGGATGCGCTGCGCGCACAGCTGACCGAACTGCGCGATCTGCGCAGCCTGCAGGTATCGGCGGGCGATACGTTGAAAACCGGGCTGGCCGCGGCGCAAGCGGCGCGCACGGCGCTAAGCCAGGCGATATCAGACCGCACCGATCTGCCGCGCCGGTTTACCGAAGACCCCGAGGTGCTGCGCGGCCTGCTCAACAGCGCCGATACGCTGGAGGCGTTTGCGGGCGGACTGACGCTGTCGGAAAACCCCGGCCAGACCTTTGCCGATAGTCAGGGTGTGCTGCCGCTGCCGGCCTATGGCATTGTGATCCGCCGGGCGGATGAGGCGGACGCGGCAGGTGTGCGCCGCCCCGGCATCACACTGGCCACGCGCGCGCAGGCACTGGTCACGGCACCGCATGCGGCGACGATCCGGTATCTGGGCCCGCTGCTGGACTACGGAAATGTGATGGTTCTTGAACCGGGCGGGGGCTATCTTGTGATACTGGCGGGGATGGCTTCGGTGTATGGGGAAGTGGGCGAGGTTGTGGCGGCCGGTGCGCCCCTGGGTGTGATGGGTGGGACTGCGACATCAGACGGAATTCTTGCCGGTGCCGAAAATGGCAGTGGCGCACGCGAGACGGAAACGCTTTATATCGAGCTGAGACAAGGCTCGGCGCCGGTTGATCCGGCGGACTGGTTTGCCCTTGCCGGGCCATAGGGAAAAGGACTGACGTGCAATGAAAAAGTTTCTACTGGCCGCAAGCAGCGGGGCCATTGCTGCAGCCCTGTTCACCACACAGGTTGCAGGCCCGTTGCTGGCGCAAGAGGCGGTGCCGGAAACGACGGTCTATGAACAGCTTGATCTGTTTGGTGATATCTTTGAACGCATCCGTGGCCAGTACGTGGAGGAAACCGATAGCGAGGCGCTGATCGAGGCGGCGATCAATGGCATGCTGACATCGCTTGATCCGCATTCAAGCTATCTGTCGGCGGATGATTTTGCCGATATGCAGGTGCAGACGCGCGGTGAATTCGGGGGCCTGGGCATCGAGGTGTCGCAGGAAGAAGGCTACGTCAAGGTGGTGTCACCGATGGACGGCACGCCTGCGGATGCGGCGGGGGTTGAGGCGGGCGATTTCATCACGCAGGTTGACGGTGAAAGCACGCTGGGCCTGACGCTTGATCAGGCGGTTGACATGATGCGCGGCGAGGTCGGATCTGAAATTGTGATCACGGTGGTGCGTGAAGGGGTTCAGGACCCGTTCGATATTTCGATCATCCGTGACACGATCAAACTGGTGGCGGTGCGCAGCCGGGTGGTGGGCAATGTGGCGGTGCTGCGGATCACCACGTTCAATGATCAGACGATGAGCGGGCTGCAGGAAGAGCTGGCCAAATCGGTGGAAGAACTGGGTGGCATGGACAATGTCACAGGCTTTGTGGTGGATTTGCGCAACAATCCGGGGGGCCTGCTGAATCAGGCGATCATGGTATCGGATGCGTTTCTGGATCAGGGCGAAATCGTATCAACGCGCGGGCGTGATGCATCGGATGGCGAACGTTACAATGCCGAAACGGGCGATCTGGCGATGGGCAAACCGATTGTGGTGCTGATCAACGGCGGGTCGGCGTCGGCGTCGGAAATTGTGGCAGGGGCGTTGCAGGACCACCGGCGCGCGATTGTGGTGGGGACCAAAAGCTTTGGCAAAGGGTCGGTGCAGACGCTGATCCCGCTGCGCGGCGATGGGGCGATGCGGCTGACAACGGCACGCTATTACACGCCCTCGGGCCGGTCCATTCAGGCGCTGGGCGTGGCACCGGACATTGTGGTGAACCAGCCGCGGGTTGACCCGGCGGTGGACGGAACCGAGGCCGCAGCGGCAGAAGAGACGGCAAACACCCGCACCGAGGCTGATCTGCGCGGCATCCTGTCGAACGATTCGATGACAGATGACGAACGCCGCCTGCTGGAGGAAGAACGCGCCAAGGCCGAAGAAACCGCCAAGCTGCGGGATGAAGATTACCAGCTGGCCTATGCCGTGGATATCATCACCGGCCTGAACGCGATTTCACCCGATCATATCGCGGATACGCCCGCCCCATGACGGCAGACTTGCCGTACCGGCCCTGTGTGGGCGTGATGCTGATCAACACCGCTGGCCTGATTTTTGCAGGCCAGCGGGTGGAAACACCGGGTATTCCGGCCGCCGATGCCTGGCAGATGCCGCAAGGCGGGATCGACGATGGTGAAAAGCCGCGTGTGGCGGCGTTGCGCGAACTGTGGGAAGAAACCGGTATAACGGCGGATCTGGTGGAATTCATCGCCAAAACCGATGACTGGGTGACCTATGATTTGCCACCCGCATTGCTGGGCCGCGTCTGGGGTGGCAAATACAAGGGCCAGCGGCAAAAGTGGTTCCTGTACCGCTATACCGGCACCGATGATCAGATCAACATCGCCACCGATCATGCGGAATTCGCGCGGTGGCAGTGGATGCCGGCCGATGCGATGCTGGCGGCCATCGTGCCGTTCAAGCGCGATGTTTATGCCGGCGTCATTGCCGCGTTTCGGGTCCATCTGGCCTGATGGGTTTCCGCTTTGCGAACATACGCATGACACCGCAACGACTGTGCTACACCCACAGGATCAGCGCCCAAGAGTTTTCATAAAATTCTTGCCAAAAATCTTGTGAAGATTTTTAACCGTGGCGCCCTACAATCCGCCGCGCCACGGGGTCCGGGCGGCGCATGGGTGATCGTCCTTAGCAAATCTGACGGCGGTCAGAGTTGCGGCAGGCCCAGCGCCTGCGCCCCGGTTTGCAGGACGTGGCGTATGTCACCCGGCATGTCATAAATCGTCGCATGCAGCATGTCGGGGCGAAAGGCCGGTTCATTCACGGGGGCGGTTGCCAGAATTGCGCGGGCCTGTGTCACCTCACCCAGCCCGGCAAGGATCAGCGCTGCATGGCATTGCAACTGATCAAATTCCGCGCATTGACTGGCCGCTTGCGCTGCCATGGCCACCGCCGATGTATCATCGCCTGTGCGCGCAAATGCGGTGGCCTTGGCCACCTGCAATGATGCAAGGAACGGGTCACACGGGCTGAGCGCCTGTGCGCGGTTCAGGTCGCGCAGGGCCTGCGCGGCATCGCCCTGATGCGCCTCGATGAAGCCTGCCATGTAATGGGCATGCGGAAAGCTGGGGCAGATCGCAATGGCATGGCGCACCTGGCGCAACCCGGCCTGCGCATGCCGGTTCAGCCACAGCGCGCGGCCATGCGCCCAATGTGCGGCGGGGCTGCCATCATCCTGTGCCAAAGCGCGGGAAGACGCGGCATGGGCGGCCTGCGTTGCGGCGGTTCGGTTTGGCCCGAACCTGCGGATGGCAAAGTTGAAATGGCAAAATGATGCAAAGGCATGGGCGCGGGCAAAACCGGCATCCAGCGTGGTGGCCAAGGCGAACTGATCAAGCGCGCGGTCCAGCACATCTTCGCCGGATTGAAACAGCAGATTAAGGCCGGTGTGAAATGACCGCCAGGCATCGGGTGGCAGATTTTCCGGCGCAATGGCGGCGCGGTGGCGTTCTGACAAGGTAATCTCATCAGCAAGGGCGGCGACGATCGGGTCTGGCAACTGATCTGCCGCGCGCATCACATCGGGTGCAGCCATGTCAAACGCATCAGACCAGATCAGGCGGCCATCGCGGCAATCCAACAGATCAACATGCAGGCGGAACCGGTCTGCACGGCGGATGGCGCGCCCAGTGACGGCATAGGCAATGTTCAGCGCGCGGCCCAGATCCACAGGTGCATCGGCCATGTGGCGCAAGGCAAAGGCGCTGCCCCGGCCGATGACGTGAAAGGCGCGCAGCCGGGCAAGGCGGCCGGTCACATCATGCGCCAGCCCGTCAAACAGCACCTGATCGCGCGGGGCATCGGGCCCCTGCAGCGCAAAGGGCAGCACGGCAATGCTGCCGGGCACCGGTGTTGACACCGCCAGTGGCCCCTGGGCCACCAGCATATAGCCGCGCCGTGGCACGGTGCGCAAAAGCTGCGGGCCATCGGCCCCCAGCGCGCGGCGCAGATCGTGTACGCATTGGGTCAGGGATTCGTCGCTGACGGTGACATCGGGCCAGACGGCGGCGATCAGTTCATCCTTGGCAATCACGCGGCCCCGGTTGCGCGCCAGATGCGCCAGCAGGCCAAAGGATTTGGCGCGCAGGGCAATATCGCCCTGCGGCCCGGTCAGCCGCCCGCGTGCCAGATCAAGGGTCAGCGCCCCCAATGATACGACGGATGATTGCGCGAAAGCCAAAATGGGTGCACCGGCCAAAGACAATTGGGTATCCTTGGGCAAGCCTACCCTTCCCGCTGTGTTTTGCAATGAATCGCTGTCACTACGCCACCGCGACCGGGGGCATGGCCAGTGTGAGGGCGGGTACGATCCGCGCCGCGGGCAGGCAGGCGGCTGCATTCAGCGCGGCGACCACGGTTGCGTCCTTGGCCTCGAACAGGCACAGGCACCGGCCTTCCTGCGGCAAAAACGTTGAGCCGAGGTAATAGATGCGGTCGCCATCTGCGCGCATGTTGGCCGTGTGGCGCAGTGCGGCGGCGGTGACACCGTGCAGGTCGGCCATATTGATGCCGGCCAGATCGCGCTCGACAAGATAGGTTTTCATGATCGTTGCCTTCTGTGGCTGTGTTCAGAACCGGTCAGGTGCAGCGGCCATCAGGGCCAGCTGCGGCGGTGCGATTTCGCGCCCCAGCTTTTGAATGATCGCTGTTGCGAAACCGTCATACCCATTCACGGCGATGACAAATGATGCAGGGCCGGTGATCAGATGGTCGGCATACCAGTCTGCCAGATCAGGCTGATCCCGCGTGATGGCAAGCGCGTTGATGGTGACACCCATGGCCTGTGCGCGGTCGCGCGCCTGTGCCAGCGGAATATGGTTGCGCGGATGCGGTGACAGGGTTTCAACACCGTCACCGGATACGTTGATCACCTTGCGCAGGGCACAATTGCCGGGTGCCTCGAGCAGGTCAAGCGCTGCGGACACGCCGCGCCCGATGCCGGTGTTTCCCGTCACCTCACGCGGGACATACAGCAGCGTGGCCATCAGCGCCTGTGCACCCTGCGGCCCGGTGATGCGCTGCCAGCCAAACACCTGCGGGGCCATTTCACTGTCACCCCACAGCACAAGCGCCACATCGACCACCCCGGCCGACTGCAGGGCGGCCTGCACGGTGGGGTCGGCAAAGGCCAGCGCATAGCCCTGCCGCTGCAAGCTGTAATCGGCGGCATCAATGCTGCCGGAACTGTCAACCGCCAGCACGAGTGCCAGATCGGGCGCGAGATCGGCGCAACCCGCGTAGGCGGGCAAACCGGTGGTCAAAAGAGCCGCAAACATGCATCTGACGAACATGATTCACCTCGGAAATGGGGCGTATGACGTGCTGAAATAATGGGTGTGGGGGGCGGCAAACGGGGCCTGTCCACCATCACAGATTGCGCCACTTGCGCGGGTGCAGGCGTGAGAAAAGTGTTAATTTTTCGTGAATTTTTGGCTGGCGCGCCCTGCGGCCCGCCTGTTGATCTGCCCTAACACGGCACCGCGATCAGATGCGGGCCGGGCGTGGCCAGCGCTGCGGCAAAGGCCGTATTGAACTGATCCAAGTCCTGCACGGCCACGCCTGCAACGCCGTGCCCGCGTGCCAGTGCGACCCAATCCAGCGCGGGGTCTGCCACATCAAACATCCGCAGGGCATTGCGGCCCGCCTGTGCGACACCGACATTCGCCATTTCGCGGTGCAAGGTGCGATAGCCGCCATTGTCCAGCACGATCACCACGACATCCAGCCGTTCGCGCGCCATGGTCCACAGGCTTTGCAGCGTGTACATGGCCGACCCATCGGCCTGCAGCAGCACCACCTTGCGGTCTGGCGCGCCCACGGCAGCGCCGACAGCCACGGGCAAGCCATCACCAATCGCCCCGCCCATCAGGCAAAGCCAGTCATGCGGGCGGGCGTGCCGCGTGGCATCAATCAGCGGGCGGGCCGAGGTGATGGCCTCTTCCACCACCACCGCATGTGCGGGCAGCAGTGCTGCCACGGCTTCACCCAGCTTTTCCAGCGTGACAGCACCGGTCGGGGCAGCAGGCAGGGCAAGGGGGGTGGTGGGCAGCGGCGTGGTGGCCTGCACATGGTCAGCCAGTGCCTGCAGGGTAAAGGCCACATCCATATCGGGCGCACACAGGCGCATCATCAGGCAATCAACGGGCGCGGGCAGGCTGGGCTTGCCCGGATAGGCGAAAAACGCGGTGGGTTCATCAGCACCGATCAGCACCATGGCCTTTGTGCCCGCCAGCAGGGCGACATTTTCATCCACCGCATAGTGCAGGGGTTCAAACGGCACCGACCCTGCGCCGCGTGCAATGCGCGCCACGAAATAGGGGCACATCAGCCGCGCACCCGTGGCCTGCGCAATGGCGCTGGCAAGGTCAGCCAGCGGGCGGCGCAGGGCCGGGCCATCAACCATCAGCACGGCACCGGGCAGGCGCAGCACATCAGCCGCTGCGGCAATCGCGCCGACCATCGGTCTGCGCGGTGGCTGGGGTGCATTTGCGACAGCGGCCTGATCTGCCGCGTTCCACGCAGTATCGGCGGGCAGAATCAGCGTGGCAATCTGGCCGCCGTTTGACTGGGCCTGGTGAATGGCATGGGCGGCATGGCCAGCCACATCGGCCGCGCGCATGGGCCGGACAACGGAATGCGACACGGCCTCGGCAATGCCGATTGTATCGCCTTTCAGGGGGCTTTCATGCTGCAAATGGTGCGTTGCGTGTTCGCCCATCACCGTGACCATGGCTGACTTTGCCTTGCGCGCATTGTGCAGGTTGGCAAAGCCATTGGCAAAACCGGGGGCCAGATGCAGCAGGCTGACGGCAATCTGCCCGGTCATGCGGTAATAGCCATCGGCGGCACCGGTCACGCCGCCTTCGAACAGGCACAGGATGCAGCGCATGTCGGGGTGGGCATCCAGGGCTGCGACAAAGTGCATTTCAGACGTGCCGGGGTTTGCAAAGCAGACACGGATGCCAGAGTTCAAAAGCGTACGCACAAGGGTGGTTGCGCCGTTCATCGCTGACCCGCGTTCATCTGTTCCGTCCGATCACGCAATATCGCGCACCAGCCAGTGGTTGCCGTCCTTTTTCGCCTCGAACCGTTTGGGCAGGCCTTTGATCAGGTCCGACAGTTTTGCAGCGCCGTAGGTGCGGCTGTCAAAATCGGGGTCGGCGCGCACCATGTATTGGCCCAACTGGCCCAGCGAATACCATTCACCATCGGGGTCGATGGATTTCATTGCCTTCACGATCAGCGGAATTGCATCATAGGCAGGCTTTTTGGTTGGCGGGGGTGGCGGCGTATCAGCCCGCGCCACGCGGGCGGGCAGGGCGGCTGCGGGTTTGGTTTCAGGCTCGGGCTCACCCTCGGCCACGATGTTTTCAATCAGGATAAAGCGGTTGCAGACCTTGCGCAGGCTTTCGGGGGTTTTCGCCTCACCTATGCCTACCACCTCCAGCCCTTCTTCGCGGATGCGGGATGCAAGGCGGGTGAAATCACTGTCAGAGCTGACCAGCACAAAGCCGTCGAATTTACCTGCATGCAGGATATCCATCGCATCAATCACAAGGCCGATGTCGGATGCGTTCTTGCCTTTGGTGTTGGCCGATTCCTGATGCATCACCAGCCCCAGATCGCGGGCCTTGGCCTTCCAGCCCGCCAGTTGGCTGCTGGACCAGTCACCATAGACGCGCCGCAAGGCGGGCTCACCAATGGTGCTGATTTCCTTGAGGATCGCCTCGGCATGCCGCGCCAGAACGTTATCGGCATCAATCAGGACCGCCAGCAGATTTGCCCCATCACGCGCCATGATTGTTCACCTTTGCTGAGTGGATACCAGAATTTGGCGGAAAGCCGCTAAGGGACATTCTGTTGGTCATGATGTGAACGGGTTTTCAACCCGCACGCCTGTGGCCGCAAAACCCGAATCGCCTGTGACCACCGTTGCACCATGCGCCATCGCCGTTGCCGCGATCAGCAGGTCAGTCCCCGCATGGCCCAGCCGCGCTGAGAGTTTTCCCCAAAGCCGCGCCGCCGCTGCGTCAAATGGCAAAATCCGGTCTGAAAATACCGCCATCGTCTGATCCAGCCATTGGCGCAGGTCTGCTGCAAACGCCGGATTCAGCTTTTCCTGCCGCATGATCCCCCGTTCAACCTCACCCAAGGTTATCACACTTAGAAACATATCCTCTTCGCGCCGCCCCGCCGCCCATCGCATCACAGCCTCGGAGCGGTCCGGGCGACGCATGGCTGACAGCACATTGGTATCCAGGACGTAGATCACAGATCAACATCACGCATCGTCACCGCAACACGCGGGATATCGCCGCCCGGAAAGCTGCGCAGATGATCAAGGAATGACCCACGTGCCGCGCCCGCAGCCGTCAGCCGTTCATATTCCGCGGCCGAGATTACGACCACGGCAGGCTGACCACGCCGCGTCACCGCCTGCGGCTTTCCCGCAAGGGCCGCGTCAACCACGGCCGAAAACCGGTTCTTGGCATCCTGAAGCGTCCACATGGCGCACCTATCTAGCTAGCTATCTGTCTAGATAGCATGAACCGGAAACACATTCAATCTGCGCTGATCCTGCCGTCTGCGTCCATGACACCGCGCCATCTAGAACACCACCACGCTGCGTATGCTTTCGCCCCGGTGCATCAGATCAAAGCCTTCGTTGAT
>JAYUZO010000194.1:0-3874 GCA_043751715.1 Rhodobacterales bacterium | reverse complement strand
TTCCGGGGGGTGGAGCCGTTTGTGCCCTTTACCCAGAACGGGCGGGAAAACGCGCCGATGGTGCAGGAAATAGCGGCGGTTTTGACGGCGCTTTCGCCAGGGCAGGCGGGGGTGGCGAAACTGGGGGAAGTATACACCAATATCATCGCAGGCCCGCAAGAGGATGACGCGATCCCTACGGCCAACGAAGGTGTGCGGGTGGGGGACCTTGCGCCTGATCAGCAGGCGTTGGTGGTGGCGGCGATTGAAACCTATGTGGGTGATATTGCGGTGGCGGATGCGGACATGATCATGGCGCGGTATTTGGCGGAGTTGCCGCAGACGTTTGTGGCCTTTGCGGGCACGCCGACGCTGGATGCGGAAAATGATTATGTGCGCATAGATGGCCCGTCAGTGTGGATAGAGATTTCGATGCAGCCGGGGCGGTCTTTGGACGGCATTCATCCGCATTCGGTATGGCGTGACAAGGCGTTGGATTATGGCGGGAACGAATAGGGTGCAGCGGAGCAGGCTGTTGCAGCTGGTGGCGGTGGCGGTCTGCCTGCCGGGGCCGATATTGGCGCATGCGCTGCCGGGGGCAGCGGTGACAGTGTTTGTGGATGCAGGGATGGTCATGTGGTGGCTATGGCGGACGTGGCGACGGGCACTTTACAGCTGCGGTATGATGTGGTGATCCACCGGGTGCGCAGTCACAGGGCCGGTGTGGCGTTGGTGCAAGCGGGTGGGGATGTGGTGCCGGTGGGGACGGCGGCCTATGACTTTGTGCTGAAGGCGGTGCCGGCGATGATGATTGCAGTGGGCAACTGACGGCCGCCATGCAAAAGGCCGGGGTTTCACCCCCGGCCTTTGTTGAAACGGCTGGCAATCAGGCCTCACCCACCGCCTTTTCGGCGGCGGCGATAATGGCCTTGCGGGCAGCGATCCGGTCGCCTGTTGGCGGGCCTTCAAAGCGGCGGTTTTCAACCGCGACCCACAGAACAAGTGCGATGGCGATAAAGCCAAGCACGATCCACAGCACTTTGTCATTCGGGGGTTGGATGGCGATAAAGAAGATGATGGCCATCCCCACGACTGACAGCAGGGTCACCAGCTTGTACACTGCGGTAGACATGGCCCAAGGGCCGGGATTGGGCCATTTCGCCGTGCCATAAGCCAGCACGCCCGCAATCAGCGGGATGGTGAAGGACAGGAACAGGAACACGAGGGTGGAGTTCACAACCATGAAATACAGGCTGAAATCGCTGCCCCCGGCCACCGGGATAAAGCTGACGGCCAGCACATAAAGGATGCACAGGATCGACGCGGTCCAGATGGCGGTGACGGGCGTGCGATAGCTGGGCGACACAGACGCAAGTGCCGCCGACCCCACGGGCATGCCGCCATCACGGGCAAAGGCAAACAACATGCGGCTTGCCGATGTGACGGTGGCCAGACCGCACAGGAACTGCGCGGCCAGAATGCCCAGATAGATGACCGATTTCAGCGTGGGCGGCAGAATGGCGTCCATCGTGGCAAAGAACACGGTAAAGCCCTGCGCGGCACCGGCATCCAGATCCGGAATAGCCAGCACGATGGCGCAGATCATCACCCAGCCAATCAAGGATGACCACAGCACAGCGGAAACGATGCTTTTGGGCACAGATGTGGCGGCACCTTTGGTTTCTTCGGATGTGTGGGCCGACGCATCATAGCCGGTGATGGTATACACAGGCAGCAACAGGCACAGCAGGAACAGATACCCCATGTTGGCGTTTTCAGGGAACACGCCGCCGCCGGCAGGACCGGAATAGTTCTTGAACGTCCACAGCCGCGAAAAATCAAGCGCGGGGGCATAGTACAGGCATGCCAGCACCAGCACGGCGGTTGTGGCAAAGATGATATAGCCCGAAATGTCCGTCAGCATTGTGGTCACCTTGATGCCAAGGTGGTTGAACAAAGCCTGTGCCACGGTGATGACAACAACAAAGCCGACAATCCATGCAGGGCTTGTGGTCATGCCCAGCCATGTGCCGCCGAAGGTGCCCTGAAAGTAAAAGGCTGTACCGATGTTGATGGCCCCCAGCACGGTGATCAGGCCCAGCAGGTTCAGCCACGCGGTCAGCCAGCCCCAGAACCGGTTTCCCAGAATGGACGCCCAATGGTAAAGCCCACCTGCCGTGGGAAAGGCCGATGCGATCTGCGCCATCGACAGGGCAAACATCGCCGACAGCAGGCAACCGACGATCCAGCCGATACCCGCGCCGCCGCCGCCGACCGCGCCAATGGCCTGCGGAAACGAATTGATGCCCCCTGAAAGGATGCAGATGATGGAAAACGAAATGGCAAAGTTTGAAAACTTTGACATGGAGCGGGACAATTCCTGGGCATAGCCCATGCCATGCAGGACTTTCATGTCCTCATGCTTGTCCTTGTCTGAATAATCGGTTGACATATGATCCCCTCGGTCCTGTTGACGCTTGTTTTTTAGGGCTGCCGGGTTTTGGTGCCCTGCCGCCGTGGCGTATCAAAGCACAATCCACATATGGTGCAAGCTTTCTGTGCAAAGGCACAACTTATGGGGGTGTTTGGTGGCGATCATAGCGGTGGTCGTGTCGCAAACGGCCTATGCCTGCGGCAAAATCGGGCTGGCGGGGGTAGGAAAGCGGCACTAGGTGTAGGGGCTGCGATTGGGGGTGTGCCGTGATTTTGGTCGAACATGGCCCGTTGGGCCGCCCTGCCCTGTTTGCATCAGCGCAACGGCTGATCGTGGCGCAGACGGCGCGCGCCGTGCCGGCCGCCCTGCGCGCGCTTGACGCCGCACGGGCGCGCGGTGCCTGGGTGGCGGGCTATGCGGCCTATGAATTGGGCTATGCACTGGAGCCGCGTCTGCACGCGTTGATGCCACGGCGCAGGCCGGGGCCGCTGCTGGCCTTTGGGGTGTTTGCGGCACCACAGGATGCAGATCAGGTGCTGGCGCAGGCGGCGGCCGAAGGGTTGGCCACGCGGATGGCGGCCCCGCAACCATTGGTGTCACGCAGGGCCTATGATGCCGCGATGGCACGGGTGCAGGACTGGATCGGGGCGGGGGATTGCTATCAGGTGAACCTGACGTTTCCGATGCAGTCGGCGTTGCTGGCGGGCACGGCGCTCGGCCTGTATGGTGCCTTGCGGCGGACGGGGCCGGTGGGGCACGGGGCGTTTGTTGATCTGGGTGTGGGGCCGGTGATCGTGTCACGCAGCCCGGAGTTGTTCTTTGAGGTGGACGCGGGCGGGCGGATTGTGACGCGGCCCATGAAGGGCACAGCGCCGCGCGATGCAGACCCTGCGCGCGATGCGGCGATTGCAGCGGCGCTGCACGCCAGCGAAAAGGACCGGGCGGAAAACCTGATGATCGTGGATTTGCTGCGCAATGATATATCACGTTTGGCGCGGGTCGGGTCAGTGCGGGTGCCGGCGTTGTTTGCGATGGAAACCTACAGCACGGTGCACCAGATGACATCAACGGTAGAGGGGCAGCTTGACGCGGCACCCACGATGGCGGGGCTGATGGCGGCGCTGTTTCCGTGCGGGTCAGTGACGGGGGCACCCAAAATTCGCGCGATGGAGATTATCCGCACGGTCGAGCCGCGCGCGCGGGGGGTGTATTGTGGTGCGGTGGGCTGGATGGCGCCGGACGGACGGGCGGATTTTTCTGTGGCGATCCGCACGCTGTCAGTGACGGGGCAGGATATTGTGATGAACGTGGGGGGCGGGGTGGTGCATGGATCAACCGCGCAGGGCGAATGGGAGGAGGCGTTGTGGAAAGCACGCTTCGTGAAGGCGGCCGAGAGCCGGGGCTGAGGCTGATCGAGACGATGCACTGGAACGGCTTTGCCGTGCGGCATCTGGCGCTGCA
>JAYUZO010000193.1:0-13303 GCA_043751715.1 Rhodobacterales bacterium | reverse complement strand
GGCGGCATCAGCGGGGTGGATTTCAAGGAAAGGTTCGGCCAGATGGGCCGACAGGCGGGCAGAGGTGCCGGTGCGCGTCATGGTATGCCACTGATCACGGATGCGGCCGGTGTTCAGGCGGAAGGCGTGGGTTTGGGGTACGGTGGTGGCAATGGGCAACATCCGCGCGCGCCCGTCGTGCGTGTGGAAACGGCCATCGGCAAAGAACCGGCCGCCTTGGCGGTTGGCCGATTGCGGCCAGACAAAGGGTTGCATGGCGGCGTAGTCGGCATCACTGACCGACGCCTTGGTGGATATATCAAAATCGCTGCCCAAGCCCCCTGCGATACCGGACAGGGCCGCATGTTCGCGGAAAATTTCGGCGGGGCTGGCCCATTCAAACCCGGCAAAGCCCATGCGCTGTGCGACCTGCGCCAGTTGCCACCAATCAGGCCGGGCCTGCCCCGGTGCGGGCAGAAACGCGCGTTGGCGGCTGATCATGCGTTCGGAATTGGTTACCGTGCCATTCTTTTCGCCCCAGGCGGTGGCGGGCAGCAACACTTGGGCAAGGCGGGCTGTATCGGTGTGGGCTGTCACATCGCTGACCACGGTGAAATCGCAGGCGGAGATGGCGCGGGCCACGCGGTCAGCCTCGGGCATGGTGACGGCGGGGTTGGTGTGGATGATCCACAGCGCCTTGATCTGGCCGGATTCCACAGCGCGGAACATGTCCACGGCCTTGAGCCCCGGTTTGGTGGCGATGGTGGGTGCGTTCCAGAAGGTTTGTACGGCTGCGCGGTGGGTGGGGTTTTCAATCTCCAGATGGCAGGCAAGGGTGTTGGCCATGCCGCCCACCTCGCGCCCGCCCATGGCGTTGGGCTGGCCGGTGATGCTGAACGGGCCCATGCCGGGGCGGCCGATGCGACCGGTGGCAAGGTGGCAGTTGATGATGGCATTGACCTTGTCGGTGCCGGTATCGGATTGGTTGATGCCTTGGGAATAGACTGTGACCACGCGTTCGGATTGCGCCCAGAGGGTCAGGAAACGGGCAAGGTCGGCGGGGGAAAGGCCGGTATCGGCGGGGTTGGCAAGGCGGGCGGTTTGCAGGGTGGCGGCATAGCCTGTGACATGGGTCAGGAAGGCGGGGTCGGTCTGGCCATGGTCGGCCAGATGCGTCAGCAGCAGGTTGAACAGCGTGGCATCCGCGCCGGGGGTGAGGGGCAGGTGCAGATCGGCAAGATCGCAGGTGGCGGTGCGGCGGGGATCAATGACCACCACTTGCATCGTTGGGCGCGCAGCCTTGGCAGCGGCAAGGCGCTGATACAGCACAGGGTGGCACCATGCGAGGTTGGACCCAGTGAGGACCACCAGATCAGCCAGTTCAAGGTCTTCGTATTGGCCGGGCACGGTATCAGTGCCAAAGGCGCGTTTGTGGCCTGCGACGCTGCTGGCCATGCACAGGCGCGAATTGGTGTCGATGTTGGCGCTGCCGATGAAGCCTTTCATCAGCTTGTTGGCGACGTAGTAATCTTCGGTCAGCAGCTGACCAGAGACATAGAAGGCCACAGAATCAGGGCCATGCGTGGCGATGGTGGCCCTGAACCGCGTGGCGATCAGATCAAGTGCCGTGTCCCATGTGGCGGGCAAACCGCCGATTTGGGGTGCAAGCAGGCGGTTTGCCATGCCCAGTGTTTCGCCCAAGGCCGCGCCCTTGACGCAGAGCTTGCCCCTGTTGGCCGGATGGCTTTCATCGCCCACAATCGCCACGCCACCTTGCCCCGCCGTGGCGCGCACCCCACAGCCCACGCCGCAATACGGGCAGGTTGTCAGAACATGCGCCTCCCCTCCCCCCTGTGGGGAGGGGGTGGGGGTGGGGGGGCGTTTGGTCATGCCGCTGTCCGCTTTTGCGCAGCCAGCCCTGCGTCCAGCCAGACGCGCCCGCCTTCAACCTTGACGGCATAGGTCCGCACCGCGCCTTCATCCGCCCCCTGCGCCGCCCCTGTGTTCAGATCGAACACCCAGGCATGCAGCGGGCAAGTGACGGATGTGCCATGCACGATGCCCTCGGATAAAGGCCCGCCCTTGTGCAGGCAGCGGTCCTGCAGGGCAAAGACCCGGTCATCCGCCGTGCGGAACACCGCCACACAGCCAGCTTCGGTTTTCACCAGCCGCGCGCCTTGGGGCGGGATGTCGGACAGGGCCGCGATATCAATGAAATGCGTCATTCTGCGGCCTGCAATGTCAGATCGGCGACCGGGGCCCATGCGGCAGGTTGGGCGGCATGTTCGGCCCATGGATCAGTCTGGTAGATGGATTGTGACAGCATGAAGCGGTCATACAGCGCGCGCCTGATGGCCGGATCGGCCACCTGTTCACGGCACCAGTCCAGCCCCACCTTGGCCACCCATTTGTAGATGCGGTGCAGATAGCGCGCGTTTTCGCGGTACAGCTGCACAAAGGCTGCGATCACCTCCATCACCTCGGCCTCGGTCTCGGCCTTCAGCAGAAATTCGGTTTCGCGCACGTCCATGCCCGCAGCACCGGCCACGCTGATTTCATACCCGCTGTCCACACAGACCACGCCCACGTCCTTGCACGTCGCCTCGGCGCAGTTGCGCGGGCAGCCTGACACGCCAAGTTTCACCTTGGCGGGCGTCCATGAGCCCCAGAGCAGTTTCTCCAGCTTGATCCCCAGCCCGGTGCTGTCCTGCGTGCCAAAGCGGCAGAATTCCGTGCCCACACAGGTTTTCACCGTGCGCAGGCCCTTGGCATAGGCATGGCCGCTGACCATGCCTGCGGCATTGAAATCTGACCAGATGCCGGGCAGATCCTCTTTCTTCACACCCAGCAGATCAATCCGCTGGCCACCTGTCACCTTGATCATCGGCACGGCGTAGCGATCAGCGGCATCGGCGATGGCGCGGAGTTCGGCGGCGGTTGTTACCCCGCCCCACATGCGCGGCACAACGGAATAGGTGCCGTCTTTCTGGATATTGGCATGGTTGCGTTCGTTCACGAAACGGCTTTGCCGGTCATCCACATACTCGGTCGGCCAGTCGGAGATCAGGTAGTAATTCAGCGCCGGGCGGCAAGAGGCACAGCCGCCTACGGTTTTCCAGCCCAGTTCCTGCATGACAGCGGGAATGGATTTCAGGCCCATGGATTTGATCAGGCGGCGCACGTCTTCGTGTGTGTGGTCAGTGCATTTGCACATGGGCGGGTTGGCGTTGGCGGTAAAGGCATCGCCCAGCGTAAAGGCCATGACCTGTTCCACCAACCCCGTGCAGGTGCCGCAGCTGCTGCTGGCCTTGGTGGTGGCGCGCACAGCATCAAGCGTGGTGGCACCGGCGGTGATTGCCTCGATGATCTTACCTTTGCACACGCCGTTACAGCCACAGATTTCCGCATCAAGCGGCAAGGCTGCAACGGCTGCCAAAGGGTTTGCAGTGGCCCCCCCGGCAAAGGCGGGGCCAAAGATCAGCGTATCGCGCATGGCATCAACGGGGGTGGCGTCCTTGATAAGGCCAAAGAACCATGCGCCATCGGCGGTATCGCCATACATGACGGCCCCGATCAGTTTATCACCTTCAAGGATCAGGCGTTTGTACACGCCACGCCCCGGATCACGGAACACGATATCTTCACGCCCCGGCGCATCGGCAAAATCACCGGCGCTGAACAGATCAACGCCTGTGACCTTCAGCTTGGTTGCCGTCTGCACGGGCCGGAACGCTGCGTCCTGCCCCAGCAGGGTGGCAGCCAGAACGCGTGCCTGATCGTACAGCGGTGCGACTAGGCCAAACAGTTGCTTGTCATGTTCGACACATTCGCCAAGGGCAAAGATGTGTGGATCAGAGGTTTGCAGGCAATCATTCACGGTGATGCCACGCCCCACATCCAGATGCGCGTCATTGGCAAGGCGCACCTCGGGGCGAATGCCAACGGCCATGCAGACAAGGTCTGCGTCGTAAACCGTGCCATCGTCCAACAGCACAGCCTCGACATGGGTATTGCCCAGAATGGCCTTGGTCGCACCCTTGCAGTGAATGCGGATGCCTTTGGATTCGAGATCCTTTTGCAACAGATACGCGGCCGCAGGGTCTAGCTGACGTTCCATCAGGTGGCCCATAAGGTGGATCACGGTCACTTCGGTGCCGCGCGCGGCCATGCCTGCGGCGGCCTCCAGCCCCAGCAGGCCACCGCCGATGACCACGGCCTTGGCACCGGGTTTTGACATGGCGATCATGGCGTTGGTATCTTCCAGATCACGGTAGGTGACGACGCCCGGCAGATCCTTGCCCGGCACGGGGATGATGAAGGGGGCAGAGCCGGTGGCAATGACCAGCTGATCATAGGGCACGCCGCCCGCGTTTGAATAGACCACGCGGTTGGCGCGGTCGATTTTCACCACCGCCTCACCAAAGCGGCAATCGACGTTATGGGCGGCGTACCAGTCTGCGTCATGTGTGACGATCTGTTCGTAAGTTTTCTCACCCGACAGCACGGGCGACAGCATCAGGCGGTTATAGTTGCCACGGGGTTCGGCGTTGAACAGGGTTACCTCGACATCAGCGCCGGCATCAAAAATCTGTTCCAGCAGGCGGCCAGAGGCCATGCCTGCGCCGATGATTACCAGTTTGCGGGTCATTCTGCGGCCTCCACGAATTTGTGCCGTTCATACAGGAACCGCAAAACACCTTCGCGCGCGCGGACGTAATCGGGGTGGCTGGCAAGGGCGATGCGGTCACGCGGGCGGGGCAGGGGCACGGTCAGCACCTCGCCAATTGTTGCCGCCGGGCCATTGGTCATCATCACCACGCGGTCGGCCAGCAGCACGGCTTCGTCAATGTCATGGGTGATCATGATCATGGTGTTTTTCAGGCGGGCGTGGATATCCATCACCGCGTCCTGAAGATGGGCGCGGGTCAACGCATCAAGCGCGCCAAAGGGTTCATCCAGCAGCAGGATTTTGGGTTCCATCGCCAAGGCCCGCGCGATGCCCACACGCTGGCGCATGCCGCCGGAAATTTCGCCGGGGCGCTTGTCGGCGGCATGGGTCATCTGCACAAGGTCAAGGTTGCGTATGATCCAGTCGTGGCGTTCGGCCTTGGATTTGGTGGAACCGAACACCTTGGTCACGGCCAGCTTGACGTTGTCATAAACCGAAAGCCACGGCAGCAGGCTGTGGTTCTGGAACACGATGGCGCGGTCGGGGCCGGGGGCGTTTACCTCGCGCCCTTCCAGCTTGATGGCGCCGGTTGTGACCTGTGTCAGGCCGCCGATCAGGTTCAGCAGGGTGGATTTGCCGCAGCCGGAATGGCCGATGATCGACACGAATTCGCCCTTGTCGATGGTCAGGCGGATATCCTGCAAGACTTCGGTTACCTTGGCGCCATTGGTAAAGGACTTCACCACGCGGTCAATTTTCAGATAGCTCATGTCAGGCCCCCTATGCCGCTGTGCCGCGCGAAACCACGCGCCCGAACCAACCCACGAACCGGTCCAGCACAAAACCGGTCACGCCGATGTAGGCAAGTGCGACGATGATGTCGGTCAGGCGGGATGAATTCCATGCGTCCCAGATAAAGAATCCGATGCCCACGCCACCGGTCAGCATTTCAGCGGCGACGATGGCAAGCCATGACAGGCCAACACCAATGCGCAGGCCGGAAAAGATGTAGGGGGCGGCGGCGGGGATCATGATCTTGAAGAAGAACTCGATCTGGTTCAGGCGCAGCACGGCGGCGACATTGCGGTAATCCTGCGGGATGGCGCGCACGCCAGCGGCAGTGTTGATGATGATGGGCCAGATGGCGGTGATAAAGATCACAAAGATGGCCGATGGGCCGCTGTCCATGAAGGCGGCAAGGCTGATAGGCAGCCAAGCCAAGGGCGGCACCGTGCGCAGAACCTGAAAGATCGGATCAAGGCCGCGCATCATCCAGATGGATTGGCCGATGACGGCACCGATCAGAACGCCCACAATTGACGCCAGACCAAAGCCGTAGGCCACGCGTTCAAGCGATGTCAGCACGCGCCAGCCAAGGCCGATGTCCTGTGTGCCATAGACAAAGAAGGGTGAAACGATCAGCTCATAGCTTTGGTCCCACACCATCAGCGGCGTGGGCAGGCCCGACCCTTCACCCCCGGCGGCGACCTGCCAGATGGCCAGCAGGATCAGCAACACAATGGCGGGCGGCACCACGCTTTGCGCCATGAACGTGCCTGCGCGTGTACCGAAGGCTGGGGACACACGGGCAGGGGACACGCGGGCAGGGGTTGGCAAGGGCAGCACTTTTGCCGCGGGTGAGGTTGGCGGGGCCGCATCGGCCCGTTTCAATGCAGTGACGGTCATGCCCCCGCGCCCCTATGCCATGGCCTTGATCGACAGGCTGTCGAGGTAAGCCTGCGGATTAGCGGGATCAAATACCTTGCCGTCAAACATGGTTTCCACGCCGCGGCTGTCACCAAAGCCCGCCGTATTCAGGCCCAGCACAGCGGCCGCCTGCAACCACAGATCGCTGCGGTTGGTCTGGGCGACCAAAGCCGCCGTATCCAGATCGCCCGGCAGCATGCCCCAGCGTTTGTTTTCGGTAATGAACCAGCTGTCGAGCGATTTCCATGGATACGACGCCGCCCCATCCCGCCAGAACGTCATCGCCAGATCGGGCTTTGATTCAACCCGGCCATTGCCATAGTTGATGTCGCCCTTGATGCGGCCAATGATATCGGCCACCGGCACGTTGTACCATTGGCGGCTGGACACGATGGTGGCCATCTCATCCTTGTTGGCCGGGTTTTCGCACCACATCTGCGCCTCGATCACGGCGGCGATGATGGCGATGGTGGCGTTGGGGTTGGCATCCACCCAGTCGGCCCGCATGCCCAGCACCTTTTCGGGGTGTTTGGACCACAGCTCACCCGTTGTGGCAGCAGTAAAGCCGATGCCCTGGTTCACCAGCTGTTCATTCCACGGCTCGCCCACACAAAAGGCCTCCATGTTGCCAACCTTCATGTTCGCCACCATCTGTGGCGGCGGCACCACGATCAGGTTCACATCCTTGGTAGGGTCGATGCCACCCGCCGCCAGCCAATAGCGCATCCACAGGTCATGCGTGCCGCCGGGGAACGTCATCGCCACCGGCACTTCGGCACCCGATGCCATCTTGGCGGCAAAGGCGTCGCGCAGCGGTGATGAATCAAGTCCCACGCCGGTTTCGGCATAGGCTTGCGCCACGGAAATGCCCTGGCACTGTTCGTTCAGGTTCAGCAGGGTATACATCGGCAAGGGCAGGTTGTTCTGCATGACCTTGCCTGTGGCATACAGATGCACCTTGGGGCGCAGGATATGGCCGCCGTCAATGCCACCCGCCGCAGACCCAAGCGCCATGTTATCGCGCGTGGCCCCCCAGCTGGCCTGCTTTTCGATCAGCATGTCGGTCATGCCATGGGCGGCAAAATAGCCCTTTTCCTGCGCAATGATCAGGGGGGCGCTGTCTGTCAGCGCGATGTAGCCCAGCTTGGCCCCGGTCACCTCGGGTGTGGCGGTGCTGGCCCATGCGCCTGCGGGCAACAGCGTGCGCACGGCGGCGGCGGTGGCGATCATGCCGGTGGCGGATTTGAAGAATGAGCGGCGGTTGAGCAAGTTTTGGGTCATTTGGGCTGGCATCCTGTTGGCATGGGCCGGTTCGCAATGTGGTGGTGCGAAGAACGGCGGGCTGATCGGGGGCGGGCAAGACAGTCAGATGCATACAGCCCGGCACAGTGCGGGCAGGCATCAGGGCGTCATTGCCGGAAGGGGTGATCGCCGCTTTGCGATCCGGGGCAAGCGGTGCGCCATTGCACCTGCTGTCATCACCATCGGATGAAAGACGCGGGGCAGCCAGCCGGATTGCAATGCTGCAACGCGGCAATGCGGCTGCGGCATCCTTTTTCCGCGCCATTGCGGCTGATTGCACAGAATTTCACCGCGCGGCGAACAGTGGGTCGAACTGCCAGCCATCAAAGAACGCGTCGGCGGGCAGAATCATCTGGCCCTGTTCAGATGCCACGGCCGTGGGATGGGCCATTGCGCCTTCGACTTTGGCTGATGCACCGGGCAGATCGGCACCCGCACTGCGCAGATGCTGGCGGTAAAGGTCGGTCCGGAAACAGGCCATGGCAGCGGTTACAGCCATGGCGGGATCTAACCCATGCAAGCGGGCGATACGGTCGGCAAACAGGGCGGCCACGCTCTTCCAGGGAAAGCTGGCAGCACCCCGATGGAAGCGCATGAAATCCGGCCCGGTGCGGATATGGCCCGCCGGACCTACGGCAAAGCGGCCCAGAAGGGCATGTTCAGTCAGGGTGGGGGACAAATCCAGATAGCGATCACGCGCCAGTATTTCAGCGGCTGTGCCACGGTTTTCGGTCACATCCAGCCACCGGGCGGCCCGCCACAACGCCCGCATCAGCGCGCCGGTCAGCGGGCCATCGGCCATGGCCCGGTCACGCCGCATGACCAGCGCCTTTTCCGGCGCGGCGGCCCAGATGGCCATGCCGGATAACAACAGCACCCCGACCCCCGCATCTGCCGCAACCGATGACCACGGCTCGCCCACGCAAACCGCATCAACCTCGCCCGCTGCCAGCGCGTTGGCCATCAGCGGGGGGGGGACGGTGTGCACGGATACGCCGGTGCCAAAGCCGCAGGCGGCCAGCCAATGGCGCACGATCAGGGTATGGGTGGAAAACGGAAAGGGCACGGCAATGCGCAATGTGCCACCTGTGGCGGCCAGAAGGGCGGCCCCGGCTGTGACCGGATCATGAAAATCAAACACATGGCCCGCCAATTGCATTTGCGCCGCAACAGGCTGGCTGACCGCAATGGCCTGCCCGCCTTGCGACAGCAGCATCAGCACATCAAACGGCGGATATTGCGGCCCCAGACCCATGGCCTGCGCCACGGGCATCGGGGCCAGCATATGGGCGGCGTCTACTGCGCCCACACCCAGCAGATCACGCACCTGCGCCCATGATTGCGTGCGCTGCAGATCAAGGGTCAGCCCCTCTTCGGCGGCAAAACCGATTTCATGAGCCACGATCAGCGGTGCCGCATCCACCAGCGGCACATAGGCGAGGCGCAGGGTCTGCGTCATGTCAGCAGCCCTGCCGCCATGACCAGTTGCTGGGCGATGTCGGCGACCTTGCGCTTTTGGTCCATCGCGGTTTTGCGCAGCAGGGCATAGGCCGCCTCTTCATCAATGCCGCGTGCCTTCATCAGAATGGCCTTGGCGCGGTCTATGATCTTGCGGTCTTCCAATGCGGCCTTGGTCGCGGCCAGTTCCATGCGCATCTTCTGGAACATATGGAACCGCGCAATCGCCGCATCCAGAATGGGTTTGATCCGGTCAGGGCGCAGGCCATCAACCACATAGGCCGAAACGCCAGCTTCGATTGCCGCACGGGTCAGCGGGCCATCAGACCGGTCAACGAACATTGCCACCGGGCGGTCAAGCGGGCCAGAGGCAAGGGCCAGTTCCTCCAGCACATCGCGTGACGGATCGCCCGCATCAATCAGCACGATGTCGGGCTTGCGGTCGGCAATGTGGCGCGCAAGGCCGGTGCTTTCGGCAATCACCGTGATGTCATGATCGCCCGCCTCGCGCAGGCCATCGACAATGCGCAAGGCAAGGTCGGGGTCTTTTTCAACAACGATGATCGAAAGGCGCGCCGTCATGTGCCGGGCCTAGGCGATGATGCCGGGTGGAAACAGGCTGCACAGGGACAATCTTTGTGCAGGTGCAGCAATTGCCCGCAAAAGCGGCAGTGCCATGGCCTTGCGCCCATTCTTTGCGCGAAAGGTTCAGCCTTCGGCGGCGCGGACCCAATCGACGATCACCTGCCGCGCCGTCGCATCCATCGGTACGCGGCCAGCGGGGGGCATGGCGTGGCTGACCCCTGCCTGCAGGTAAATGCGACGGGCGGCGGCGGCGATTTGTGCGGGGGTTTCCAGCATCACGCCCTTGGGTGGCCAATGCACGCCGTCCCACACGGGTTCGGCGGCATGGCACATTGAACAATGGCCGGTGACCACATCCACCGCATCATCAAACCCGGCAGCGGCGGCAAAGCGCATGGCATCGGGTTGCAGTGCGGCCTCTTGATCCGCGGTGGCGGCGGGCACGGTTGAAAGCCATGCGATGATCAGAAACAGGATCACGGTCGCCCCCCATGTCCAGTGCGGGCTGCCCTTGCGGGCGTGGCGGGTGTTGAACCAGTGCCGGATGGTGACACCCATCAGGAACACAAGGCTGGCGATGACCCAGTTATACTGGGTCGCAAAGACCAGCGGGTAATGGTTGGACAGCATCAGGAACAGCACGGGCAGGGTAAGGTAGTTATTGTGCGTGCTGCGCTGTTTGGCGATCTTGCCGTATTTCGGATCAGGTTTGCGCCCGGCCTTCAGATCGGCCACCACAATCCGCTGATTGGGCATGATGATGAAGAACACGTTGGCCGACATAATGGTGGCGGTGAATGCGCCCAGATGCAGCAGGGCCGCACGGCCGGTGAATACCTGCGTGTAACCCCATGCCATGGCCACCAGCAGGGCAAACAGCGCGACCATCAGCGTGGATTGGTTGGCGTTCACAAACAGGCTGCACAGCGTGTTATAGGCGATCCAGCCAAAGGCGAGTGACCCCATGGAAACGGCAATGGCCTGCCACAGCGACAGGTCGGCGACCGTTGGGTCAATCAGGTAAAGTTCGGCCCCAAGGTAATAGACCAGCACCAGCATCGCAAAGCCCGACAGCCAGGTGGCATAGCTTTCCCATTTGAACCAGGTCAGGTGCTCGGGCAACGCGTCCGGGGCGACAAGGTATTTCTGAATGTGGTAGAACCCGCCGCCATGCACCTGCCATTCCTGCCCGTCGGCACCTGATGGCGGGGGCGGGTCGCGTTGCAGGCCCAGGTCAAGGGCGATGAAGTAAAACGATGATCCGATCCATGCAATGCCGGTGATGACATGCAGCCAACGCACGGCAATTTCGACCCATTCCCCCAGCACGATCCAGTCATACATCGCGAACCCCTATATTCCGGGCCACCCTAAGCGCGGACGCTGTGCCTGTTAACCCGGCAATTGCGCCAAAACACAACAAAAATCAGCCCTGCCCAATCTTAACGCTTTTGCGAATCTGCCATGCTGTGTTGTCATACGAGAGTGAGTTGAAAGCCAATACCATGACGACCGTTGAAATTTTGAACTATGTGCTGCAACCGGGCACTGCCACTGCGTTTCACAGGGTGATGGCGCAGGTATCCGTGCCGTTGCAGGCCGCCCATGGCGTGGATGTGGTGGCGTTCGGTCCATCGGCCGAACCTGACCGTTATGTGCTGATCCGCGCGTTTGCCGATGCATCAACCAGGTCCGAAACGCTGGCTGCGTTTTATGCCCACCCCGATTGGCGGCGTGGCCCGCGCGAGGCGATCATTGCCGCCATTGATACGGCCATTCCAGTGGTGTGCCAGTTGGAACCGGCGCAGGTTGACAGCCTGCGCCTGTTGCATTTCTGATCAGCGCAGCCGCTGCCCGTTGACGTAAAGCCCGCCATCGCTGCGCGCCTCAACCTTGGAGGTCATCACATCGGGTTCTGCCGTGGGTTCCAGTATCAGTGCCATCGCCATGCGCGCGCCCATCGCATCATCAGACGTGACAACGCCCAGCGTGATCAGCGCATCAACCATCTTGTTGGCACCCTTGACCACGAAATCGGCATTGCCCATCGGCAGGGGGTAGCCTGCACTGTTGTCAAAGGTGAAGGCCCCGTTGCCCGAAACCTCGGCCCCCGCAGCCGAAATCAGCAGACGCACGATATCGGCGCGTTCGACCTGCGGAATGGGCGGGACCGACCCATCTTCTTCAGACTGCATCAGCCCGAACACATCCAGCGACGTACGCCCTGTCACATCCACATCCAGCACGATCGGCGTGCGGGCCAGTACGGCTGTCGGGTCAAACACCGCCCACGCCTCATCATTCATGGTGATGCTGTCAAATTTGATCATATAACGGAAATCCTGCACATCGGGGCCGATAACCGGGAATTTCAGCTCGACCTGCGCCGGGCCAAGGGCAAGATCAAGCTGTGGAAACGGCATTTCGGGCGACGTGATGGTGGCAGTGACTGGTTCACTGTCAGCGGTCATCACCAAGCCGTCTTTGCTGAACGCCGCCTGCATGGTTGACCCGGCCGAGGCGGTTTTTGCGGCAAAGCTGAAAAACTCGGACGTCATGCTTTGGTCCGATGCGCCAGACCCTTGGGAAAAGGCAACCGTCGCGGCAAGGCCATCACGCAGGGCATCTGCCATCTGGCCGGGATTTTCCATGGCGGCCAGATCAAAGGTGGCGGGCATGACGAGCGTGCCCTGCAATGCAAAATCTTGCGCGCTGCTGGCCTGCGTCGACTGACCGGCAAAGGGGCTGTTCTGGTGCATATTCAGCGCAAAGGATTTTGCGCCAAAGGCAGCGGCAAAGCTGCGGTTGGTGCCGGGTGTATCACTGTAGGTTCCGGCCATGGCGCTGATGGCCACGGTGAAAACAGTTGAATCTTCCTGCTTTGGCCCTTCATCGAACATGTCGACCATCGACAGGATATTGCCCGAAACTGTCAGCGTTTCGGCCCCAAAGTCATACGCACGCGCACCGGGGGTGGGTTCTGTGACAGTGACGGAAAGCCCGGTCTGGGCCACGGTCAGATCAACAGTCACGTCCTGTTGCGGGGCGGGCTTCAGGGCAAATTCGGCGGGCATGGTCAGGCGCACCGCACCATCGGGCGTTTCGGTCAGCGTCAGTTGGTCAAGGCCCAGCAGGTTTTCACCCTCGGCCGCGATGGCGATGTTGCGCAGCGTCAATTCACCCGCTGCGGTGGTGGCGGGGTCAGCGGTCAGCGTCAGGCCCACACCTGCCGCATTGGTCTGCCAGTCTTGCCAGATCTGATCGGCGGTCAGGGCATTGGCGGCAGTGCTGGTCAGCAAAGCGATCAGTCCGGCTGTGGCAAACAATCTGGGTGCGAACATGGCGGTCTCCAACGGCAAAAATATCAGTGTGAAGGTGGCCCGGCGATTGGCGTTGTGCAAGGCGGGAAATCTGGACGCGGGCCAGCGGCGCCTAGGACCCGCGATAGGTTGAATAGCCATGCGCCGACAGCAAAAGCGGCACGTGGTAATGCCCTGCCGCATCGGCCACGCCAAAGCGTATGGGAATTTCATCAAGGAACAGCGGTCCATCACCGACCTGAGCCGTGTTGCGCAGATAGTCGCCGGCGCAGAACACCAGTTC
>JAYUZO010000192.1:0-12449 GCA_043751715.1 Rhodobacterales bacterium | reverse complement strand
CGGCGACGCCTCCGCTGACGCGGGCGCGGCTGAGTGAATTGGCGGCGGCATTTCCGGATGTGAGGAAGGGGACAGGCGATGGCAACGATTGAAAGTCTGGAAGATCAGGTGGCGGCTTTGGAGGCGACGCTGGGGGCAACGGGCACGGTGGTGGCAGCGTTTGAAGGTGAATTGAGCCGGATGCGGGACACGATGCTGTTCACGGGGCGCGAGGTGAACGGGCTTTCGACCAGCATTGGCAGCGGGTTGCGCCGCGCGTTTGACGGGCTGGCGTTTGACGGGCTGAAACTGAATGACGCGCTGAAGATGGTGGGGCGCACGATTGTGGACAGCTTTTACAACGCGGCGTTGAAGCCTGTGCAAAACGCGTTCGGCGGGCTGATTGCCAATGGGTTGAACGGGTTGATGAGCCAGGTGCAGCCGTTTGCAAAGGGCGGCATCGTCAGTGGTCCTGCCAACTTTGCAACGCGCGGGGGCATGGGTCTGATGGGTGAGGCGGGGCCAGAGGCAATTATGCCGCTGGCACGCGGGGCGGATGGGCGGCTGGGTATTCAGGCGGGGGGCGGGCGTGCGGTGACGGTGGTGATGAACATCACGACACCGGACGTGCAGGGCTTTGCGCGCAGTCAGACCCAGATTGCGGAACAGGCGGCGCGGGCTTTGTCGCGCGGGCAACGGAACCGGTAGGGGAAAAGCGATGTCATTTCATGAAGTGAGGTTTCCGGCATCGCTAAGCCTGGGGGCGGTTGGCGGGCCAGAACGGCGCACGCAGATTGTGGCGCTGGCCAGCGGGGCGGAAGAGCGCAACACGGCGTGGCAGCATTCGCGCAGGCGTTATGATGCGGGGCTGGGGCTGCGGACGCTGGACGATATCGAAACGGTGATCGCGTTCTTTGAGGCGCGGTCGGGGCAGTTGCACGGGTTCCGCTGGAAGGACTGGGCGGATTACAAATCCTGCGCGGCGTCGCGGGTGGTATCACATCTGGATCAGCTGATCGGGGTGGGTGACGGGGTGACGACGGCATTTGCGTTGGCGAAGACCTATCAATCGGGGGCGCAAAGCTATGTCCGGCCGATTGCCAAGGTGGTTGCGGGATCTGTCAAGATCGGGGTCGGGGGTGACCCGCGACTGGTGCCGGGGGATTTTGCGGTGGATGATGTGACAGGGGTGGTGACCTTTGCGTTCCCGCCCGATGCGGGCCTGATGGTGACGGCGGGGTTTGAATTTGACGTGCCGGTGCGGTTTGATACCGAAGCGGTGCGGGTGTCGGTGTCATCCTTTAATGCCGGTGAAGTGCCGAACATTCCGGTGGTGGAGATCCGGATATGAGTGCCGAGGCGCTGTATGCGCATCTGGTGACGGGCTGCACGACGGTGTGCCATTTGTGGCAGGTGGTGCGGGCAGACGGCGTTGAGATGGGGTTCACCGATCACGATAACCCGATCACGCTGGACGGCGTTGTTTACCGGGCTGATACGGGTCTGACGGCGCAGGCGCTGCAACAGACGACGGGCCTGTCGGTGGATAATACCGAGGCCGTGGGGGCGCTGTCGAGCCTTGCCATTGCAGATGGCGATATTGCGGCGGGGCGGTATGACGGGGCGGCGGTGACGGCCTGGCTGGTGAACTGGCAAGACCTGACGCAGCGGGTGTGCCTGTTTCGCGGCCATTTTGGCGAAATCACCCATGGTGACGGGGTATTCAAGGTTGAACTGCGGGGGCTGACCGACCGGTTGAACCAACCGCAGGGGCGCACCTTTCAGCGCACATGTGGCGCGGTGCTGGGCGATCGTGCGTGCGGGATTGACCTGATGGATCCCCGGTATGTGCATATGGAAGCGGTGGGCGCGGGTGGCGTCAACGATGTGATCCTGACAGGTGCGGGGTTGTTTGCAGACCAGTGGTTTTCGCATGGAACGGTTGAGGTTCTGACCGGGGCGGCATCAGGTTTGCGGGCGGTGATCAAGGCGGACGTGACCGCGGCGGGGGTGCGCCGTCTGAAGCTGCGGGAAGGCTTTGCCGTGGCGGTGCAACCGGGTGATCAGATCAGGGTGCAGGCAGGCTGTGACCGGGTGATGAAAACCTGCCGGGGCAAATTCGACAACCTGCTGAATTTCCGGGGGTTTCCGCATATTCCGGGGGATGACTGGATCACGTCCTATCCGGTTTCGAGCAGTCAGAATACGGGCGGCAGCCTGAATCAGGCGGGCTGAGAATGCAGGATTCAACGATTGTGAACATTGCACGGCAGTGGATTGGCACGCCGTATCTGCATCAGGCATCGGTGCGGGGGGCGGGGACGGACTGTCTGGGGCTGCTGCGCGGCATCTGGCGGGACGTGTTTGGCGCAGAGCCAATGCCGATTCCGGCATATAGTGCCGACTGGTCTGAGGTATCGGGGCAGGAGGCGCTGCTTCATGCGGCGCAGCGCTGTCTGGTGGGCGTGCCAGCCGGGGCAGAAGCGCAGGGAGATGTGCTGCTGTTTCGCATGCGCAATGGTGCGGTGGCCAAACATCTTGGGATTGCCGCACGGGTGGGGCCTGCACCGACATTCATTCATGCCTACACCGGGCATGGCGTGATCGAAAGCCCGCTGTCTGACCCCTGGGCCAAACGGATTGTGGCGCGGTTTCGGTTTCCCTGAGGCGTACGTGCTGCGCCGGAACGGCCCTTCGCCACGGCCACATGTCCAATCACAGCTGACAATTCAGGAGCCTTTGTCATGGCAACACTTCTACTTTCGGCTGCGGGTGCGGCAGTTGGTGCCGGATTCGGTGGCACTGTGCTTGGTCTTTCAGGCGCGGTGATCGGGCGGGCCGTAGGTGCAACCGTCGGGCGTATCATTGATCAGCGGATCATGGGTGCCGGGTCACAGGCCGTGGAGGTGGGCAAGATTGACCGCTTTCGCCTGATGGGGGCCAGTGAAGGCACGGCCATCCCTTTGGTCTGGGGGCGGGCGCGTGTGGCCGGGCAGGTGATCTGGGCGACGCAGTTTCAGGAAACTGTTACCCGGCGCGGTGGTAAAGGGGCACCTCAGCCCAAGGTCAGTGAATATGATTACACGGTATCAATCGCAATTGCCCTGTGCGAGGGCGACATCACGCGGGTGGGCCGCATTTGGGCAGATGGTCTGGAAATTGAAAAGGATCAGCTTTCGCTGCGGGTCTATACCGGCAGCGAAACACAAATGCCTGATCCAAAGATTGCTGCGGTTGAGGGGGCAGGGTTTGCACCGGCCTATCGGGGGACGGCCTATGTGGTGATCGAAGATCTGGCGCTGTCACGGTTTGGCAATCGTGTGCCCCAGTTCAATTTCGAAGTGATGCGCCGTGCAAAAAGCGCGGATCGCCCGCAAGCTGATCTGGCCGCGAGTATCAAGGGTGTTGCGCTGATTCCGGGGACGGGGGAATATGCCCTTGCAACGACACGCGTACATTATGCCGAAGGGCTGGGCGTCAACCGGACGGCGAATGTAAATTCACCGTCAGGACGTACGGATTTTCAGACATCGCTTGAACAACTGGTTGAAGAATTGCCGCAGGCGCATGCTGTCTCACTGGTAGTGAGCTGGTTTGGCAGTGATTTGCGGTGTGGTGAATGCCTTGTAAAGCCAAAGGTCGAGCAAACCCAGTTTGACGGCGTAGGTATGCCTTGGCGGGCTGGTGGGATTGGGCGCAGCGTCGCCGAGATCGTGCCACTGGAAAATGCTCGGCCGGTTTACGGCGGCACGCCTGCTGATGCATCGGTGATCGAAGCAATTCAGGCCGCCAATAGTGCAGGCAAACAGGTGATGTTCTACCCATTCATCCTGATGGAACAACTGGATGGAAACACCTTGCCGGACCCGTGGTCAGGGACCATTGGCCAGCCGAAACTGCCTTGGCGTGGTCGCGTTACAACGTCTGTTGGGCCGGGTTTGCCAGGAACGGCAGATCGGACTGCGATTGCAGCCACAGAAGTGGAGGCGTTTTTTGGCAATGCTGCGATTTCAGATTTTTCGATGAATGCTGGTCAGATTTCTTATTCAGGGGCCAATGAATGGCGCTATCGGCGTTTCATTCTGCATTATGCGCATTTGTGTGCTTTGGCAGGCGGTGTTGAGGCGTTCTGCATTGGGTCTGAAATGGTTGGAGCAACCGCAATCCGCGATGCCAATGATGCTTTTCCGTTTGTGACCGCGCTAATTGATCTTGCGGCAGATGTGCGTGCTATCCTTGGGCCGAACGTCAAGATCAGTTATGCGGCGGACTGGAGCGAGTATTTTGGATTGCACCGTGATGGCAATGTCTATTTCCATCTTGATCCGCTATGGGCAGATCCGAATATCGACTTTATTGGTATCGATAATTACATGCCGCTTACGGATTGGCGTGATCAAGCTGATCATGCAGATGAAGCCTTTGGGTCAATTTACGACCTTGATTACCTGCGGGCGGGTATCGCCGGGGGCGAAGGTTATGATTGGTATTATGACAGTGATGAAGGGCGGGCCGCGCAATCACGCCTGCCGATTGCAGATGATGCTTATGACGAAGCGTGGGTATTTCGCTACAAGGACCTGAAGGGCTGGTGGGCAAATGCGCATCACGGCCGCAATGCGGGCGTCAGGGCTGCTTTGCCAACAGCATGGGTTCCGATGTCAAAACCCGTTCGCTTTACGGAATATGGCTGCGCTGCAATTGACAAGGCAACAAATCAGCCAAACAAATTTCTGGATGTCAAATCAGTCGAGTCTGGCTTGCCGTATTTTTCGGCTGGAACCAGAGATGATTTCATTCAGCACCAGTTCTATCTGGCACAGGCCATGCACTGGACATCGACGGAGAACAATCCTGTTTCAATCACCTATAATAACACCATGCTTGATTTTGATCGCAGCTATGCCTGGGCATGGGACGCGCGGCCCTATCCTGCATTTCCGAACAACAGCACATTATGGAGCGATGGCGATAACTACCGGCGCGGCCATTGGCTGAACGGCCGTGTCAGTGGCCAACCGCTCAGTGATGTGGTGCATGAAATCTGTGATCGCGCAGGCATGCCGCAGGCAGAAACGTTGGGTCTGTCGCGGATCGTGCGTGGTTACACCGTATCCGATATCTGGACTGCGCGCACAGCGCTGCAGCCGCTTTCGTTGATATTTGGCTTTGATGCGGTAGAAAACAGCGGTGTTCTGACCTTTGCACATCGCGGGCAAAGCGTGACAACCGATCTTTCAGGTCAGGATTTTGCCATCGACGGGCAGGCATTTGGCGGCCCTGAATTCACGCGGGCAAGCCACCCCGAAACATCTGGCCATGTCCAGCTTGGGTTCGTTGATGACGGGGATACGTATCAAACCCGTTTTGCCGATGCGCTTTTCCCGGATGAAACCGCGCGCAATGTCAGCCAGACCGAAACCAGCATCGTGATGCAGGCCGATGAGGCGCGCGAGGTGGCCGAACGATGGCTGACCGAAGCACGCGTCGGGCGGGATGCCATTCAGTTTGTGCTTCCGCCATCTCGTATGCCGCTTGATGCGGGTGATATTGTGGCCTTTGACCAAAAGACCTATCGCATTGATCGGATCGAGCGGCGAGAGACATTGAGGGCAGATGCCGTGCGGGTGTCGCTGGATATCTACCAACCTACAGACGGTATCGCGGCTGACAATGCCGTTCACCCCTTTACACCGCCACTGCCGGTATTTGGTGCCGTTCTGGATATTCCGATGCTGCAGACCGGCGATGCGCCGCATGCGCCCTATGTGGCCGTGGCCGCCAGCCCCTGGCCGGGTAGCGTCGGTGTTTGGCGCGCGGTGGATGACAGCAACTATGCGCTTGATACAACGGTGCAGGCGACCTCTTCTGTTGGGTTGACCCAAACGGTGCTTAAGCAACACCAGCCCGGTGTGTGGGATACCGGAGATGCGCTGATTGTCAGGATGACCACGGGTTCGGGTCTTCAGTCGGTCAGCGAGGCGCAATTGCTGGCGGGCGCAAACGTCATCGCCATCGGGGATGGTACCGAACGAAATTGGGAGATTTTGCAATTTCGGGATGCAGAACTGATCGCGCCGCAAACCTATGCCCTGACCCGTCGCCTCAGAGGGCAGCTTGGATCAGATGGTGTCATGCCATCGGTCTGGCCAATTGGCAGCGTTGTGATTGTGCTTGGCGCGCCCTTGCGGCAGATGACCATCCCCGCGGCCTTGCGCGGCGTCGCCCTGACATTGCGGATTGGTGCGCTATTGCGCGGGCCTGATGATGCGTCTGCCACCACGGCCGCCATCACACCTTCGGGTGCAGGGCTGCGGCCATATGCCGTCGCGCATCTTGCAGCCCCGGTTCTGGCGAATGGTGATGTTGCCGTAACATGGATCCGCCGCACCCGGCTTGATGGCGACAATTGGCAATCGTTCGAGGTGCCTTTGGCCGAAGAGGTAGAGCTTTATCAGATTGACATCTGGCAAGGCCCGCTGCTGCTGCGTAGTGAATTTTCTTCAATGCCGTCATGGCTTTATTCACTTTCAGATCAAGCAAACGATGGAGTTTCCGGGCCGATTGAAATCAGGGTTGTGCAGGTATCGCAAGCATATGGTGCAGGTCCGGCGCGCATGATTTCCGTTGCCCTCTGACCGATTGGTCAGGGCTTTTGCAACTGCCGTGGTCGTGGTATCTTTGACCATCACGACAGGAGAAGCGCCATGCAAGACACGAAAACCAAAGTCCGAACCGTTGATCCTGTCTGGACCCAAGTATGCAGTGAAGCGAATGAGGTGATCCGGTCGGAACCGCTGCTTGGTGCACTGGTCCATTCAGGCCTGTTGCATCACGCGTCCCTGGACCGCGCGTTGGCCTACCGGTTCTCACTAAAGCTCGCATCGGGCGAAATGAGCGAACAGATTTTGCGCGAAATGGCCGATGAAGCCTATGCCTCGGACCCGGAATTGGGGCAGGCGGCCCGCGCGGATCTGGCGGCAGTCTATGACCGCGATCCGGCCTGCCATCAGCTGATTCAGCCCCTGTTGTTTTTCAAGGGCTATCAGGCTGTGCAGGCTTACCGCATCGGCCATTGGCTGTGGCGGCAGGGGCGGCATCACCTTGCCTATTTCGTGCAGATGCGGGTGTCAGAAATCTTTGGCGTCGATATTCACCCCGCCGCGCGGGTTGGGCGTGGCATCATGATTGACCATGCCCATTCCATTGTCATCGGCGAAACGGCTGTGGTTGGTGACAACGTCTCCATGCTGCATTCGGTCACATTGGGTGGCACCGGTAAGGAAGATGGCGACCGCCACCCAAAGATCGGCAATGGGGTGCTGATCGGGGCAGGGGCCAAGGTGCTTGGCAACATCAGCATCGGCCATTGCAGCCGGATTGCTGCGGGGTCGGTGGTGTTGGAAGACGTGCCGCCGATGAAGACCGTGGCCGGTGTCCCGGCGAAAATCGTAGGAGAGGCGGGGTGTTCTCAGCCAGCCATGCTGATGGATCAGTTGCTGACAGGCTGCGTCGACTGCGACTGACCTGTCAGTTTTGCGAAAAGGCCCCCGGAGCAATCCGGGGGCCTTTTGCATTTCATCCCAGCGACATGTACCCACTGTCAGCCCCCCAATGTCAGGCCAGCATTGCCATCGGGTTTTCCAGATTGTCGATGATCGCCTTCAGGAACTCGGCCCCAAGTGCCCCGTCAATCACCCGGTGGTCCACCGACAGCGTCATTGACATCATTGTGGCCACCACAATCTGCCCGTCCTTGCCCACAACCGGCGTCTTGAGCCCGGCCCCGACGGCGAGGATCGACCCATGCGGCGGGTTGATGACGGCGTCAAAATTCTCGACCCCCATCATCCCTAGGTTTGATATCGCAAAGCTGCCGCCCTGATATTCATGCGGTGCCAGCTTGCGCGCCTTCGCCCGTGCCGCCAGATCCTTCATCTCAGCCGACAGCGCCGACAAGGCCTTGCCCTCGGCATCCCGCAGAACCGGAGTGAACAGGCCGCCCTCAATTGCCACCGCCACCGCCACATCCGATGATTTCATCCGCAGCACCCGGTCGCCAGCCCAGACCGCATTCGCCGCAGGCACCGCCTGCAGCGCAAGGGCACAGGCCTTGATGATGAAATCATTGACCGAAAGCTTCACCCCACGCCCTGCCAGCTGCGCGTTCATCTGCTCGCGGAACGACATCAGCGGATCAAGGTTTACTGACCTGCGCAGATAGAAATGCGGGATGGTCTGCTTGGCCTCGGTCAGGCGCGCCGCAATCGTTTTGCGCATGCCGTCCAGCATGATTTCTTCGTATTTCCGGTCCGTGAACATCTTCTTCACCGTCTCGGCACTCGCCGACACAGCCATTGCAGGTGCCGCCACCGGGGCAGGGGCTGTTGCGGGTGCAACTGCAACCGCTGCCGCCACAGGCGCAGCCTTTGCCCCCTCCACATCCGCTTTCACGATGCGCCCATGCGGGCCGGTCCCCGCAACCCGCGTCAGGTCAAGCCCTTTTTCCGCAGCAATCCGTCTTGCAAGGGGCGATGCAAACACCCGCGCACCGCTTGCCACAGGGGCCGCCACCGTGGGTCGGGCTTCAGCCCGGCTCTCTGCTGCAACCACTGGTGCAGCCGCCGCTTTCGCCACGGGGGCCGCAGTCATGCTTTCCCCATCCTCTACCAGCACCGCAATCGGCGTATTCACGCGCACCCCAGCCGTGCCTTCGGCCACCAGAATTTTCCCGATGGTGCCTTCATCCACCGCCTCAAACTCCATCGTCGCCTTGTCGGTTTCGATCTCTGCCAGAATCTGGCCCGATTTGACCACATCCCCCTCTTTGACCAGCCATTTCGCCAGCGTACCCTCTTCCATCGTCGGGCTCAGCGCAGGCATCAGAATTTCAATCGCCATGACGGTTCCCCCTTACCGGTAGCAGACGGTTTTCACCGCCGACACAATTTCCGGCACCGTGATCAGCGCCAGCTTTTCAAGGTTCGCCGCATAGGGCATTGGCACATCCTTGCCTGTGCAGGTGATCACCGGCGCATCCAGATGGTCAAACGCCCGCTGCATGATTGTGCTGGCCAGATGGTCGCCGATGGACCCCACCGGGAAACCTTCCTCAACCGTCACGCAACGGTTCGTTTTCGCCACCGATGCCAGCACCGTGTCATAATCAATCGGCCGCAGCGTCCGCAGGTTGATCACCTCTGCGCTGATCCCTTCCGCCGCCAGCACCTCTGCCGCCGCGAGCGCATGCGCCACCCCGATGCTGAACGATACCAGCGTCACATCCGTGCCTGCCCGCATGATGCTCGCCTTGCCAAACGGAATGGTAAAGTCCGGGTCCGTGGGCACCTCAAAGCTGCGCCCGTACAGAATCTCATTCTCCAGAAACACCACCGGATTGTTGTCCCGGATCGCTGATTTCAGCAGGCCTTTCGCATCTGCCGCCGAATAGGGCATGCACACCCGTATCCCCGGCACGCTGGCATACCATGCCGTGAAATCCTGGCTGTGCTGCGCGCCAACCCGTGCCGCCGCACCATTCGGGCCACGAAACACCATCGGGCTGCCCATCTGACCGCCCGACATATACAGGGTCTTTGCCGCCGAATTGATGATGTGATCCATCGCTTGCATGGCAAAGTTGAATGTCATGAATTCCACAATCGGGCGCAGGCCACCCCAGCTGGCCCCCGTCGCAATGCCCGCAAAACCAATTTCCGTGATCGGCGTATCCACCACGCGCTTCGCGCCGAATTCATCCAGCAAGCCTTGGGAAATCTTGTAGGCCCCCTGATATTCGCCCACCTCCTCGCCCATCAGGAACACCGTCGGGTCGCGCCGCATTTCCTCGGCCATCGCCTCGCGCAGCGCCTCGCGCACCGTCATCGTCTTGGTCGGACCTTCCGGCAGATCGCTGTGCGGCCAGCCCGATTGCGCCATCGGCACCGCCGCCACCGCCGTAGGTCGGGCTTCAGCCCGACTCTCCACTGCCACCGCTACCGCAGCCGCAACCGATGCCGCTTTCGGTGCGTCCGAAACGCTTTCCCCCGCCTCCACCAGCACCGCAATCGGCGTGTTGACCTTTACCCCCGCCGTCCCTTCGGCCACCAGCAGTTTGCCCACGATCCCCTCATCGACCGCCTCAAACTCCATCGTCGCCTTGTCCGTTTCGATCTCTGCCAGGATCTGGCCCGATTTGACCACATCCCCCTCTTTGACCAGCCATTTCGCCAGCGTGCCCTCTTCCATCGTGGGGCTCAGCGCAGGCATCAGAACTTCGGTTGCCATGGTTCTCTCCCCTTACGCGTAAATATCGGTCCAAAGCTCGCTCAACGCGGGCTCCGGGCTGTCTTTGGCGAATTCCGCGCTTTCGTTCACAATCGCCTTGATCTCTTTGTCGATCGCTTTCAGGTCTTCGTCGCTTGCAAGCCCCGCGTTGACCAACAGGTCGCGCACATGTTCAATTGCGTCCTTTTCGTCTTTCATCTTCTGCACTTCTTCACGCGTGCGGTATTTCGCCGGGTCAGACATCGAATGCCCCCGATACCGGTACGTCATCATTTCCAGAATATACGGCCCTTCGCCCGCCCGGCACGCCGCCACTGCCTTTTGCCCCGCTGCCTTCACCGCCAGCACATCCATCCCGTCAACCTGTTCACCCTTGATCCCATAGGCCGTGCCCCGCCCGAACAAGGTGGTTGATTTGGTTGAACGCTCCACGCTCGTGCCCATCGCGTAGTGGTTGTTTTCAATCACGAAAACCACCGGCAGGTTCCACAACTCGGCCATGTTGTAGGTCTCATACACCTGGCCCTGGTTCGCCGCCCCGTCGCCGAAATAGGCAAAGGTCACATTGTCATTGCCCAGATATTTATCCGCAAACGCCAGCCCCGCACCCAAGGGTACCTGCGCCCCCACAATGCCATGCCCGCCATAGAAATGCTTTTCCTTCGAAAACATGTGCATGCTCCCGCCCTTGCCCTTGGAATAGCCGCCCTCGCGCCCGGTCAGCTCTGCCATCACACCCTTGGCATCCATCCCGCAGGCCAGCATGTGGCCGTGATCGCGGTAGCTGGTAATGCGTTTGTCGCCCGGCTTTGATGCCGCCTCCAGACCCACTACAACCGCCTCTTGCCCGATGTACAAATGGCAGAACCCGCCGATCAGCCCCATGCCGTACAACTGCCCCGCCTTTTCCTCGAATCGCCGGATCAGCAGCATTTCGCGGTAAAATTTCAGCAATTCATCCTTGGAAACGTTGGATTTTTCAGCAGGTTTCTTTGCGGCCATCGGTGCGCCTCCCAAGAGGGGTGAAAAAACTAGTTCACCGTTAAACTATCGCGCCCGATACGGGGAATAAAGGCTGAAAGTGATGCAGCGCAAATTCGCGCCAGAAAACAGCCGGGTCGAACAGCGGCTAGCGGATCACAATCTCATCGGCGCGCACATAGCCCAGCACATCACGCGCTTGCTGATCCAGCAGGTCCACATCCAGAAATTCATCTGACAATCGCCGCGTCCGGTTTGAAAGCTCGGTCAGCTCTGTCTGCAGCTTGTCCCGCTCGGCCCGCAAATCGGCCGCCTCGGCCCGGATTTGCACCTGCCGGAACACACCATAATCACCCTGCACCGCTGCAAAAGCGAAATAGCCGCCCACCAGAAACATGGCAAACAGGAACAACATGCCACCAATCGCCGGTTGCGTTTGCCTTGTCATGTGCGCTTCACCCTTTGCCTCACATCCGTCTGCGCGGACTGTTGCAAAACAATGGCATACCCGAGTTGTTATGTGAATCCCGAAAATGCGGAAATCCTCACACGTTCAACAGGTTGGGTTGCGGTGTTACCTTGCGGACTCAGTCCCGCCCGCGGTAGATCTCCACCAGCTTGGCCAGCAGTGCCAACGCCTCGGGCCGGGACCGCTGAAAACTGTTACGCCCGATGATCGACCCGTTACCACCACCATCCCGGATCGCCCGCGCATCATCCAGCACGGCATCCCCGCCCTTGGCCGCACCCCCCGAAAACACAATGATCCGCCGCCCGGCAAAACTGCTTTGCACACAGTGCCGCACGCGCGCACTTTGCGTTGCAATATCAATGCCTTGCGCCTCATACACCTTCTTGGCTTCCGGCAGCATCAGATCATCGGTTGACAGTTTCACCTTGATGATATGCGCCCCCAACAGCGCCGCGATATGCGCCGCATAGGCCGCCACGTCGATGGCAAGCTCCCCCGCCTTGCTGATCGCCTCACCGCGCGGATAGGACCAGATCACCGTCGCCACGCCCTTGGCCGCAGCCTCGGCCCGCATTTCGCGAATTTCTTCGAACATGCCCAACGCGCAGTCCGACCCCGGATAAATCGTAAACCCAATCGCCGCACAGCCCAGCCGCAGCGCATCATCCACCGAAGCCGTGATCGCCTGATCCTTGCCCGCCGTGTCTGACATCAGGCTGTTGGAACTGTT
>JAYUZO010000191.1:0-5284 GCA_043751715.1 Rhodobacterales bacterium | reverse complement strand
CTGATCAGACATGTTCGCCGTATGCGCGCCAAACACGATGCGGTTGCGCAGGGTCTGGCCGCGCAACTGTAGCGGCTGCATGAGTTTCGGGTGTTGATGCAGCCGGGTGCTCATGCTGCAGGCAAGCCCGCAAGCCCGCCCTTTTCCAGCGCCCCGGTCATCGCCTGAACCGCATCCGCCAGATTGCGGTCCACGATGTGCAGGTATTCCTGCCAGTCATGCAAGCCTTCAACAGCCTTGTTGCCATCGGAAATGCCGCGCAGCGCGATCAGCGGCAGATCAAAGGTCTGGCACACGCGCAGGATGGCAAAGGTCTCCATATCGACCATATCCTCGGCAATCTGGTCATAACCCGCACCCGAAACCACACTGGCCCCGGTCGACAGGCTTGCTGTCGCCAGCCTCGGAATGCGCAGATCCAGCGGCACGGTTGCAGGCAGATCCAGAAAGGGTGTAATGCCTTTGGCAAAACCAAAAGGGCTGGCGTCGATATCGCGCCATGACACAGAACAGGCCTGATACACCGCCGTTTGCACCAGCCGTGCAGACCCGGCCGAACCAAGGGATACTACAAGGTCAGGTCGCCCCTCTGGTCCCAATTCCGCCAGCAGCCGCGTGACGGATACCGCGGCCTCAATCGGGCCAACCCCGCAGATGAACGGGTCAAACAGCGCGCGCAGGCAGGGGCCGTATTCCGGTGGTGCCGCCATCACGAACAGAACGCGGCAGGGGCCGATTGGCATGATCTGCATGGCGCGTCCTACTCTGCCGCAGTGTCCCAGCCCGATATCGCCTTCAGTTCCAGAAACTCTTCCAGCCCCCAGATGCCACCCTCACGCGCACGCCCTGATGATTTCACCCCGCCGAACGGCGACCCCGCGCCGCGGCTTTTGCCGTTCATCTGCACCATGCCCGCCTTCAGCCGCAGCGCCATGCGGTTGCGCTTGGCCCCGTCCTGCGTCTGCACATAGTTGCACAGGCCGTAGGGCGTATCATTGGCCATCGCCACCGCCTGATCCTCGCCCTCAAACGGGATCATGCACAGCACCGGACCAAAGATTTCCTCACGCTCAATCGTCATGCCCGGCTGCACATCCGCAAACACCGTGGGCCGCACATAGTAGCCCCGGTTGAACCCATCGGGCAGCCCCGGCCCGCCAGCCATCAGCCGCGCCCCTTCATCAATGCCCTTTTGAATATAGCCCTGAATCTGGTCCCACTGGCGTTTGTTCACCACTGGGCCCATGTGCGGCCCGCCGTCGTGCGCCGATCCCACCTTGATGCCCGCCGCCACATCCGCCGCAATCTGCACCGCTTGGTCATAGATGCCGCGTTCCACAAACATCCGGCTTGGCGCGTTGCAGGACTGGCCCGCGTTATCCATCATATGCCGCACGCCGCGTTCTACTGCGCGCGCGTCCGCATCGGCGAAAATCACGTTTGCGCCCTTGCCGCCCAGTTCCAGCGTGACCCGCTTCAACGTCTCCGCCGCCGCCACTGAAATCGCCTTGCCCGCGCGTGTGCTGCCCGTGAAACTGATCATCTCCACATCCGGATGGGATGACAGCCGCGCCCCCACACCCGGCCCATCCCCGTTCACCAGGTTGAACACCCCCGCAGGCAAGCCCGCATCATGGCAGAACTCTGCAAAGATCATCGCGTTCAAAGGCGATTCTTCCGATGGTTTCAAAACACAGGTACAGCCCGCCAGTATCGCCGGAATCGCCTTCAGCGCGATCTGGTTCATCGGCCAGTTCCACGGCGTGATCAGCCCCACCACGCCAATCGGATCCAGCGCGATCCGGTCATTCGGCGCATGCGCACCCAACGGCCGAACCCATTCAATCGTATCAAACGCCGTCAGAAAGTTCTGCGCATGCCACGGCAGACAAGGCGCCTGTGACCCCCGCGCATGGTCTATGGGTGACCCCATTTCCATGCTGATCGCCTGCGCCAACTCCTCCTTCCGCGCCTCATACTGCTCCAGTATCCGCACCACACAGGCCCGCCGTACCGCAGGTGGCGTGGCCGCCCACGCCGGAAAAGCCGCCTTGGCCGCCGCCACCGCCCGATCTGCATCTACCGCCGACCCAAGGGAAATTACCGCACAGGCGTCCTCGGTTGACGGGTCAATCACTGCACAATCACGCGGCGCAGCCGGTGCCACCCACTGCCCGTTGATGTAAAACTCGCGGCGTTCGATCATGGCTGGTCCTCCTGAAATTTGATCAGATCCTGTCATTGCTGCTGCCCACCTGCAACCCTTTGTCCCGGCGCGCCAGCAATGCTATGCAGCGCCATGTTCGGATTCCTGAAACGCAGCCATAGCATTACCCGCATCGGGCTTGACCCGCCAAAACCGGCACCAAACCGGCATGGCATTGCCATTGTGCTGATTGCGCGGAATGAGGTACGCCACATTGCCGAATGGGCGCAGTTTCATGTTTTGGCTGGGGTGCGGCATATCTATCTTTACGACAACGGCTCAACCGATGGCACCGCAGATATCCTGACCTCCACAATCGGGAATCGCGCCACTGTGCTGCCATGGGATCAGGTTTTGCGTGACCTGCGGTCCAACACTGAAATCCACAATCAGGTTCTGGCCTACGCGCACGCTACCCGCAATTTTGGCGGCATGTATCGCTGGATCAGCTTTATCGATACCGATGAATTTCTGGTGCCAAAGCAGGATGACGATGTCCCCACAGCCCTTGCGCGGCTGGATGCGGCGCGCAACATCGCACTGCCCTGGCACATGTTCGGGCGCAATGGCCATCAAACCCCGCCCGAGGGCGGCATGGTGCGCAATTACCTGCGGCGCGCGGCCAACCCGATGAGCACGAAACGCGGCATCTGCAACTTCAAGTGCATCGCCGATCCTTGCCACATCACGGGCATCAGCGTGCATGCCTTGCAGGTGGACGGCAGCTTTGATTGCGTGAATGACCGAGGCGTTGTCGCGACCCTGAAAGAACGCGAGAGGCCAGCATTTTATTCAACCGATGTTTTGCAGTTGAACCACTACTATGCACGGTCCGAGCAAGAGATCGCTGAAAAGATTGGTCGTGGCGTGTTTCCCTCGACAAAAATCAGCGGGCATGGCCGCCGTGTACATCAGATCGTTGCGAACATTGAAGCGGATGAGGTTGAAGACCGCGCTGCGCTTACCTTTCAAACACGAAAGTCATTTTAGTGTTTCTGGAATAATTTTTCACCCAGAAACGATCCTGCGGAACATTCGACTATTTTTCGGCATGATATGGACAAGGGGATGAAACTTTGTCCTGCTTCGCATAGGTTTGTCCGACCAAGGCTTGTAAAGGAACCTTCCATGTCGATCCGCATCAATGACATCGCCCCTGATTTCACCGCCGACAGCACCGCTGGCACCATCCGGTTCCACGACTGGCTTGATGGCCACTATGCCATCATCTTCAGCCATCCGCGTGATTTCACCCCCGTCTGCACCACGGAATTCGGCGCGGTGGCGCAGCTGGCTGCCGAATGGACCAAGCGCAAGACCAAGGTGATCGGCGTATCCGTCGATGGCGTATCCGACCACGAAAAGTGGAAGCGCGATATCGAGGCCTTTGCAGGTTCGCCCGCCGATTTCCCGATCATTGATGACACGTCGCTGACCGTGGCCAAGGCTTATGACATGCTGCCCGCCGAATACTATCTGCCGACCGAAGGCCGCACGCCCGCCAACACCGCCACCGTGCGCACGGTCTATATCATCGGGCCGGACAAAAAGGTGCGCCTGACCATGACCTACCCCATGTCCGTGGGCCGCAACTTTGCCGAAATTCTACGCGCATTGGACGCCGTGCAGGCCACGGACGGCGTGCCAATTGCCACGCCCGCGAACTGGCAGCCGGGGCAGGATGTGATTGTGGCGCTGGCCTTGAACAATGATCAGGCGGCGGAACGTTTCGGCGCGCTGGATATCAAGCTGCCCTATCTGCGGTTTGCCAAGGCCCCGAAGTAAAGGTGCCTCCCCTCCCCCACCATGGGGAGGGGTTGGGGGTGGGGGATAACTGTCGCAGCCCCCCCTTCCCTGACCCTCCCCCACAAGGGGGGGAGGGAAGCACCCGGAAAGGATCGGCCTTCGCCTCAGGCCGCAACCGGCGCCATCACCCCCGCCGCCACCCGTGCCCCGCGCCACTGATAGCGCGCATAGCCCAGATCGCCGGTTTCTATCTCGGCCACCCGGCCCGACATCATATCCGCCAGCACCCGGCCCGACCCTGCCGCCATCGTCCAGCCCAGCGTGCCGTGCCCGGTGTTCAGGAACAGGTTCGCAATCGTTGACCGGCCCACAATCGGCGTACCATCCGGTGTCATCGGGCGCAGCCCGCTCCAGAATGTCGCTTTTGATTGATCCCCCGCGCCGCCGAACAGATCTTCGACGGAAAATTGCAACGTGGCCTTGCGCCGTTCGTGCAGGGTATTGTTGAACCCCGAAATTTCGGCCATCCCCCCAACCCGGATGCGATCCCCCAACCGGGTAATTGCGATCTTGTAGGATTCGTCCATGATCGTCGAAACCGGTGCCTTCGCTGCATCCACAATAGGCACCGTGATCGAATAACCCTTCACCGGATAGACCGGCAGCCGCATCCCGAATTTCTTCGCAAACGCCGGCGAATACGCCCCCATCGCCAGCACGAAACTGTCGCCTTCAATCCGCCCCGCCGTCGTATTCACCGCCACGATCCGGTCGCCCTGCCGCTCCAGCCGCTCAATCCCCACGCCATAGCGAAAGGTCACGCCCGCCGCCGCCGCCATATCCGCCAACCGGTTGGTGAACTTGAAACAATCCCCCGTCTCATCCCCCGGCAGGCGCAAGCCCCCCGCGATCTTGCCCAAGGATGGCGCCAAACCCGGCTCCGCCGCCACACAACCCGCCGCATCCAGCACCTCGAACGGCACACCGTCCGCCTGCAGCACCTTGATATCCTTGGACGCTGCATCCACTTGGCTTTGCGTGCGGAACAGTTGCAGCGTGCCCTGCGTGCGTTCGTCATAGGAAATGCCCGTACCCTCGCGCAGCTGCATCAGGCAATCACGCGAATATTCCGCCAGCCGCACCATCCGGCTTTTGTTGATGGCATAGGCGGATGACGTGCAGTTCATCAGCATCCGCGCGACCCATTCGATCTTGGCCGGGTCAGGCCGCGCGTTGATGATCAGGGGTGCATGGTGCATGAACAGCCATTTGATGGCCTTCATCGGGATGCCCGGTGCCGCCCAGGGGCTGGCATAGCCGGGGCTGATCTCG
>JAYUZO010000190.1:0-6647 GCA_043751715.1 Rhodobacterales bacterium | reverse complement strand
TCATCGGAACATCACCTCACGGCAAAATCCCTACCTGGCCGATATGCAAACAGTCAAACGCCGATGCGCCCAAACCGCCCACATATCCCTTCATTCGTTCACAACTTCAAAGAGCGCGCCGACAAAAATTGACAAGGTCACTCGTTTCCGAGCGCATCCCCGTCATTCGTATCTCCAAGTTTTGCGGACCGTTGCGTTCGCTTCGTTCCGCCACCGTCACGTTTCCGCTTCGGTGAGGCGGTATTTACGGATGGTCGCCCCAAGCCGCAAGAGGAAAAATGCGCGGCGTCACAAAATATTTGAAAAGCACATTTTCTGCACAAAATCTTGGGGTTGGCGACATATTCCGCACAAGATCAGATCGCCCGGCGCAACAAAACCACCCGGCATGCCACCCCAATGCAACAGGTTGCGATGGAATCCCCCCTGCTTAGGCCGTTGCTGGCCGGGCCCGGCTTTGCCCCCACCTTTGCCATACCGGCCGCAACGCACGCGCCACCAGCAACACCGCCACCAGACCCAGATAGATCAGCGCCTCGGCAGCCCATGTCTTTTGCAGCATGACAAAATGCAGTGCACCCAGCAGACCGACCCCGTAGGTCAACATATGCAGCCTGCGCCAACGCAACGGGCCCATCCGCCGAATTGCCCATTGCGCCGATGTGATGGCCAGGGGAATCATCAGGATAAAGGCCGTCATGCCGATGATGATGTAGGGGCGCTTGTACAATTCCGCGATGATCTGACCCCAGCGCAGGCCAAGGTCCAGCACCACCCAAGTGGTCAGGTGCAATGTCACATACCCGAAGGCAAGCAGCCCCAGCGCCCGGCGGAACTTGATCAGGTTCAGCCCCACCCAGCGCAGTGGCGTGACGCACAGCCCTGCCACCAGCAGTTGCAGGGCGATCAGGCCCAGCTCGCGTTCCAGTGTCTTGGCGGGGTCTGCACCCAGATTGTTGCCCAGCGCCTGGGTGAACAGCCATACAAAGGGCAGCACACCGGCTATGTACACCGGCCAGGTCGGTAGCCGCCTGGCCGCCTGATTGACAAGATCACGCATCAGAAATCTGCCGTCAGATCCTGGCCCGCATACAGGCTGGCCACCTGTTCGCCATAGCCGTTGAACATGAGCGTGTCCTGCCGTCCGGCAAACAGCCCGCCACCGATGCGGCGTTCGCTTGCCTGTGACCAGCGCGGATGATCGACCTCTGGGTTCACGTTGGCATAAAAGCCATATTCATTGGCCTGCAACATGTTCCATGTGGTGGGGGGCATCACATCCGTCAGACTGATCCGCACGATGGATTTGATCGACTTGAAGCCATACTTCCACGGCACCACCAAACGGATCGGCGCGCCATTCTGATTGGGCATGGGTTCGCCATAAAGCCCCGTCGCCATAATCGTCAGCGGGTTCATTGCCTCATCCAGACGCAGGCCTTCACGATAGGGCCAGTCAATAAAGTTACTGGTCTGCCCCGGCATTTCTTCAGGACGCACCAGCGTTTCGAACGCCACGAATTTGGCCCCCGGCTGCACGCCCACACGGTTCAACAGGCCCGCCAGTTCAAACCCGTTCCACGGGATGATCGCCGACCACGCCTCCACACAGCGGAACCGGTAGATGCGTTCCTCAATCGGCTGGTCCTTCAGCACATCGGCCAGATCATAGGTGCCGGGCTTATCCACCATGCCATCTATCACAATTGACCAAGGGTCAGTCTTTAGTCCCGCCGCATAGGCCACCGGGTCTTCTTTCCCTGTGCCGAATTCATAAAAGTTGTTGTAGCTGGTGATATCTTCAAATGTGTTTGGCTCATCCGTGGTGGAATAAACCGACTTCGCCTGCGCCATCGCAATGGTCGGGGCCGCCAGCACCGCCGCCGCCGTGCCCACCATCAATTGCCGGCGGTTCATCCAATCGGCCTTTGGTGTCACATCTGACCATCCAAGTTTTCCCGTGCGCGGCATACTGTTCTCCGGTTTTGCGTTTGGCTGACCCTATATCACACCTACGCATTGATCGCGCCTTCCGTTCACCCCATCACGCAAATGCGAAACCCTGCAATATCACTTGTAACACTTGCACACGCTGGCTGACGTTCGGTCACACCATGGTGATTTGATCTGTAAAGCAGCGCGGGCTTAGTGCGCTTGGCCACGCGGGCAACACCCGTTCACCAGATTTTGCCACTCATCCATATCATCTGCCGCCCCATATAACGGGCAGCCAACAACGGCTTTCAGATCAAACGGGAGTGACACCAATGATCCGCAGAACCTTTATCGCCCTGACCGCAGCAGCATCGTTTTTTGCAATGCCCGCCTTCGCGCAGGACAAAGACATTGTCGACACCGCCGTCGGTGCAGGCACCTTCAACACGCTGGCAGCCGCGCTGACCGCAGCCGGTCTGGTGGAAACGCTGAAGGGCGAAGGCCCGTTCACCGTATTCGCGCCCACGGATGATGCGTTTGCAGCCCTGCCCGCCGGCACTGTTGAAAGCCTGCTGTTGCCCGAAAACAAAGACAAGCTGATTGCAGTGCTCACCTATCACGTCGTGCCCGGCAAAGTCATGTCGACCGACCTGACCGAAGGCATGATGGCCGCCACCGTGAACGGCGCCGAAGTGACAATCACGCTGGAGGGCGGGGCCAAGGTGAACGGTGCGAACATCACCGCCGCCGACATCGTCGCAACCAACGGCGTGATCCATGTCATCGACGCAGTGATCCTGCCGCCGATGTAATTGGTCAATCGTCTTTGACGGTGGAAAAGGGGGCGGGTCACACCGCCCCCTTTTTCATTGCCATGCAATGGAACCGTTTCCACCCCATCCCGTTGTCTTTGGAACGTCGCAAGACAACCACGCAAGGGGACAATCATGGGTATCATCTGGACAATCATCATCGGCTTTGTGGCCGGTGTCATCGCGAAATTCATCATGCCGGGCAGCAACGAGCCATCCGGTTTCATCATGACCACAATACTGGGGATTGTTGGCGCATTCGTCGCAACATTTCTTGGCCAGGAACTTGGCTGGTACAGCGCCTATGATGGTGTTGGCCTGATCGGCGCCGTCGTTGGTGCAGTTGTCGTTCTGTTCGTGTTCGGCCTGATCCGCCGCCGCGCCTGATGCCAGCCACCCTGCAGGAGATTTGATATGACCAAAGGAAGCCCTTCCATGGTGGCGCTGCTTGGCCTTCTGGCCGTTGCAGGCTATCAGAACCGGGACAAGCTGACAGGGATGATGCAAGGTGCATCAGCGTCTGATCAGCCCGTCAGCCACTTGCCCACCGATGACAGCCCGTTCCAGTTGCCGCAATCATCGGCGGTTGGGGATACGGCTTTGGCGGGCATCATCGACAATCTGCGCGGCATGCTGACGGGAAACGGGACGGGGAACGGCGGGCTTGTCGCTGGTCTGGCCGAACTTCTTGGCCGCTTTGCCAACCCGGTCCAGTCTGCCCGCGCCCAAAGTTGGGTGGGAACGGGCCCGAACAGTGCAATGGGCAGCGAAGACCTGCACGACGTGCTGGACGATGAAACGCTGGCTGATCTGGTCCACAAGACCGGCCTTTCGCGCGATGAACTGCTGATCCGGCTGTCAGCCGTGCTTCCCGCCGCCGTAGACCGCCTTACCCCGCAAGGCCGCCTGCCAACCGAGGATGAAGCGCGCATCCTGATCTGATATCGCGATGTGAAACCTTTTGCGCGGCCGCCCACATCGGACGGCCGCGCATCCTGCTTTCAATGCACCACTGCTTCGGGTGGGCGCTGGCGGCGGCTGGCACTGACCCGGTCACCAATCATCAGCCCATCCGGCCCTGCCCCCACCACAACCGTCGCCCCATCCAGCACATCACCCGACAGGATCATTTCCGCCAGCGGGTCTTGCAGGTGACGCTGGATCACCCGCTTCAAGGGCCGCGCGCCGAACACCGGATCATAGCCTTCATCGGCCAGCCATTGCCGCGCGACCTGATCAAGCTGCAGAATGATCTTGCGCCCCGCCAGCCGCGCCTCCAGCCGCCTGATCTGAATATCCACGATGGCCCCCATGTCGGCGCGGTCCAGCCGTTCAAAGATCACCTGTTCATCCAGACGGTTCAGGAATTCGGGGCGGAAATGTGCGCGCACCGCGTCTTCCACCTCGCGCCGCGCCAATGCCGTATCCGCCCCTTCCGGCAGTTCCGACAAGGCCCGCGACCCAAGGTTGCTGGTCAGCACGATCAGCGTCTGCTTGAAATCCACCCGGCGGCCCTGCCCATCCGTCAGCTGGCCATCATCCAGCACCTGCAACAGCACGTTGAACACATCCGGATGCGCCTTTTCCACCTCATCAAACAGCACCACCTGATAGGGTCTGCGCCGCACGGCCTCGGTCAGCACCCCGCCTTCGTCATAGCCCACATAGCCCGGCGGTGCCCCGATCAGGCGCGAAACGCTGTGCTTTTCCATAAACTCGCTCATGTCGATGCGCACCATCGCCTGATCATCATCAAACAGATAGGCCGCCACTGCCTTGGTCAGTTCCGTCTTGCCCACACCCGTTGGCCCCAGAAACAGAAAGCTGCCCAGCGGGCGGTTCTCATCATTCAACCCCGCCCGCGCCCGCCGCACCGCATTGGCCACCGCCGTCAGCGCTTGGCCCTGCCCCACCACACGCTTGCCAAGTTCGTCTTCCATCCGCAGCAGTTTTTCTCGCTCGCCTTCCAGCATCTTGGTTGTCGGAATACCCGTCCAGCGTTCCACCACTTCCGCAATCTGTTCGGGCCGCACCGCCTCGGATACTATCGCCTGCCCGTCGCGCACCTCGGCCTCCACCAGCTGTTTTTCCAGCCCCGGAATGCGCCCGTATTGCAACTCACCTGCCTTGGCGAAATCGCCGTCACGCTTGGCGGTTTCCAATTCCGCCCGCGCCTGTTCCAACGCGCCTTTCAGGCCCCGCGCAGCCTCAAGGCTGTCACGCTCTGCCTGCCAAAGTGCCGTCATTTCTGTTGACCGCTCGATCAGGCCCGACAGTTCCTTTTCCAGCTTGGCAAGCCGGTCCACGCTTGCCGCGTCATCCTCTTTCTTCAGTGCCTCCGCCTCGATCTGCGCCTGCAAAATCTGCCGGTCCAGCGCATCCAGATCCTCCGGCTTGCTGTCCACTTCCATCCGCAAGCGGCTGGCCGCCTCATCCATCAGGTCAATCGCCTTGTCCGGCAGAAACCGGTCCGTGATATAGCGGTGGCTTAGCGTCGCCGCCGCCACCAATGCGCTGTCAGTGATCCGCACCCCGTGATGCAGTTCGTACTTTTCCTTGATCCCGCGCAGGATGGAAATCGTATCCTCGACCGTCGGCTCACTTACAAACACCGGCTGAAAGCGCCGCGCCAATGCCGCGTCCTTTTCCACATGCTTTCGGTATTCATCCAGGGTCGTCGCCCCCACGCAGTGCAATTCGCCCCGCGCAAGGGCTGGCTTGATCAGGTTCGCCGCATCCATCGCCCCTTCGGATTTGCCCGCCCCCACCAGCGTGTGCATTTCATCCACGAACAGGATCACTTCACCTGCCGCCGCTTCAATCTCACCCAAAATCGCCTTCAGGCGTTCCTCAAATTCGCCCCGATACTTCGTGCCGGCAATCAGCGCCCCCATATCCAGCGCCATCAGGCGCTTGTTGCGCAAACTTTCCGGCACATCCCCGTTGATGATGCGCAAGGCAAGGCCCTCGGCAATCGCCGTCTTGCCCACGCCCGGCTCACCAATCAGCACCGGGTTGTTCTTGGTGCGGCGTGACAGCACCTGCATCGTGCGGCGGATTTCCTCATCCCGCCCGATGATCGGGTCGATCTTGCCGTCGCGCGCTGCCTCAGTCAGATCGCGCGCGTATTTCTTCAGCGCGTCATAGCCCGCTTCGGCATTCGCGCTGTCCGCCGTGCGCCCCTTGCGCACATCATTGATCGCCGTGTTCAGCCCCTGTGGCGTCACAGCCCCCGCCACCAGCGCGTCTTTCGCACGCCCCGTCACCATGGCCAGCGCCATCAGAATCCGTTCCACCGGCACAAAGGCATCACCCGCCTTTTTCGCCAGCTTTCCCGCCTCATCCAGCACGCGCACCAATCCGGGGTCCATGAAGGGCTGTGCGTCACCCGAAACCTTCGGCAGCTTGGCCATCGCCAGCCGCAGGCTTTCCACCACCCGCGCAGGCTCACCCCCCGCGCGCTTTATCAGGTTGGATGCGAGGCCCTGATCATCATCCATCAATGCCTGCAGCAGATGCTCGGGCGTCAGCCGCTGATGGCTTTCCCGCATTGCAATGGTCTGCGCGGCGTTCAAAAACCCGCGTGACCTCTCCGTGAACTGCTCAAGGTTCATCGGGTCTCTCCTTTGTTCAAAGCACCGAAAGGCCCGCCCGATTGCGGCACGAAAGCCTTCAGCCTACAATCCCTTAAGTGGGATGTCGCCGGGCCATCGGCAAGGCCTGAACAGGCAGAAGCGGCACGCGCCCCGTAGCGGTCAGATGAAACACATCCAACCCGTCAATCGCTACGGCTGTGACCGGCCCGCCATACCCTGCGCCCACGTCAATATTCAACCGGTTGCCGTAATGCGTGGGGGCCTCCACCACCGTATGGCCATGCACAATCAGCGCACCATGATC
>JAYUZO010000189.1:0-2518 GCA_043751715.1 Rhodobacterales bacterium | reverse complement strand
CCATGGGCAATGCGACTGTTGCTGTTACCGATGCCACGTTTGACGCAGAAGTGCGCCAGTCCACCGTGCCTGTTGTGGTTGATTTCTGGGCGCCCTGGTGTGGGCCGTGCATGCAGATTGGCCCGGCTTTGGAAGAGTTGGCTGCTGAATATGCAGGCAAGGTCAAGATTGTAAAGGTCAACGTGGACGAAAACCCCGACAGCCCGGCTGTGCTGGGTGTGCGCGGCATTCCGGCGCTGTTCATGTTCAAGGACGGGCAGGTTGTGTCGAACAAGACGGGTGCTGCACCCAAGGCCGCACTGGCGACCTGGATTCAATCGGCCATCTGACCGGTGGTCAGAGGCGGGTTTTACGGTATGGGCCCTGCGGGGCCCATTTTCGTTTGGCGCGCGGCTGCGGTCTGTAACCCCTTGCGGGCGCTGTGTTAATTGCCGGGTTTCTGAAAAGTTAATGGTATGGCATTGGGCCATATCAAAGCCAGAAACCACCCCGACGAAACGCTGCCACGCAAAGGTTAACGCGGTGGCGCGAATCGCGCCTGCTTGCGCCTGTGGCCCGCTGTGGCCATATGGTTTTGCAATCAAGGAGACGCGCATGGCGGATGATAAATTTCCCGGATGGCATGGTACGACGATCCTCGCGGTGCGTCGGGGTGGGATGGTGGTGGTGGCGGGTGACGGGCAGGTCAGCGTGGGCAACACGGTGATGAAGGGCACGGCGCGCAAGGTGCGGCGTCTGTCACCCGGGGGGCGTGATGTGGTGGTGGGATTTGCGGGGTCAACCGCCGATGCGTTCACGCTGCTGGAGCGGCTGGAGAAAAAGCTGGAGGCGGCACCGGGGCAATTGGCGCGGGCCTGTGTGGACCTTGCCAAGGATTGGCGCATGGACAAATATCTGCGCAACCTTGAGGCGATGCTGATTGTAACGGACGGGCGCGATCTGTTTGTGGTGACGGGCGCGGGCGACGTGCTGGAACCAGAGCATGATGTGGCGGCGATCGGGTCGGGTGGGAATTTCGCATTGGCAGCGGCGCGGGGGCTGATGAGCACGGATCTGGGGGCCGAGGACGTGGCGCGGCAGGCGATGGCGATTGCGGCGGATATCTGCGTGTTTACCAATGGCAAACTTACGGTTGAGGTGATCAGGTCTGCTTGATCACCTTGCGGGCCTGCATGTAGCTGCGCAGCACGGCGTTGATTCTGGTTTGGTAACCGGGACCTTCGCCTTTGAAGAATTCCAGCACATCGGGGTCAAGCCGAAGGGAGATGGGCTTTTTCAGGTAGTTGTCGACCATGACGGCGCGGGACCAATCCACCTCGAAATCATCCTCATCAGGGCCTTCGAAATCACCCTGCTTCTTCAGGGCTTCCCAATCAGTTTGACCCTTCATTGCCCTGATCTGTTCGAGGGTATAGCCTTTCATATTGCTCTCGCTCATTTTTTCGCGCTGTCCTTGCAGTGATTATACGGACAATCTCTCCACGCACTGTGAACACAACCGCGATCATCTTCTTGCCAAGAGGTGCAATGGCCATCTGACGGCTTTCGATTTCGCTTATTCCAGGAAGGATGAGCACCGTGCCGCCAAATATTTCGACTGCATCGATGAAGTCGATCTTATGCTTCTCGATGGTGCTGTTACGCTTTCCTTCGTCCCATTCAAACTCAAGCTTGCTCATGTGCGACCCCAAGATTTCTTCGGCGGTCTTCGGTCGCACGTCCTATGCAAGCAAAGTAATGGCTATCTAGCATCGTATATACAAATTGTCAATACGGTCTTTCCTACCTTGGTTTGCCTTCCTAAACCTCTTATCTGTTCACCAGTTAACCCTGCATTAACGGTGATCTTGCCCATGACACCTGATGATTTACGCGCCGGAGTAGCGGCGGGAATTGTGACTGAGGCGCAGGCTGCGTCATTGTCGGCGCTGGCGCATAGCCGGGCGGGGGCGCGGGAAAACCTGACGCCGGGGGATGAGCCGTTTGAGCTGTTCAAAGGCTTTAACGAGATTTTCATCGTGGTGGGGCTGGGGATTCTGGCGCTGGGGTATGCGGGGGTGGCGGGCATCTGGGTGGCGGTGGGCTATGCTGACCTGCCAACGCGGACGTTTGTTGCGGCGCTGATTGGCGTGGGCATCCTGTGGCTGCTGTCGGAATATTTCGTGCGCCGTAGGCGGATGGTGGCCCCTGCGATTGCGCTGTCGGTGATGTTTGCGGGCTGTGCGGCGGCGGGGCTGTTTGCGCAATTCGCGCAGCCGTTCATGCTGGCGCAACAGGAATTTTCCAGCCTGCCGGTGCCGATTGCGCTGACGACCTTTGCGGTGCTGATATTCTGGCTGCGGTTCAAGGTGCCGTTTGCCATGGCGATGATTGCGCTGGGGCTGTTTGCGACGGCGCTGGTGCTGGCGGCGGAACAGGCGGGGACGCCCGCGAATTTCAGTGACCTGTTCCTGCTGTCGGCAGGGGGGCCGTTTGCGTGGATTACGCTGCTGTTGGGGGTGGCGGTGTTCTGCGTGGC
>JAYUZO010000188.1:0-1670 GCA_043751715.1 Rhodobacterales bacterium | reverse complement strand
TATGATCTGTTGCGCAATGCAGGTCTGATCGCGGCCGGCGTGCCCACCGCCTTGGGTGGTGGCGGGGCCGAGGTGCGCGAACTGGCCGACATGTTGCGCATTCTGGGGGCTGCCTGCGGGTCAACCGCGCTGGCCTTTGCCATGCACACCCATCAAGTGGCCGTACCCGCCTGGCGCTGGCGGCATCAAAAGATTGCCGCGACCGAACCGTTGTTGCGCCGGATTGCCGCTGACCGGATCATCCTGTTGTCCAGTGGCGGGTCAGACTGGATTGGCGGGTCTGGTACCGCCCACAAGGTCGATGGCGGCTACCGCGTGTCGGCACGCAAGGTCTTTACCTCGGGCGCACCGGCCGGTGATCTGTTGATGACGGGTGCTGTTTATGCCGAAGACGGTCAGGATTACGTGCTGCATTTCGGCGCGTCCATGACAGCGCCCGAGGTGCGGATCAATGAAACCTGGCGCAGTCTGGGCATGCGCGGGACCGGGTCGCATGACGTGATCATTGACAATTTGTTCGTGCCTGATGCCGCCATCGCCCTGAAACGCAAGGCGGCGGAATGGCACCCGTTGTTCCAGATCATTGCCACCATCGCCATGCCCCTGATCTATGCGGTCTATATCGGCGTTGCCGAAAGCGCGCGTGATCTGGCGCTTGATCTTGTACGGCGCAGGCCGGTCACCGCCGATCTGATGCAACTTGCAGGCCGCATGGACACGGCATTGCGCGCGGCACAACTGGCGCATGCCGCCATGATTGCAGCGGCTGAATGCAATGCCCCGTCCGCCGAAAGCGTGAATGAGGTGATGATGTGCAAGTCGCTGGTTGCGACCCATGCCATCCATACCGTCGAACTGGCGATGGAGCTTGCAGGCGGTGCAGGCTTTTACCGCGCCTCTGGGCTGGAGCGGCGCTTTCGCGATATTCAGGCCGCGCGGTACCACCCGTTACAACAGATGCCACAGGCCCGGTATGCCGGGGCAATGGCTTTGGGTGAATCCGTCATGACAATCTACTGACCGCATCCGTCCGCCGTAGAAGCGGCCCACTGTCAGGGCGACGCGCGCAGGCGGCGTCGCCCAACTGCCGCCAAGCCCACACCGGCGGCCAGCACCAGCATGAACGGCCATTCGCCCCAGCGGCTGTAGGGTGTCGGCGGCAAGGCACCCGGAATGAACGGCACATCCAGCGCCCCTGCCGCGCCAAATGGCAGCGTCAGCGCGTTGATCGGCGTGCCGGTCGCCTTGAACGTCAGCCCCATGCCATCCACCAGTTGCCCATGCGCATCATACACCGCCGTCACGCCGGTATTGGCCACCCGCACCACCGGCAACCCCTGTTCAATCGCCCGGAACCGCACCTGTGCCGCGTGCTGCCATGGCCCGGTCAAGGTGCCAAACCACGCGTCATTGGTGATCTGCAATATCCAGTCCGCGCGCGCCGGTGCCGCGTTCAGCGCCGCCGGAAAGATCGCCTCATAACAGATCAGCGGCAGGATCACGCCCAGTTCCGGCCCCAGATCCATCACCGCGGGCCCCGCCCCCGGCGTATAGCCCCGCCCCAACTGGCTGGCAAAGGCCTGCAACCCGAACAGATCATAGGCCACATCGCCAAACGGGATGTATTCACCAAACGGCACCAGATGCGCCTTGTCGTAATACTGCGCAAC
>JAYUZO010000187.1:0-2493 GCA_043751715.1 Rhodobacterales bacterium | reverse complement strand
GGCCCCAGTGATTTTGATGATGCAATGCTGGACGCAACCGAGGCCGCGCGGACCGACACCAGCCGCCTGTCTTGTCAGATCAAAATGACGGCAGTCCTTGATGGCATCGTGCTGCATGTGCCTGGGGTATGAAACGGGGGTAGAGGATGGGCAGATTGCCCATCCTACAGATCCAGGGTCAGATTGCCGCCAGCCCGGCCTTCAGGGCATTCAAGATCATATCCGCATCTTCCACCGTCATCACCAGCGGAGGTAAGATGATGACGGTGTTCCCCGATACCCGCACCATCGCCCCCGCCTTGTAAGCCCGCTTTTGAACTTTCATCGGAACAGCCCTGTCAATCGGCGCTTTCGTTTCGCGGTTTGCTACCAGTTTCACCGCCAGCATCAGTCCCCGCCCACCCCGCACATCACCGCAAACCGCGATTGCAAGGCCTGCAACCCCGCAAACAACTGCCCCCCCCCCGCGCCACTGCATTCGGCCGCACGTCGATGCGCTGCGTTTTGCGCAAACACGCCAGCGCCGCCGCGGCCCCCACCTGTGCCACGAATTCGGCTATCATAACGGCCCCAATGGGAAAACAGCCGTTTGTAGTGGCTTTTGCCGTGCAGGTAAAATCCGGTTTGACCCCCCACAGCCTGCTGCCCGTCCATGCGCCTTTGCGCCCGAACGCCGTGATCACCTCATCTGCAATCAGCAGGATTCCGTGTTTACGGCAGATCCGCTCCACCCCCGGCATAAAGGATGCATGCGGCACAATCACCCCGCCCGCGCGCAGGATCGGTTCCATGATAAACGCCGCAATGGTGCCCGGCGTCTGAAAGGCAATCTCATCCCCCAGCGCCTGCAGGAAAAGCTGCGCAAGGCGCGCGGGGTCAGCTTCGTTGAACGGATTGCGATAGGTATAGGGGGCGGGAATGTGGAAATATCCCGGCAACAGCGGCGCATAAGCTGCGCGGAAATTGGCATTACCGTTGACCGATGCGCCACCGATATGCATGCCGTGACAGCCCTTTTTCAGCGAAAGGAATTTTGTCCACCCCGCCTCTCCTTGGATTTTATGATACTGACGCGCAAGGCGCAGTGCCGTCTCCACACTGTCCCCGCCGCCCGAGGGATAGAACGCCCGCGTCAGGCCATCGGGTTCAAAAAACATGCGCAATTCCTCAGACAGCTCAATCACCGCATCATTCAAAGTGCCTTGAAAGATTGAATAATATGGCAAGCGGTCCAGTTGCGCCGTGATCGCGGCTTTCACCGGCGTGCAGGAATAACCCAGGTTCACGTTCCACAAACCACCCACGCGGTCGACCACCGTGTGCCCATCCACATCGGTGCTCTGCGTGCCGGATGCGCCAGCAATGATGGTGGGCGGGTTTTTCAGGTTGTCAGACGGTGCCGCCATCGGGTGCCACACGCTGCGCGCATTGTTGGCCTTGAGATAGTTTTCGTCCTTCATGATCTGCCTCCGGCTTGGCGCAGGGCGCGCAACTGGGTTTCAAGGGTGGGCGGCACACTGCCACCCCACAGCGCGTTGATTTCGGCCCCCGCGCGGGTCAGCTGTGTGGTGATCGTGGCGCGTAATGGGGCGTTCATCTGGGGCATGGCAGCAGCCACGGCCACCGCGCCGACAGGGTGTGACTGGGCGTTGAACCGGGGCACGGCAAAGCCCTGCACGCCGTCTTTGAACGTTGACAGGGCCTCGGTCCGGCCTTGGGTCTGCAGTGCCGCAATGCGGGCTTTCACCACCGCCCCGGTCGTGCTGACTGCTGTGCGCGGTGGCAATGAGGCGGACAGGATTCGTGCCGTTTCGGGTGCTGGCAAAAAGGCCATGACGGCAGCACCTTATGCCGTGGCATGAAACGGCAGCACATCGGCATCATCCATCATCACCCGCACCCCGTGCTGGGGTGAATAGGCAAAGGCCAGCGTATGCAGCGTGCCGCCCACCAGATGCGAAAGATGCGCGGTTTCGCCAGTGGCGCGGGCAACCGCCTGCAGCACCGGCATGGCCGCATCCCGCCTGGGCACGGCCGCCTCACGCATACAGGCAAGGCGCAGGATGGCTGGGCCAAGACGATATTCGCGGCTGTGGCATACCTGTTCCACCAGCCCGCGTTTTTCCATTTCGGCCATCAGACGAAAGCAGGTGGCCATGTCGCGCCACGTGAAAAACGCCAGTGCCTTTTACGCCTTTGCGGCAGCAGGCCTTGGCGGGCGGATTGGCGGTGCTGCGGCCCTGATGGCCATTCTCGGGTACCGGCAGATTGACCTGTTGGCCAAGGTGCTGATGCTGCTGGTGCTGGCGGAATTCGCCATTGTGCTGGTGCTGGACGTGGCAATCCTGATTGCAGGCGGTGATGCGGGCCTGAACCAGCAACCATTTGCATGGAGCCAGATCACACCGGGCACGCCGTCAATTGGTACCCTGTTCTGCTTTGCGGCCTTCATCGGGTTTGAGGCAACCACGATTTACGCAGAAGAAGCAAAAA
>JAYUZO010000186.1:0-7650 GCA_043751715.1 Rhodobacterales bacterium | reverse complement strand
CAAAGCGATGCAGAACGCATTGCGCGCAACCGGTCGCAATACGAACAGATCCAGCCAACCGACCTGCCACAGCGCCCGTCAGATACGGGGCCGAACATTGTGGCCTATGCGCTTGCCACAACGCATGGCGTGGGGCAGCCGCAATATCAACGGGGTGGTTTCGGGTCGAACCCGGAACGCGCCTGTGCAAAATTCCCCAGCCCCGATCTGGCGCAGCAGGCGTTTCTTGAACGTGGCGGGCCTGACCGTGACCGGTTGGGCGTGGACCCGGATGGCGATGGGTTTGCCTGCGCGTGGGACCCGCGCCCGTTCCGCGCGGGGCAGAACTGACCTCGCGTGCTGTCGCCAAACTTTGGTGACAGGCGCGGTGGGCTGACGCCCGCACTTGTGGTCATCCACTATACGGCGATGGAAAGCTGCGCTGCGGCCTGCGCGCGGCTGTGCGATCCGGGCACTGAGGTATCAGCGCATTACCTGATTGATGTTGATGGCACGGTGCTGTCGCTGGTGCCCGAGGCCAAGCGTGCCTGGCATGCGGGGGCGGGCACATGGGGCGGGCAGGGTGATATCAATTCGCGGTCCATCGGGATTGAACTGGCCAATGATGGCGCGCAACCCTTTGCGCATGCGCAGGTGGTGGCACTGGAAGGGGTGCTTGCGGGCGTGATGGCACGGTGGGGCATCGGGCCTGCGGGGGTGATCGGGCATTCCGACATGGCGCCCGACCGCAAGGCTGACCCCGGTGCGCGGTTTGACTGGCGCAGGCTGGCGTTGATGGGGCTGTCGGTGTGGCCCACAGCAACCGAACCGGGTCAACCGCGCGATTTCATCGCTGCGGCGTGCCGGTTCGGGTATCCGGACATGGACGATGCGCTGATCCTGCGGGCGTTTCGGCTGCGGTTCCGGCCATGGGCGACAGGGCCGCTGGACGAGGTGGACGCAGGGATGATGGCTGATCTGGCCGGGCGGTTTGCGGCGGACCGAACCGGGGCGCAATTTCCTTGAAACGTCCGCTGATCCTAGACCAGATCAGACAAGGTCAACCTTGCGCCGCAATATCCCGCCGCAATCGGCGCAGCATGGCGCGCACGATCAGGCGATGCACCGGGCCGACGGGCCACATGTAGACGCGGCCAAACCGGTTATGCGTGATGACCGATGCGGTGATTGAAAAATCGCACCCGTGGCTGACCACGGCAATCATCACATCCAGATGCCGGTCACGATCTGTCAGCGTCAGTGCATCAGGATCACTGCGTTCGACCACAAAGAAATCAAGCATGTCACCCACCTGCGGCTGGCCCACCGCCCCTGTGCTGAACCCGCCAATCCGCCGCACGCCAAAGCGTGCGGCAATGGCATCGCGCAGGCGGAAGGCTGTGCCCAGCAGCGGCAAAGGGTTGGCCATGATGCGCGTCCACGCCTCAGACGGCGTGACGGCGCGGGGCAGGGTGATTTGCTGCCGATCATAAAAGGTCAGACGATCGCGGGGCGCGACAAGATCAGGATCTGCCATGGGCGCGGTGATGAAGGTGCGCGCGCGCGATGGCAAGGGGGTTGATGTATGGTGCGTTTGCGCCTATTGCGCCTGTCGCGCGGATGGCTGGATGACCGCGGGGTGCGCAAGCATTTCGAGGAAAGTCCGGGCTCCATGAAGACAGGGTGCCGGGTAATGCCCGGCGGGGGTAACCCCAGGGAAAGCGCCACAGAGAAGAGACTGCCGTGGTGTTGCAGGATTGTCTGCGACATGCGCCACGGTAACGGTGAAACGGTGGGGTAAGAGCCCACCACGGGCCGGGTAACCGGAACGGTATGGCAAGCCCCACCCGGAGCAATGCCGAATAGGGGCCTTTTCGCGGGCTGGTCAGGGCGCAAGCCCGTGATACCGCCGCAGGGATGTTTCAGCCCAGAGGCCCGGGTTGGCAGCTTGACCGCCGTGGTAACACGGTTGGCAGAGGAATGGTCATCCAAGGGTCGCAAGACCCCGGACAGAACCCGGCTTACAGGCCATCCGCGCAATCCTGCCTGTGATACCGTGCCCGATGGCACGGGTGGATGCGTATTTGCGCAAAGAGAAAACTGGTAAGGCAGCCGGGTGATCTGTTGCGGGCGCGGGGCTGGGGCCTTCTGGCAGGCAAGCGGAAAGTGTGATGGGCGGGCCGGTTGGTGCAAAAGGTGGGGTGGGCGATGCGTTTGGCGGTTGACTCTGCCGGTGCCATCCGTAAAAGGCAGGCTTCAAGAATTTCGCGGGGCGGTGCGCCGATCCCGACGCAGGAGTAGCAACCATGGCCAAACCGGCAACCATCAAGATCCGGCTGAATTCGACCGCTGGCACCGGCCACTTTTATGTGACCAAAAAGAACGCACGCACGATGACTGAAAAGATGACGGTCAACAAGTATGACCCGGTCAAGCGGCAGCACGTGGAATACAAGGAAGGCAAGATCAAGTAGGATCTGGCCTGACGTGGCATGACAGGCCGCGCCTTCGGGTGCGGCCTTTTGCATTTGCGCTATGGCATTTTGCGGCCCCTGCGCCATTTTCCCGATCATGACGCTGACCATTCGCCCCGCCACGTGGTCTGACCTTGCCGCTGTCGACCGGCTGCTGGCAGACAGTTACTCCCGACTGCTGGCCGCCGACTATGCGCCGTCGGTGCTGGTGACGGCGCTACCGATCATCGCCCGCGCGCAACCGGAATTGGTAACGTCGGGGCGATATTTTCTGGCGCTGAAGGCGGGGCAGGTGCTGGGTGCGGGCGGGTGGAGCATGGGGGCGCCGGGGGGTGGCGCGGCCAGTACGGGTGCGGGGCATATCCGGCATGTGGTCACGGACTGGCGGCATCAGCGGCAGGGTATTGGCGGCGCGCTGATGGGCGCTGTGCTGGCAGATGCGCGCAACGCAGGGGTAGCGCAGATGGAATGCCTGTCCACGCTGACGGCAGAGCGGTTTTATGCAAGCCTTGGCTTTGTGGCGCAGGCGCGGGTGACAGTGCCGTTGCGGCCGGGCATTGATTTTCCGGCGGTCGCGATGAGCATGGTATTCACATAGCAAAAGGGCCGGAGTTTCCCCCGGCCCTGTGCCGCTGTGGTGGGGCTGTTATTCGCGGTTGCCCATGAACTGCAGCAGGAACACGAACATGTTGATGAAATCCAGATACAGGTTCAGCGCGCCCATGATCGCCGACTTGCCCAGCCATTCGCTGTCCATCGCCTGTGCGTGGGCCAGATAATCAGTCTTGATGCGCTGCGTGTCATAGGCGGTAAGGCCCGCAAAGATCAGCACACCGATGAACGGGATGGCCATGGCCAGGCCTGACGACTGAATGAACATGTTGGCGATCATTGCCACCAGCAGGCCAACCAGACCCATCATCAGGAACGTACCCATGCCCGATAGATCGCGCTTGGTCACATAGCCCCACAGCGACAGCGACGCAAAGGCGATGGCGGTCACAAGGAAGGTTGATGCGATGGACGCGCCGGTGAAGACCAGAAAGATCGAGCTAAGCGACAGACCAACCAGCGTGGCATAGACGTAAAACACCAGTTGTGCCGTGGCCGATGACATGCGGTTGATCATGGCAGTCAGGCCGATGACAACGGCAAGTGGCGCAAACATGATGACCCACCGCAGGGCAGAGCCGTAGATCATTTCGCCAAAGGCGGTCAGCATCTTGCCGTTGGAAAGCTGTGCCACTGCAAGCGACGGATCGGTGGTGGTGGCAAGGCCGGCGATGGCCCATGCGGCCGCACCGGTGATCAGCATGGCCACGGACATCAGCCCGTACACCTTGTTCATGTGGGCGCGCAGCCCTTCGTGGATTTCCGCCATACCTACGCCCGAACGGGCGCGGTCGAACGTTTGATACTCAGCCATCAGAAACCTCCGGTATATGACCCTGTTTTCGGCAGAGGGGCGCACCCCTTTCGCCTTCATGCACAGATATTGGCATAGCTGGGCGGGTTTTCAAGGATTTCCGGCAGAAAACCTGTGTAAAATCATCAGCGCAGGTGCCATGCCGCCATCTTCAGCGCCGCGTCTGCACCCATGAGGCGGGCGCATCCCAGATTGGCCGCGCAGCCTCGGCCTGCGCTTGCGCTGCGGTCATGCCGATATCGCGCAGCATATGTGCATCAAGCCGGCCCAGATGTTGCCGCTGACGGTGCTGCGCAAGCGCCAGCAGAATGCGCTGCACAAGGGTGCGGCGGTGGGTCGTTGCGGGGCGGGTGATGACATGTGCGTTCATGATAGCCTCTGATTTGGTGATATGATGGAAAACTGCATCACGGATGTTGATCTTAATGCCACTCCGTGTCAGATTTGTGAAACGAATGCTTTTGAACTGATACATCACGAGGTGTGATATGTTGCGCAATCTGGACCTGACGGCCCTGCGGTCGTTTCTGGCGATCGCTGATGCAGGCGGGGTGACGCGGGCGGCGGCATCGCTGAACCTGACGCAATCGGCGGTGTCGATGCAGATCAAGCGGCTGGAGGACATGTTGCAGGTGCAACTGCTGGACCGGTCAGCGCGGCGGGTGTCACTGACGGCATCGGGTGAACAACTGCTGGGCTATGCGCGGCAGATGCTGGCGCTGAACGATGAGGCGCTGGCTCGGCTGACCCATGCAGAATTTGATGGCATGATCACGCTGGGCGTGCCGCATGACATTGTGTTTCCAGTGATCCCCGCCGTCCTGCGCCAGTTTGCGCGGGATTTTCCGCGCATGCGGGTGCAGTTGCTGTCATCATTCACCACGGTGCTGCGTGATCAGTTTGCGCGCGGTGAATGCGATATGGTGCTGACGACGGAAGATGAGGTGGGCGCGCAAGGCGAAACGCTGGCGACATTGCCATTGGTCTGGGTGGGGGCACCGGGGGGGCATGCGTGGAAATCGCGGCCATTGCCATTGGCGTTTGAACACCGGTGTGCGTTTCGTCAGGGGGTGCAGGCGGCATTGGAAGGCCATGGGGTGGATTGGACCATGGCCGTTGAAAGCGACAGTTCCCGCGCAGTTGAGGCCTGCATCATGGCTGATATGGCCGTGCATACGGTTTTGGCCGGCACCGAGTCCGCAACGCTGGAACAGATCGCGCATGGGGGTGTGCTGCCGACGTTGCCCACAAAGCGCGTGAACCTGTATGTCGCGCAGGCCGCCACGCGCAAACCGCACATTGCGTTAGCAAATCTGATCCGCGATGGCTATGGGCAGCGGGCATCCAAAGCATTGGCCGCATAAGAGCTGTTGCAAAATGCAAAAATTGCAGACCGTTTATTGCGTTTTGCATTGCATAACAGAAAACACGCATAAGGCGACTTATCGTTAACCTTCGCCCCCATGGCGCGATTTGTTTCCGTTTGCGGTAACTTCTTGTTCGCCTGTATAATTGGACATATCTAAAAAGACAGGTTTTCTGCTGTCGTGCAGGTTGTTTGTGGATAACCTGCAAAATGCACATTTTGGCACGAAAATTGCTTACAGATTGTAGCGGAAGAGTAAAGCCGAGGAGGCACAGATGAAACATCCAGTAGACGCCCATGTGGGCAAGCGAATCCGGCATCGGCGCTGGATGGTGGGCATGACCCAGCAACAACTGGCCGACAAGGTTGGGATCAAATTCCAGCAAATTCAGAAATATGAAACCGGGATGAACCGGGTCAGTGCATCGCGGCTGTGGGATATTGCGGAATCACTGGATGTGACGATTGCCTTTTTCTTTGAAGGGTTGGCGGAGGGTGAAGGTGCGGCCAAGCCCGCGCATGACCTGCTGGCAGACAAGGAAGCGCTGGAACTGGTGCGGTCGTATTATGCAATCCCCGAAGCACAGCGCCGCAGGTTGTTTGATCTGGCGCGCGTCCTAAGCGATGCTGCCTGATACGCGCTGATCCTTGGCCTGCTGATCCTTGACCATGCCTCGCGCAAACGGTAGCGCGGGGCAACAGGTGGGGGTGAATAATGCGGGTATCGGCGGCAGTGCGGGATGATCTGGTGGCAACGGCCCATGCCTTGGCCGATGCTGCCCGGATCGCAACTTTGGCGCATTTCCGCACAGCGGACCTTGCGGCGGATACCAAGGAAACGGTGCGGTTTGATCCGGTCACGGTGGCCGATCGTGAAAGTGAACTGGCGATGCGGGCCATTCTGGCAATCCGCCGCCCGCAGGATGGCATTCTGGGCGAAGAATTCGCAGCGGTTGCGGGCACATCGAGCCTGACGTGGGTGCTGGACCCTATTGATGGCACGCGGGGCTACCTTTCCGGCACGCCGACATGGGGGGTGCTGATATCGGTGCGCGATGCGATGGGCGTGCTGTACGGCCTGATCGACCAGCCTTACATCGGAGAGCGGTTTGAGGGCGGCCTTGGGATTGCGCGGACGGTGGGGCCCATGGGTGCCCGTGTGCTGCGGACGCGGCCGCCAAGGGCCTTGGATCAGGCGATCTTGTTTTCGACATTTCCTGAAGTTGGCACGGCAGAGGAAGGGGCGGCATTCCGGCGGGTGGTGCCAAAGGTGCGGCTGGTGCGCTATGGCACGGATTGCTATGCCTACGCGCTGCTTGCGGCGGGGCAGATTGATCTGGTGATTGAGGCAGGTCTGCAGGCCTATGATGTGCAGGCCCCGATTGCGGTGATTGAAGCGGCGGGCGGCATTGTGACGGGCTGGGATGGCGGGCCCTGTCTGAACGGCGGGCGCGTGCTGGCAGCGGCGAATGCGCAGGTGCATGCAGCGGCGATGGCGCTGCTGGCCTGAGTTTCTAGACTATCCGCAGAGGTGATATCTGCCCCCGCAGCTCAGTGGTTTCTTGAACCAATGGCAAACCACTGGGCGATCCCCGAGGATATTTTGGACAGATGAAAGGGATAGCTGTTGGCGCGCGAGGCGTGCTAGCAGTTGCATTGCATGGTTTGAGTCCTTCCTCCCCTTCTGTCGCCATGCCAGATCCGCATCACCGAAGGGGGTGAACAGGCGGGTGAATCATGACCGAAATTCTGATCCGGGGCGCGCAGGTTGTGGTGACCATGGATGCGCAGCGGCGCGAGCTTGCGGGTGCGGATGTGTTGATCCGGGGCGGGGTGATTGCGGCGGTGGGGCCGGGGTTGGCCACGCAAGGCCTGGCGGCGGGGGGCCGTGTAGTTCAGGCGCAGGGCTGCGTGGTGACGCCGGGCCTCGTGAACACGCATCACCATCTGTACCAGACGCTGACGCGGGCGGTGCCGGGGGGGCAGGATGCGCTGCTGTTTGGCTGGTTGCGCACGCTGTACCCGATCTGGTCGCGGTTCGGACCGGAAGAGATGTTTGTATCCGCACAGGTGGGGCTGGCGGAACTGGCGCTTTCGGGGTGCAGCATGACCTCGGACCATCTGTATCTTTTTCCGAACGGCGCGCGGCTGGATGACACGATTTCCGCAGCGGGTGAGGTGGGCCTGCGGTTTCACCCCACACGCGGGGCGATGAGCATTGGGGAAAGTGCCGGGGGGCTGCCGCCGGACAGCCTTGTGGAACCGGAGGCGGCGATACTGGATGATTGTATCCGGGTGATTGACCGGTTCCATGATGCTGCACCCGGCGCGATGGTGCGGGTGGGGGTGGCGCCCTGTTCGCCGTTTTCCGTTACGCGCGATCTGATGCGCGATGCAGCGGTGCT